>CAYVXB010000022.1:11494-21879 GCA_964454275.1 uncultured Chitinophagaceae bacterium | reverse complement strand
ACAAAGATGTAATGTAAAAATTTAAAACCTTTACACAGTTATCTTAACATTCTCGAATCAAAGCATTTTGGCAATTATTCTCTACTTTTAAAAAACCAAGTTTTTATGCAATATCTATGTAATACTAATTTTTCGGTTTAGTATAATAGGTTGCTCTACCTATTCTTTTTGCTTCCTTTGCTAGTCCTCGTTTACAACCTACGGTGAGAACGAGTTGGGGTTAGCATTGGCACAGATACGCTAACGCTCCATGGCTTGGCTGCATATCTGCGCCAGTTAGGGTTTGATGGTTTATACCTTGCATTTAACTGTTAAGAAGCTTTTCCTTTTCTTTTTGAAATTCTTCATCTGTTAATACACCAGCTGCTTTTAATTCTCCTAATTTTTTCAATTCGTCCATTTTGCTATTGCTGCCAGAAACGTTTTCTTTTTTAGCATTCATTATTTTTTGCATTATCAACTCATAAATTTTATCTGTTTCTTCTCCTTCTTTTTTGGAGAATGCTCTTAAAACAACACTATTTTGATCTTGCATACTTTCTCTGGAAGAGGAAAATAATCCGACTTTAGCATTTGTTTCTTTTGAACCAGAAACTAAAATTTTAAAGTAACCATTAGCTAAAAGATTAGGTTTTTTATATTCAATCGAACTAATGTCTTTATAGAAGTATCTTCTTTCACCTGATGATCCTCCTTGACTTATAAAGCCTCCAAAAGTGTTCCTAGAAATTGCTAAAAAATCTTCGTACACAATTAGTTTTCCATTTTGTCCTTTAAATTCAGCAATAATTTTCATAAAATAATTTTTATTAGTTTACATTTTATTTCGGCATAACCGCTAACATTTCAGAGCCTGTTTTAGTCCTCGTTTACAACCTACGGTGAGAACTAGTTGGAGTTAGCATTGGCACAGATACGTTAACGCTCCATGGCTTGGCTGCATATCTGCCAGTTAGGGATATAGAAAACTTAGGAAACTTCAATTGTTTCTAAAGTTTCCTAAGTTATTTTATATAATGGCTGTGTATTGCTGAATAGCAAAAATACAGCTCCAGTGTGCGACGCAACAAAGATGAATATAGCGGTTCAGTTAAGTACATAAAATAATCCTTCGACAAGCTCAGGATGACAACAAATTATTTTAACTCCATCTTCAAAAACCTAGCCGTATGGCTTTCTTTTTTTTTGATCATTTCTTCGGGAGTACTTTCTGCTATAATATAACCCCCAGCATCACCGCCTTCGGGGCCAATGTCTATAATATAATCGGCTACTTTAATAATGTCTAGGTTGTGTTCAATTACCAATACGGTGTTTCCTCTATCTACTAATTTATTGAGTACCTGTATGAGATGCTGAATATCTTCAAAATGTAAACCCGTAGTTGGCTCATCTAAAATATAAAATGTTTTTCCGGTATCTTTTTTAGCTAATTCGGTAGATAGTTTAACGCGTTGTGCTTCTCCGCCACTCAGCGTTACAGCCGATTGCCCGAGCGTGATATATCCTAACCCTACTTCTTGTAAAACTTTTATTTTTCTGTAGAGATAAGGAATATTAGTAAAAAAATCTACAGCTTCATCAACCGTCATATCTAATACATCACTAATCGATTTTCCTTTATAGCGAATTTCCAACGTTTCTCTATTGTATCGTTTCCCATTGCATTTTTCGCAATGCACATATACATCAGGTAAAAAATTCATTTCAATTACCCGCATGCCGCCGCCTTCGCAAACATCGCAGCGTCCGCCTTTTACATTAAATGAAAATCGGCCTGGTCCATATCCTCTTATTTTGGCTTCTGGTATGCTCGCAAAAAGTTGACGAATATCATTAAAAAAACCACAATAGGTTGCCGGATTGCTCCGTGGTGTACGACCAATAGGGCTTTGATCTATTTCAATGACTTTATCAATATGTTCTAAGCCGTTTATAGTTTTGTATGGTAACGGTTGTGTTTTAGAATTATAACAATGCTTGCTTAAAATAGGATAGAGGGTATCTGTAATTAAAGTAGATTTTCCACTGCCACTTACACCCGTTATGCCAATAAATGTTCCTAAAGGAAATTTTGCGGTAACATTTTTAAGATTGTTTCCTGTAGCGCCTTTGAGCTCAACATAATTGCCATTACCTTTTTTACGTTGTGCAGGAATAGCAATGGAATGGTAGCCGTTTAAATAAGAAGAAGTAAGGGTGTTTAATTTCAATAAATCTTTAGGCGAACCTTGTGCAACAATTTGTCCTCCGTGTTTACCTGCTTTGGGGCCTACATCAATTAAATGATCTGCAGCGAGCATAATATCTTTATCATGTTCCACTACAATAATGCTGTTACCAATATCTCTTAAATGTTTAAGTGCTTCAATCAATCGATGATTATCTCGTTGATGTAAACCAATGGAAGGTTCATCTAAAATATAGGTGATGCCTTGTAATTGGCTGCCTATTTGTGTAGCTAAACGAATCCGCTGAGCTTCACCTCCACTCAATGTTTTAGAAGGTCTATTTAAAGTGAGATAGGTTAAGCCAACATCTAATAAAAATTGTAAGCGCTCTTTAATTTCTTTGATAATGTCTTTTGCAATGATATTTTTTTTGTTGGTTAAATGTTTTTCAATAGTATTAAACCATTGTAATAATTTATCTAAATTCATTGAGCCCAATTCTGCAATATTTTTTTGATTGATTTTAAACCAAAGGCTTTCTTTTTTTAAACGGCTCCCATTACAGCTTTCGCAGGTTTGTAATTGCATGAATGATTCTGCCCAACTGCGTATAGCATCGGATGGGGATGCAGTAAATCTTCTGGCTAACATGGGTATTATGCCTTCAAATGCTTCATTGTCAAAGCTTTCAGAAAATGTATCAAAATTGAAATGTGTTTCTGTAGATCCATTTTCGTTGCCATATAAAATAAGATTAAGTGCTTGGGGCGATAATTTATTGATGGGTGTAGTTAAACTTATTTTGTATTTACGAGCCAATTGTTCTACTTGTTTATAAGACTGTGCTTCTCGCTGTTCACCTAGAGGAGCAATGCCACCAGCTTGTATGCTCAATGTAAGGTTAGGCATTACCGCATCCATATTTACTTGATACATCGTTCCCAATCCTTTACAAATAGGACATGCACCATAGGGCGAGTTGAATGAAAAGCTGTTGGGCGATGGCTCTTCGTACGATAAGCCCGTATCGCTACACATGAGTTGTCGAGAATACACTGCCCCCACGGCCTCCACAACCCTTCCTTCGGAGGGGCCTTGTAGCCCGCTGCTTTGTATCGTATTCTCTTTTGATAGAAGGTGACCTGCTTGCCGAATCCCCCCTTTGGGGGGCGGGGGGGCTGTTATGAACATTAATCCTTTACCTATTTGCAAACTTTTTTGTACGCTTTGGCTTAAACGTACTTTCATATCATTGGTTACGGGTAGGCGATCTATAACTACTTCTATGTCGTGGATTTTATAACGATCTACTTGCATTTTAGATTGCAGATCTTTTATTTCCCCATCTATTCTAACTTTTAAAAATCCTTTTTTACGAACGTCTTCAAACAGTTCTCTGTAGTGGCCTTTGCGGCCTCTTACCAACGGAGCTAATAGCGTTATATTTCGATTTTTATATTTTGAAAAGATATCTTCTATAATTTCTTCCTCACTAAATTTTACCATTTTTTTTTCGGTATTGTAACTGTAGGCTTCGCCAATACGAGCAAATAATAACCGTAAAAAATCATACACTTCGGTAATAGTCCCTACAGTGGAGCGAGGATTTTTATTGGTAGTTTTTTGTTCAATAGAAATAACAGGGGAGAGGCCTGTAATCTTGTCTACATCTGGCCTTTCCATATCACCCATAAATTGACGAGCATAGGTTCCGAATGTTTCCATATATCGGCGTTGTCCTTCTGCATAAATAGTGTCGAATGCTAAGGATGATTTTCCGCTTCCACTAATACCGGTAATAACTACCAATTTATTTTTGGGAATATTGATGTCAATATTTTTTAGGTTGTGTACTCGAGCACCGTATACTTCAATGTTATCAATATTATTCACAGATATTTATTTAAGTCAAAATTAAAAAGTCAAAAACATAAAGTAATGTAAGCTTTATTCTACAAGGAAATCAGGTAATTGTTTTATTCTTTCTATGGTTTTATTTTTATGATGAAAGGTAATGGTATTGGCTCCATTGGTAACTACTACATATGGAGCTTGTATAATTAAATTATATCGTAAAGCTTGTTCTAACGTTTTTTCACTTAATATTTCGTTTTCATTTTTACATTCTACAATCATCCAGGGTTTTGTGTTTTTATCATATATTACAATATCAAATCGTTTGCGAAGTTCATATAATTGAATTTCTTTTTCAATAGCAATTAATGTGGGAGGATATTTTTTAACCTCTATAATATGGTGTATAAAATTTTGCCGAACCCATTCTTCTGGGGTTAGGTGTACCCAACTTTTTCGGATGGGGTCCCATATTTCTGTTTGTTTTTTTTGTTGTCGAGTTTTAAAGTAATTCATTAAATGTTGAATAGAGAATACAATAGCAAATATGCATATTAAATAATTAATTTTTCTATTATACTACATTAGTTTGTATATTGCCAGTATAATTATTATTTCATCATTTTAAAATCTTTTTATGACAACAATACCAATGGTAACAGAGTATGTTAAACAACTTTGTAAAGAAATTGGCATCAATGCAGATGATATTTATAATGCTCAAGCAGAGTCTTGGTTTTTTACAAAAGGAAGTGCTAAGTTGCAAGTAAGCTTTTCTAGTTATACTACAGTTAAACAAACTGTTAGAACTTTTATTCGAGTATATTCACCTGTGTACCCCATTCCTACATCTTCAGACAAAAAACTATTTTTATACGAAGAACTTTTGAGTGCTAATAGAAAATTTTTGGGCATGAAATTTTGTACATTTCCCGATGATGGCCAAATATATGTATTTGGAGAAAGAGATATAGAAGGAATGGATTATAATGAATTTTATACATTAATTAATGATACAGCTAGTTGGGCAGATCAAATGGATGATTTGCTTGTTGAAAAGTTTGGAGCAGCTAGTACTACCTCAAACTAATACTAACATATATTGATTTGTATGATGGGGCTTGTTTACAGCCCCATCATTTTTTCTTTTACTTCTTTGATTGTTTTTCCTGCGTTTATTCTGGCTTTTTCTGCGCCCTGCTTCCGGATACTGGAAATATAAATGTTGTCCTTCTGTATTGCCTCTGCTTTCGTTCTAATGGGAGCAATGAATTGTACCATGTCTTCCGCTAATTGCTTTTTCATATCGCCATAACGAATGATACAGTTATTGTAGGTGTTTTCGAAATGTTGTACAACATCATCCTTACTAACTAATTTCATTAGTGTAAATAAATTTTCAATATAATCAGCTTTGGGTGTATTGGGTATGGTAGGGCCGGCATCTGTTTTTGCTTTCATGATTTTTTTTCGAATCATTTCATCGCTATCCGATAAATAGAGAGTTGCCAGCTCGTGCTCACTTTTACTCATTTTCCCATTTCCATCGAGGGATAAAATTTTTATCAAATCATTCCCAAAATTAAAAGCTTGTGGTTCCGGAAAACATTCTCCATACCTATGATTAAAACGTTGTGCAAAATTTCGTGCCATTTCTAAATGTTGCTCTTGATCTTTACCTACAGGAACTTTTGTGGCTTTATGTATTAAAACATCTGCAGCCATTAAAACAGGATAGGTTAATAATCCCGCATTAATATTTTGTGGCTGTTGCCGTGCTTTATCTTTAAAGGATGCCGTTTTTTCCAATTCACCTTTGTAAGCTAGCATATTTAAGAATAAGTACAGTTCTGCAATCTCTGGTATATCACTTTGTACATATAGCGTTACTTTTTGTGGATCAAGTCCACAAGCAATATTTTCAGCTATTACTCGTTGCACACTTTCGTTTATAGTTTTCCCGTTGGTATGTGTTGTTAGGGCGTGCCAATCAGCTACAAAGAAAAAGCAATGATACGTTTCTTGCATGCGCACATAATTTTGCAACGCACCAAAATAATTTCCAAGATGTAAAAACCCTGTAGGGCGTAAGCCACTAACTACAATCTCTTTTTGCATAAGTGGCAAAGATAAATACTGTTTATATTATTTATAGAAATGTATTTAACTCAATTTTTAGTAATGCACTTAATGAACATGTTAAGGGTAAAACTGAATTTTACTGTTTAAGTATGAAATAGTTTATCAATTGATTATTGAAATGAAGATGCTTTTTGTCAAGAATTACTTTCGTTTTATCGTTCGCATCATAAAGTATATTAAATATAGCGCCTGAAGTTAGCAAGTGCATTTTAAACAATGGAATAGTTGTTTTTATTTTGGTTTGCCATGTTTCGCCTAGATTACTTTTAATAAAGACCTGTTTTAAGTAGTCGTTTTCGTAAAAAGTATGGTTTAATAATTGGACGAAATACAATTGAAAATACAATGGTTATTAGAGCTATGGGAAGTAGTGCAATAAGAATTATATTAGATGTAATCATGAGTATAATTTTTAAATAAAGTTAATCTAATAGTTGATTTTACGATTAATTTATTGACAAGGCATAAACTCATATGTAGTATTACTCCACTTTTGGGTGTCATAATTTTTACTATAAAAAATAACACATAGGGTTTCTTTACCCTTACTTTTTTTAATGGTCCAAGGTTTGTCTAGCCATTTTGTGGCAGCTCCTACAACTGGGGGCTTTCCATTGAATTTAATCTTTAACATTTTACCACTAATGGTTCCTGTAAAATCCGTTTTTGCTTTTGTGTCACTGTCGTATTCTTCACTTGTAACATCTCCGCTTACCTGTGTTGTAGATAAAAAATTAATATGAATAACCGTTTTATATTTTAATCCATCATCTTCAAAGCATTTTTGTTTTTTTTGACTATAGGCTTGCACAAAGGCAAATAAGAAAAATACGCCCACTAGTATTTGTTTGCTGAATTTTGGTAATACATTTTTAAAGTACTGCATATGTAATAAATTTAATGTGTCGCAAAATATGCTTTTTTGGATAAAATGGAATATAGAGTATGTTTTTAAGAGGTATTTTTACACTATCTATTTAATTGGCCAAGGCCACCCGTATTTGCACACCAGCCCTTGTAGTGGTAATAGGAGGGGCAGAAGAAATATAGGGTATAACTTTTTGTTGATCGAAAAACAGTTTAATGTTGATTCGATTGTTTAGTATGTAATCGATAGAAGGGGAGATGCGTATAATTTTTTGACCCCCTGTAACAAAAGCATTGTCCTGATCTAACCGGCTATTAGAATTAGCATTGTTTCGAATACTTACATCTAACCTAAAATTCATATCATTATTTAACTTGTTTGTTTCAAAATTTCCTATTTTAATTTTAAATGGAATCTTTAGCCCTTTTTTACGCCATGATGCACTCAATATGTACTCTGTAGATTGTACTTCACTTAATTGATAATCGATTAAGCTTAAACTTAATTGCCTACTTTTTCTAAATTCGAAATGCGTATTCAATTGTGTTTTTGTAGTAATATCTATACCAATCAATGGAGAAAATTGTTCGTTAATGGTTAAGTTGGGTACTAGAAAAAATGGAATAAAATTTCCAGAAATGGTATCTATAAATCCTGGATAACCCACATTAAATGGGTCTTGATACAATAAAGCAGATGCAAAGCTATTCATACTTAAAGTGCTATTGTAACCGTGGGTTAAGGTGATGTTGCTAAATATGCTTTCAGATTTATTTATGTTGGATAAGCCTGTATATGTAATACGCCAATTGGGTTTAGGTATTAATCCTGAAAAAGGATTAGATCGAATGTTCTTACTGTTTTGATTCATTAAAGGAACTTTTAAAGGGTCTGTACCTGTATATGCTGCAATAAAAGAAGGTATAAGTACATCCTGTGCATAGCGCCCATAACCGGTGTAAAATCCATCGACTGTTCGCTGTTGTGCTACTGGAATTTTTTGCCAGTAAGGGCTTTGTGTGGCTAAGCGTTCTGACAAAATAATTCTGTTGTTTTCGAAAGTTCTGAAAGTTCTGGAAATTTTATTAGGATCAAATTTTTCAAATAACGTACTAAAGGAAATATAGCTTACACTAAAGCCACCAGACGCATAAGGGTTTAAATGGGTAAAATTTCCTGTGCCCAAGGTGTCTTTAAATAATTCATTATATGATTTGCTAAAAGATTTTTCGATGTTTAAATCAATGACTAAGGATTTAATCGGCTCTAATTGTGTTGTTGCACTTAGTTTTTGCTCAAAATCTTGTTGAAATAAAAAATTGAAATTAGGGTTTTTCGTAATCCATCCTTTTGAGGCTGCACGGGCTAACCAAGATTGATTGGGCTGAGCTCCAAATATATAATCAAGCCCTGGAGCATTTAGTTTCCAATTATTTCCGACATGATCAACTTCATTTATAAAACCAGGAATTCTACTATGATATGTTTCGGTATATTGAATGTTCATATGACTTATGGCTGTTAGCAATTTCCCTGAAAATTTTTGCCAACGAGTTGTTGTAGAATCATTTTTATTAAGCTTGCGTAAGAAAGCCGATTTGTTGTACAGTTGCATAAAATCAAATTCGCTTGTTAAAGAACGCTCTTGACTATTTTCAATAACGTTGCCTAACTGAGCAGCTATAAGAGAAGCGCCTATCCAATTATAGGAGTTACTATAGGTAAAGCGAATGGTTGTCCAGTCAAGAAAAGAAAATGTATTGGTAGGTAACGCATAGCTCGAAATAAATTTTTGCATATATAGGGTAGTGCGGCCCCAGTTCAAAAAATTATGATGGACTATTTTTCTTTTTTCAGCATTATCAATAGCGCCATAGGGCTCATCGATACGAGCATTATTGATAGCATTAAAATCAATCATTAAACTACGACTTAGGTTCCAATTTAAATTATAATATCTATTGTAAGTAAAATACTTATCGTATGTGGTATCTACTCTCGATACTTTACTATCATAGCCGTTTATCGTTCGAGGAATGAATTGGCCAAATTGCCTATCGATATCTGCTCTAAAGCTAATGAGTGAGGGATTAATATTGAAATTGAAATTTTTTATCCAAGCGAGCCACGGGGACTTGCTTTTAATGATATTTTTAAATGGTTCAATATACTTGGGTTGGGCATTAAAAGTATATCCAAAAGTACCGTGGTGCCTAATGATTGTCTGGTTTTGTACTAAGGGATTAGATATTTCTGTTTTAATATAGGAATAACTAATATCAAAATTTTCAATGCTCCATAAGCGTAAACGCTTGCCAGTTGTGTTTATTTTTCGTACATTATTAAAACTAAATGCTTTGATAGTAGTTTGATCAATAGCACTTTTTTGGATGGAGTCTTTAGATTGATTAGGTGCGTTAGCCAATTTATCTTTAAATCGAATATCTAAGTCATATGGATCAAATTCTGGGGTGGCAGTAGTTCGAGCAATGCTGCCATAAAAAGGAATGCTTATTCCTATTTTAGAAGGCAATAATTTTCCTAATTCCACATTGGCTGCTACATCAAATTGTAATACATTTTCTTTGGATCGTTCGTTGATACGTTGATCAATATTTCCAAATCCTGTAGTATGATAATTTGCAGACACGGCAACATTACCCATATCTGCTAAGCCAATATCTACACGGCCTAGAGCGGCCCATCCACCTCTATCATCAATGGAGGAAAGGCGTAATTCATTTACCCATACTTCTGCATCAGCGTCTGCACGAGAAGGTGTTTTATTTTCTATACCGAGTAAAACAACTTGGGTTTCACCCAGATTTGGATTGCCTAATATAGAGAATGTTTTGTTGCCTATCTGTTGACGAAATATAGCATTGGGAGGAGCATTTTTGTTGTTGCGCAGTAGTTTTACGTTCGTTAATTCATCCAATGAAAAATCTATATTATTCTCTTCTGGCCATACAAGTGCTGGTGTTGATTGTCCTGCTTGTGTTATTTTAAGTGGAATGCGCACTTCATAATAATTGCTTAAAAAGTCAGATCCAATACGCATTACAGCCACAAGGTCGTTATCTTGTACTTGACGTACAGGTCCTTGAACTGCTTCGGCATGAACAAACATGGAGAGCTTTTTAAATCGACGCAGGTCTAAATGCATATTTTTAAATACGGCTCTAGCATCATTTATGGCTAGTTTACGTATCTGTAAACTCATTGCTTGCTCATTTAATAAAATATTGGTGATGAGATATCCACTAATGACAAAAAAGATATCGACACCTAAAAAGCCGCCATCTATATCGCCAATTCCGGCGTGATAAAGAATGACAGGTATGACTGCA
>CAYVXB010000022.1:0-11484 GCA_964454275.1 uncultured Chitinophagaceae bacterium | reverse complement strand
GGTATTGTTATTATTGAGTTGTTGTACACGTTCAATACCAGGTGGAATAACATAGGGTACAGGTGATCGACTACTATTTTCTTCAACATTAACGGCTAATACATTGAATTTAGTATTGCCAGGAGTCAATGGAATATAGTTCCCCATTGTATCTAACGTATATTGAAATTGACGCCATTGGTTACGAATAAGATCTAAACTTGCTAAACGTAATGTTATCGAATCTTCAAAATCGGTTAAGAATAATCGCATGAAACGGATAGATTTAAAATCTTGAATATTTCCTACTTTCTTTTCATACTGTTGTATAGGCACTCTAAATAGATACCAAGTTTCTTGACCCGTCGTTCCATTCGCATACGTTACAGAAACAATTCGCTTGTCTGTAATGTAATCGCTACCCGCCATCATGTTGGGTTTTAAATCTATCTTATATTGAAAGTATTGTTCCGTTTCATTTAAGGTATTGTCTCTATTTAAATCTTCATTATCTGGATAGACAGTTGCTGCAGGAGAGAATGTATTGTTACTAGCGATAGGGGAGTTGCCTTGTGGGTTATTGTAGTTTTTATATCTAGTAAGAAGGTTGCTATTGCTTACATCAAACGAAGGGTCTCTATACCACGTATAATTATCTGCAGATGGGTCATTTAAAGCATTATTATAAGCAACAGAACCTGCTCCAAAAGTTGTGGCTAATTTGGTTAAATAGTTGCGGCGTTTGATGCGTTCGGCATCATCATTTAAGCCATCTAATCCAACATCTTGAAAAGGTCTATCGTCTGGATTGTTACTAAATGCCTGAGTAACTTGCATTGGATTTAGAGGAACAGTTCCCCATTTAGAGCTGTCTATTGTCGCAGGTATATTAGGTGTACTCAATCCATTCTCATAAAAGCGTTTTCCATCTTTAAGTATATCTTCTGATATGTTGCCCAGGTTAAGATATAATGAACCACCCTTACTGGCTGGATTTTTTATAAAGGGATCTTGTGCCCAAAATTCAACAAACTCTATATTGGCTGTTTCAAAATCAGTTTGATCTATATTGCGCATAATACCACCCCAGCGTTTTTTGGGATTTAACAACTTGCCACTTGCATCTACACTTCCTGCTCTTGCATCGTAGTTATATGGCCCTTTTTCCGTTGGATAATAGGATAGGTCAAATGTTACTAATTGATTTTGTCCTACATCAGGTGTACGTTGTGGAAAAATTTCTTGTATAGATATGGCTCTGGTTCGTGGATCTGATAATATATTAATGTCCTTAATGGGGTTGTTACTATTTCGTTGATCCTGTAGTACAGATTCAATATTATACCAAGCTAGCTTGGCTCTATTAAATCCGTAGTCGATTGAATCGATTAATGAACCTTCTGGAAAAAGGCCATTCCCTTGTGGTGTTGATGCTAATGCCCATGCTACAGATGGGAAGCGAATATCTTGCGAACTTCTGCTTCCTTCAAAATCATCAATATAAATAGTACCACTATTACCACTTCCAATTTGAGAAGGGTGCCCGGGCTGTAAAAAAGCCGCTTCTCCATATACATTAATACGAGAAGGAGTGGTGCTATTGAAAAAAGGTAATTTGTTAAGCCATTTTGTTAAACGAGGAGAATTAGATTGATAATCCACGTTTATACCATACATGGTATTTTTTATTGGATCATCGCCATAATTTACTTTAGTATAAAAGGGTCGTTCTGTTATTCGAGCCATGGATGCTCCAATAGAAAACTCTTTACTAAACTTATAATCTGCTTGTATGCCTACAAAGCTTCGTTGTTGTATACCAAAAGCAGCACTATTTTCAAATTGTATATTAATAGGAATGCCTGAATTTAAAATGGCTTGATTTAATATTTTTAATGTTCCTAAATTATAATCAACAATATAATCAATATTCTCTTTAAGCATTTGGCCTCCTGCGGTTACCATTACAGAACCTTGAGGAATATTTAAGCCTCCTAAATAAATATCGGAAGTAGCTGTAGAAGTTGCATAGCCTTTTAATTGATATCGATTTAGATTGGCAAATGTTTGGGCAATCGCTTTTATGGTATCATATAGTGGGCGGTAGCTATATTTTGGCCTTATTGCAGGAGTGCTTGCAAAAGCAAGTTTTTCTAGATCACTACCAAAAGGCTCCAGGACAGGAAAAATAATTTTTCCTTGTTGAGAAAGTACTGTATAGCCTTCTATATAATCAAATACACCATCGGGTTGTGGATCATTTTGATTGTTAAGGCGATCCAGTTTTAGTATGGAGATTAAAGGTTTTCCTGCAGCATCGCCTTCGGGTAAATATCTTTTTTCTCCAGTACTTGGTTCTTGATAGGATACATTGAGCGAAAAATTTTCTTTTTGTAAACCGGCTATATCTAAAGAATATATATTCTTCATCATTAACCCCCATAGGGGCAATGAAGGTCTTTGAGAGGTAGCTTTTAGTAATTTTAAGAACAATACATTTTGAATTCCTTTACTGGTATCTAATGCAACATCTTGTGAGAACTCTCCAACCTGATATATTCTTCCATTATAACTGTATTGATAAGCTACAGCTAATACATCATCAGGTTGTAGTTGTTGATTAATAGATAAAAACCCAATTTGCGGACTAAAATAATACTCTGAAGGGTTTAATTTTCGAGCAAATGTTTTTTCATAATCTTGTGTAGGTTGCAGTTTTAATAGTTGTAATTGACTTGTAACGGTTGATGGATTTCGAGCCGCTATGTTGGTTGCGACTTTTTCATATATATCGTTGCTACTATTTTGTGGGAGTGGGTTGGTGGTTAACGTTTTTATATTGGTATTATACGGTTGATATTCTGCCAAATCCATTAACCCCACTATATTTCTAGTATCATTTGTTAAGCCACTTCGATTGGTTACCCAAACTTCCATTCGTAAAATCTGCACCTGACTATTTACAACAGGTAGATTTTGCATGCTTATATTATAGTTTTTTTTAAAATACTGTGCCAATAAAAAATGTCTATTTTCATCATAATCGCTAGCCATTTTTGCAAAAGAAGTTTTTGCATTTCTTCCTTGTAGAACTATTGTTTGACGTTGTGCTCGTTGGTTGGCTAATACACCTGTTAAAAATAGTTTTCCAAATTGTACTTGTGCTTTTAATCCAAATAAAGATTGTGCACTAGGCATTAATGTACCTTTAGATGAAAAAGAAACATTTCCTGCTTCAAACGATTTAATAATTTCATCCTCATTACCAGCATAGTCTAATTTAAGCTGATTTTCGAATGAAAAGTTTGCTAACGTATTGTAGTTAATAGGAAATTTTAATTTGTTTCCAATACTAGCATTGACATTTAATTGCGCATTTAAGTCAAAATCCAAACCACCGCTGCGTCTTGCTCTTTCAGGTAAAATAGGATTATCAATACGTTGTCCTTGATAGCCTAGTAATAAGTCTACATATCCATTAGGTTTAATATCTACCTTACTTGATCCAAACATTCGATTAAATAAATTATCAGTTACTCTAAGTTGAGGTTTTTGATATCGTCTGTTTAAATTAAATAAAGCGTCTGATCGTTGCTTAAAATAATTTTTTTCTTGCTCACTGCCCATTAATTGCATAAATTCTTTATCACTTAAAGCGGTTGGTTTACGATAGTAACTATTGCCTATTTTTTCTGTAATATAATATTGCTTTGTTTTTGAATGATAGTCTACTTCACGTTTAATAAAAGTAGTGTCTAGCAATTGAAATGGGTTATTAATATGATTTTCAGCAAAAGGGTCACTACGCCTATCTTTTAGTGGAAAGCGTAAATTATTTTTTGTGGTAATGCTATCTTCAGTACTTATTTTTTGCGCAATAGCACATTGTGGTAATATAGTTGCAATAACTATATAGGGTATCCATAGGGTTATAATATGTAATCCTCTAAAAATCACTTGGCGAATATAATTTAAATAGAAGAATGAATTATTGCTTGTTAGATTCTTTATTTTTGCGAAAGCTCTTTGTGTAATATATACATGTTGCAAAATGCTTCTTTCCAAAATCTAATGTTAGCAACATAGAAGAATTCTTAAGTGGATAGTATTTCATAGTTGGGATTTCTAATTTTTCAAGAAGCTATTTTATGGTCTTTACTCTTCGTGTAAAGCTATAGAAAATAATTAACTAAAATAAAAGGATAAATAAATTTTTTATGAAAATGCTAAGTACATGTGAAAAATGTAATACGGAATTAAAATTAGACTCAGTGGCATTTATTTGTAGTTATGAATGTACATTTTGTGAAGAATGTACTAAAAAGATGCAGAATATTTGTCCAAATTGTAGCGGAGAGCTTGTGCAAAGGCCTAGAAGAAAAATAAAAGAAAATATTCAAAAGAGTAAATAAATTTTTAATTAGACTGTTATTTTAATACGTAAGATTGAATACATTAGTAGAAAATTTTATCCTGCTTTTTTGCCCATTCGTTAAATACTTTAAGTGCCTCTTCTCTTCCTAGTTGAATAAGAGGAATACTTCTCTTATCTATATCCTTATTAAATTCATTATAAATAAAGGCGTCATCAAATCCGATATGAGAAGCGTCTGCACGAGTATTGGCATAATATATTTTACCTAATCGAGCCCAATAAATAGCACCTAAACACATAGGGCAAGGTTCGCAAGAAGTATATATTTCACATCCCTCTAATTGAAACGCATTTAATGTTTTACAAGCATCTCGTATAGCTACTACTTCTGCATGTGCAGTTGGGTCGTTGTTAGAGGTAACTTTATTATTTCCTCGTCCTACAATGATTCCATCTTTTACTATAATAGCGCCGAAGGGTCCGCCATCATTTTTTGCCATTCCTTTTGCAGCTAGGCTGACAGCCTCTTCCATGAATTTATGATTACACATTGATATATTTTTTAATGAAAATAAAAAATAAATTTGATATCGTATGCCTCAACAATTCTTTATCCGTAAGCAATAAAAGCAATAGCAACTAAAGATAGTAGTATTCCTATCCAATTGGCAATTGATAATTTTTCTTTGAAAAGAATGGCACCCGCAATGGTATTCAATACTACAATACCCATATTATTGACAGGAATGATTGTTGTACTATTATTTGTATACTGTTGTAATGCTTTTATTAAGCACCAAATTGAAAAATAATTTATTATTCCAACTCCAATACCAGCCAATACAGCCCTCCATTGAACGTTTTTTTTCAATATCAAATATCGATATAGCAATCCAATGGTACCTATTAGTGCAGCAACTGAAAAACTTGTGGCTAAAAAGGCATTATTATTGGTGTTATCTAAATAATTTTTTTCTACATATTTGACCAATGTGTCAGATAATCCGCTCATTATAAATAATGCTAAAAGAATTATATATCTTAGGAGACTAGATAAGGATGCGTTATCATTTTTGGTAGAAAAACAAGCAAACAAAACGGCTACCAATCCGGTAACTAGTCCAACCCATTTTAATATTCCAGCTTGATCATGATATAAATAGATGGAAAATATAAAAGGAATAATGAGAGATAATTTATGAGTAACTGAAGCTACAGATATTCCAATTTTTTGAGTTGTGAATGCAATAAGATTGAATGTAATGATGAAAAATATCCCTACAACTATTGCCCAGTAAGCCCATGATGGAAAAGAATTGTTGAGCTGTATAGGATAGTGGCCATTTACAAACGATCCAACTATAACACAAACCCAATAATTGAATGTAATAATTTCAAAATTATTGATGCCTTTATTATTGCTATATTTTAATAGAACAATAAAACAACACGTTAAAATGACGGATCCCAACAAATACACCATAACATAATCTGTTGTTATTTAAAAGATTTAGGTTACTCTATTCCTCCAAATAGACTGTCTACAAATGCTTCTCTATTGAATAGTATTAAATCTTCCATTTGTTCACCTACGCCAATAAATTTTACAGGAATTTTAAATTGATGTGCTATTGCCAATACTACTCCACCCTTTGCAGTTCCATCCAGCTTTGTAATAGCCATAGCCGTTACATTGGTTGCAGTTGTAAAATGTTTTGCTTGCTCTACTGCGTTTTGTCCTGTTGAACCGTCTAAAACCAACAGTACTTCATGAGGGCCATCTGGTGCTGCTTTTTGTATTACTCTTTTTATTTTGCTTAATTCATCCATTAAGTGTGATTTATTATGTAATCGACCAGCAGTATCAATTATAATCACATCTACATTTTTAGATATTCCACTTTGCACTGCATCAAAAGCAACTGCTGCGGGATCTGCACCCATACCTTGTTTTACAATTGGTACACCAATGCGTTCACTCCAAATAGTTAATTGATCTACCGCTGCCGCCCTAAAAGTATCAGCGGCACCTAACAAAACAGATTTACCGGCTTGCTTAAATTGATAGGCTAATTTACCAATGGTTGTTGTTTTACCTACGCCATTTACACCTACTACCAATAGGATAAATGGTTTTTTGTTGGATGGAACATCAAAATAATTTGCTGTTTGATTTGTTGATTCAACTAAAATATTTTTTATTTCTTGTTGTAAAATATTATTGAGTTCTGCAGTGTTGAGGTACTTATCCTTTGCTACTCTTTTTTCAATATTGCCAATAATAGTCATGGTGGTTGTTATGCCTACATCAGCTGTTATAAGTGCTTCTTCCACATTATCTAATACCTCATCATCCACTGTGCTTTTACCCATGACAGCCTTCGTGATCTTGGCAAAAAAACCTTTTCGAGTTTTTTCTAAGCCCTTATCTAAAGTTTCTTTTTGTTTTTTGCCTAATAGTCTATTGAAAAAGCTCATATGTGAGAAATATTAAACATTGAAAATGGTACGTTACAAACGATTATGCATCACCCTTTATCTATAAAAGTAGATACAGGACCAAAGATAAACATTACCAATCACTTGTCTGAGTAAGTCTAAATTATTGCGCACCACGCAACAATGGAAAATTGTGCTCATATTTGCACTAACTTATTATGAAACCATCGGTAGAGCATTAATTTAAAATGAATGAGCGTCAACTTTTTTTAAGCCATATTGCACAAACTTCTTCTAATCCGCTTGGTTTAGAAATAGCCAGAGCGAAAGATTGTAAGTTGTGGGATAAAAGTGGCAAAGAATATATTGATTTAATAGCGGGTATAAGCGTTTGTAATGTTGGGCATTGCCATCCCACAGTAGTAAAAGCTATTCAAGAACAAGCGGCACAATACTTACATATAATGGTTTATGGTGAGTTTATTGAAAGCCCTCAAGTACAGTATGCTACCTTACTTACACAACATTTACCATCAAGTTTAAATGCTGTATACTTTACAAACTCTGGTACAGAAGCTACAGAAGGTGCTATGAAACTGGCTAAGCGTTTCACCAATAGAACAGAAATGATTGCGTTTAATAATAGCTATCATGGCTCTACACAAGGGGCGCTAAGTGTTATGGGTAGCGAATACTGGCGTAATGCGTTTCGACCTTTACTACCCAACATTTGGCATGAGAGATATAACGACTATTCAATGCTAGAATGTATTAATGAAAATACAGCTTGTGTTATATTAGAAACAGTACAAGCAGAAAGCGGCATTATGAAACCAGATATAAAATGGTTACAAGCCATTAGACAAAAATGTACAGAACAAAATGTATTATTAATATTAGATGAAATACAAGCCGGATTTGGCAGAACAGGCTCTCTATGGGCATTTGAACAATTTAATATTATACCAGATATTTTATTATTGGGAAAAGCTTTAGGCGGAGGAATGCCTTTAGGTGCTTTTATTGCAGATCAAAAAATAATGAATGTGTTAACAGAAAATCCTGTGTTGGGCCATATAACTACGTTTGGTGGACATCCTGTAAGTTGTGCAGCAGGTATGGCTGCAATGCAAGTATTATTAAAATCTAATTGGATAAAAGAAATTGAAGCAAAAGAAAAATTATTTGTAGAAAGATTACAACATCCATTCATTCAATCCGTTCGATCAGCTGGATTATGGATGGCCATTGAATTTGAAAATTTTGACATCAATAAAAAAATTATTGATACTTGTATTGAAAAAGGTATTTTAACCGACTGGTTTTTATTTGCTCCTCAATGCTTACGTGTTGCACCGCCATTATGTATAACAGAAGAAGAAATTGAAAAAGCTTGCGATATTGTATTAAATTGTTTGAATAAAATCTAATTGATTTATGTTTAGTGTGAGTCGCTCGTTCTTAGGTATCATTGTTTAAAATAAGAAAATAGAATACCTGTAGCCACCGCAGCATTTAACGATTCGGCTTTGCCAAATTTGGGAATAGTTATGGGATGATCAATATAAGATAACAAATTCTCTCTAATTCCTTTAGATTCATTCCCAATTACAATTATTGCATTTTCGGTTAATTTTGCAGCTCTAATATCTTCTCCATTTAATACTGCTCCATAAACGTTTAAAGCACTATTCTTTTTCAATACATTTATTAGGTTTCCATACCAAACTTTAATATTTGCTATACTTGCCATACTACTTTGCACAACTTTAGGATTATATATATCCACACAATCTTCACTGCATATAATACCTGAAACACCAAACCAGTCTGCTGTACGTATTATAGTTCCCATATTTCCCGGATCTTGAATACCATCTAACATTAAATATAATCCATTGTTAAACACTCTACTATCAAGCATTTCAAACTGTTGCACAATAGCAACAACCTGGTTGGGTGTTTTTAATTGTGAAATTTTTTCTAATTCTATTTCAGTAATTACATCAACCTTAATTTTTCTTTTCTCTAATAAAATCTTATGCAGCTCTATCCATTCATATAAAGCATAAACATGTTTAACACCGCTATCATCCAACTCTATTAACGTTTCAACTATTTTAGGACCTTCAGCAATAAAACAATTCGCTTCAGTTCTAGCTTTTTTATCGGCTAAACTTTGAATATATTTGATGGTTGATTTGCTTAGCACAGTTTCTAGTTAATAATGAATAATGTTCAATTCTAGATGAAAAATACAATAATTTATTAATGGCTAATTACTCATTATTAATTCTTTTGTAAATATGAAAAAAAATAGCATCATATTTTTTTTACTCATTTTTTGTATAAGTTCTTGTAAAGTAATAAATAAAGTAATAGACTATCCTAACGGGAGGCCTTTCGTGTATGAAAGTAATATTAAACTTAAAAACGAACAAAAAGCAGACAGAGAACGTATTGGAAAAGATTTGAATAATTATTTAGATGATAGTTTGAGAGTAAAAAAGGTTAAGAAATTATTTTTTATAACTAGAAGAAGAAATCCTCCTGTATTTGACTCTATATATATTGGGAATTCAATTCAATTTGTAAAATCTTATTTGTATTCTCTTGGCTATTTTCACGCTAAAGATACTTTTACAGTTGAGAAAAAAACTGAAGGAGATCAACAAAGATGTATTGTTAATATTGAGATAAATCCTGGGAAAAGTTTTCTCATAGATTCACTAGCTTTTAATATTAAAGATACCTTACTAAAGAAAACGATTCTTGCGGATGCAGAAAATACATTACTAAAAAAAGGAATACCTTATTCTAAAAAACTAATTGCAGATGAGTTGGATCGTATTCTTCAACAGGCAAGAGTAAATGGGTACTATAAAATATCAAAAGATGTATTAATTGCGCAGGTAGATACTACTGATTTAAGCCTTTTAGAAACTTCTCTGGATCCTTTTGAGCAAATTAAAAAATTAGCTGAGGCTGAAAAGCGAAAAGAATCTCCCTCCATTCACATTACAATTATTCAACGAGAAGGAACAGATAGCACAAAGTTAAAACAGTATGTCAATGGCAATATCTATTTTCATCCCGAGATAGAACTGAAAGATCAACCAGATTCTATATTAGCCCATTTTCCACAAAATAAAATGGATAGCATCAATCATATTTATATTATTGGTACAAAGGGATTATTTGATAAAAACATATTTAATAAACACACCTATATACGGCCTAATCGGTTATACAATGATCTTACATTTTTTAGAACATTAAATAATTATAATCAAATGGGGGCCTGGCAACAAATAGATTTTAAAAGCATCCCTTATATAGATAGTATTCGGTTACAAACCAATAAAGACTCTGCTTTTAGAATAGCGCATCATTTTTTTATGATCCCTGCTAAAAAGTATAGTTTTAATGTTGACTTAGAGGGAAGCCGAAATACGGGCGATATCGTATCTGTAGGAAATTTGCTAGGCCTTAGTACAAGTCTTAGTTTAACAAATAGAAATGTTTGGCATAAAGTTATTCAAGCAAATACTAGCATACGAGCTGGAATAGAGTTAAATCTAGCTAAGTCAGAACAAGTGTTACAAACGATACAGTTTAGTGCAAGTCACAATTATAGCTTTCCACGTTTTGTACTACCGTTTTCTATTTCTAAAGAATATCGCTTAGATTATTCTCGTTCTTTATTAAATTTTAGCGCTACATATACGAATCGACGCGATTTTTATGTTTTGCAAAATATATTATTAGGATGGAGTTATGAATGGAAAAATAAAAATCGAACATGGATATATCGTCCATTAAATATAGAATTATACCGTGTAGAACCCTTAAAGGGTCTACAGGATGCCATTCAGAAGAGTCCTTTTTTGGGATATGCGTTTAATGATGGAAATGTAGTAGCTCAATTCTTATCGGTTACACAAACTTTTGGGAATGCGAAACGAAATAGTTCTTTAAAATTGAATGTGGAGGAATCGGGTAGCTTAATTGGCTTAATCAAAGGGCTACAAAGCAATATATTTCGTTATGTAAAAACAGATATAGAATATAAGTGGTTGTTGCAAAAACACAGCAACGCTTGGGCATTTAGAGCTTTTATGGGATTCGGTTACAACTATGGTAATGATCCCAATATAGGAACAACGCTTCCTTTTTTTAAACAATATATTGCTGGTGGCCCTAATAGCATGAGGGCTTGGCCGCTAAGGCAACTGGGCTTAGGATCCTCTATAAAAAACGACACAGCATCTCAATTTAAAGATCGTTTTGGAGATATGCAATTGGAAATAAATATGGAGTATAGATTTAAAATTATGAAGATTGCTGGCGTCGATTTAAATGGGGGATGGTTTGTGGATATAGGAAATGTTTGGAATGTAGCTAAAGACCCTACAAATCCAGGCAGTGAATTTAGGTTTAAAAATTTATATCAAGATTTGGCTATAGGGAGTGGTATTGGTTTACGCCTTGACTTCAAATATTTTTTACTACGTGGTGATTTTGGCTTCCGGTTAAAAGATCCCGCTCGACAAAAAAATAATGGTTGGATAGAAAATGTTGAATTCAAAAGTGTAGATGCTGCAGGAAATTTACGTTCTAACACCGCATTTCAAATAGGTATTGGATTGCCATTTTAATTATGCTAAATAGTATTCATCGAAAAGGAGATT
>CAYVXB010000021.1:18646-22347 GCA_964454275.1 uncultured Chitinophagaceae bacterium | reverse complement strand
ACAAACCAAAATTACCATTCCTTCCTGCTCCTTTATTTTAGGAAACTTGAGTTAACTATTACCAACTGAAAGGCCACGAAATAACATACACCAACCCTGATGATTTTTGTATTCAAAAAGTGCTGGCTAGTAAACAAGGTAATGTAATTACCAATGGTATCTTATATATAGTGCTAGGCGATTTATTGAGTATGCCTGTAAAAGCCATTAACATTCCACGGCAGTTTATACTAGCTTTTTTTAAAAGTACCTCTATGGAATCTGACGCAGAAAACCCTTGGGAGTATATCCATTTTTATATTGATCCATTAACAGGTCAATTATTTACTAAAAATGATGTAGATAATTATTTTAAACGCATTAGCGTTCCTGCCAATGCTTCGTACTTTAAACCCATTGATAATAAGAGAATTATACAAGTTTTATTAGAAGAATTTTCAAAATGTTACCATAAAGAAGAAAATCTATCTCAAAAAAACGAATTGTTAGCATTGGCCGCTATGTTAGGGGATTAAAAAGCAAATAGATAGTTTCATATTTATACACTAAGTTGCTGCATCTTTTTTTTATCAAATTGCAGTTTCAACCAACTATCTTGAATTTTAACAATCCACTTATTTAACAATTGATGTTTTTGATGAATGGTGTTATCAAAATATAGTGTTTCTGCATTCAAGCAATTCAATACTATTTTTTCAGGTAATGCATTGAGTGTAATAAATGTTATTTGATTATTGAGCAAAAAGGCTAATGGCATACGGTCTAATAATGTAATATGATATGCTGATTCTAACGATTGGATAAACCGCATCATACTATCCTTAGAGCAGCCACTCACGTGTGTTACATTTTCATCTGACATTAACACCATAAAGTGATCAAAAAAAATAGTACCCCATGCTTTAACAGGTTGTTTGTGTGACAACCAATGTGCAGTGAATGCATCTATTTGTTGTTGTATACCTCTTTGTTGCTCTATCGTTAAGGCTTGAGTGGTTTGATATATCCATACACTCGATTCATTTGAATAATCTACGGGGATTCTCTGCTTCCAATGATTGATATCGATCATATACATATTGTAATAGTTATAAAATTAACACATTGACTGAACTACCAATTCTGCTATATCTAATACTTCTATTGCATTGTCCTTTTCTTTTACTTTAACACCATCTGTTAGCATCGTATTACAAAATGGGCAGGCCGATGCTACAATATCAGCTCCACTTTTTAGAACATCATTCATGCGTTCTATGTTTACAGTAGTAGTACCTTTTTCTTCTTCTTTAAACATTTGCGCACCTCCTGCGCCACAACACAATCCATTACTTTTACAACGTTTCATTTCTACCAACTCCGCATCCAACGCTTCTAATACTTTTCTTGGTGCTTCATATATATTATTTGATCTTCCCAAATAACAAGAATCATGATACGTAATACGTTTACCTTTAAACACCCCCTCTTCTTTTAATTTTATTTTGCCTTCATCAATCAATTGCTGTACAAAAGTAGTATGGTGTATTACATCATACGTGCCTCCTAGTAGAGGATATTCATTTTTTAATGTATTAAAACAATGGGGACAAGCCGTTACAATTTTTTTGATGCTGTAACTATTTAACAATTGAATATTATTATAGGCCATCATTTGAAACAAAAATTCATTTCCTGCTCGCCGAGCAGGATCTCCAGTACACATTTCTTCTTTACCTAATATAGCAAATGGAATATTTATTTTTTGCAATATGGTTGTAAAGGCTTTTGTAATACGCTGTGCCCTTTGATCAAAACTTCCTGCACAACCAACCCAAAATAATATTTCTGGTTTTTGCCCACTGGCTTGCATTTCAGCCATAGTAGAGATCTTTATATCCTTCATCATTTAGTCTTCTTTTTTAAAAGTGACGCCTCATTAGCTATTTTTATTCCGTAGTAATGGATATTATTTCGCATGATGCTATACAAATCATTAAACTAATGTTCATTGTCTTTAGTTTTAATGCAACCAAATGTTTTCTCTAAATGATCATCATATGCATCTGCTTTTTCAAATAAATTTTTAAACGTTTTAACGCCATTTTCTATAGTAAGATCAAGGTCGTAGATTAAGCAAGACAGTACAATATTTTGTTTGTTACAACTCAATACCAATCCATCCAAATCAAAATTTTCTTGTAATAAGTATTGGTACAAATCCTTAATAGATTCAGGTTGCTCAGGAAGTTTACACATATAAGCATCGCCTACTATAAAATAATTATTCGTATTATATGCTATTTTTATGGTAGCGCTTCCCTCTTTTACGGACCAATTATTTTGTCCTTCCCTGGCCAACTTTACATCCTTTCCTAATTGAACCAATATATCTTCAATTGTTTTTTGTACCCCTTCTGTGATTGTTTCTGTAGCTGATAGTTTTAACAGGCTTACTTCTGTACCACAATAAGGGCAGTACTTTTCATTATCAATATTACTAGGCAATACCAATCCTCCACATGACTGGCAACGTGTAGCTACGGTTCCTTTATGTGGCATATACAGCTCTATTGCCGTCATTAAGTATGATACGGGTAAAGCAAAACCCAAATTATCTCCTCCTTTGATAATGAACGAATTGACACCAATTATTTCACCATGAGCATTCACTAATGGACCACCGCTATTTCCTGGGTTGATAGCTGCATCAATTTGTATGTATTTTAACCCATCTCTTAATCGATCTACCTTACTAATAACGCCTTGTGTTGCCGAGTAATTAAGTCCATAAGGATGGCCAATAGCTAATACTTGATCTCCATCCTTTAGTACTTCATAACGACCTAAAGGTAGATCAGGTAATTCTATTTGTGATGGACCAGCTAAAAAAGCAAGATCATACTTGGAGTCTATATATAAGACTTGAGTTAGTCTTTTTTCAAAATTATTTCCTGCTACCGCAACCTCTGTAACATCTTTCACTACATGATAATTGGTGACAATAAGGTCAAAATTTTTTAAATAAAACCCCGTTCCCGTTCCACGTGGCGTGGCTATTTGAATAACAGCGCCTTGATATAGTTCAATAATAGATTGTGCGTTCATGATACTATAGTTGATATTTTATACTTGACAATGGACAATTTATACCTGATAAACATTGTGACTATTTTCTGTACATTATATATTAATTAGAATCCCATTTTATAGCATTCATTATAAAAGGAATATTGAAACCGCACGAGACTCCTATAGTCAAGTGTTTCTGTTTTAAATACTAGATCTGGGAACTTCGTTTTCCACTTTTGAATAATCGCTTGTATGCGTTGGTTGATACTGCTTGTATTGAACGTTTTTTTCTCCTCATTGTATAATATTTCTTTCACCCCCAAATCTGTAAAATATGTAGCATATTGTATCATCATATACACTTCTAACAACTCTGAAATTACTTTGGGCACACTATATGAAAACTGACAATACGTTAGCGCATACTCTAAAATTTGCTGCCCCATAAGGGTATGGTTATTATCAAAATACCACTTACAATTATTCAAACTATCATTTAATATGTCCGAAATAGCCGATTTTAAAGGAGGAGCGCCAAGGGCAAACGTTCTTTTTACATGTATTATGTTTTCTGCAAATGCTTCTTTAGATATTTCTAAAAGTTTTTCATACTCCGTTATCATCTCTTTAATTTGCTGTAAAGAGTTTTT
>CAYVXB010000021.1:0-18636 GCA_964454275.1 uncultured Chitinophagaceae bacterium | reverse complement strand
TTTGTCTTCTTTTTGTGCAAACTAATTTCGAGATAATTTATGAAGGTCATAAAGTATGTTTCCTTCTGGAACTACTAAGCAATCAATGCGATATGCCAAGCAAAGCAATAGGTATAAAATGCCATTAGAAAATTCTTCTTGTTTTAATGTTTTTATGTATTCGAGTGTTTCTCCAATCCATTTTTTATAGTACGTATATTTTACATCTAGTTCTTTTTGATCTATGGGTACCACATGTTCTGTATCTATCATTTCAAGTCCTGGAAATTGTTTTACCAAAGTGGTATCAAATTTATCTGCAGCATTGGCTAATTCTTTTAATCCATAGTATAACCGGCTAGCACTGGCGGCTGTTATATCTGTATTGAAACGCATACATAACATATTATCCTTTAATGCAAAACGGGTGTAATAGAAGCCGAAGTTTTGTTCCAATACATGACGCATAGCGGGAACAAATGGAGTTTTCATATGTGCAATTCGTACTTGTGCGTCAAAATTTTTTGCATCATAATTTTTGATCCTTGTGTTAAAGAAAATTGTCGCTGATCTTGATTTTTGGTAAGGGTTACATTTTCTACTTGATCATCTTTCAAATATTCAAAGAAAGCATCTATGCTTTCTAAAAAAGATTGCTTTTTAAATAAATCTACTGACTCATCCCATTTTTGACTTTTTTGTACTGGTTTATTGTTATCACTATAATGGCCAAACTGTACCTTGGTTTGGTCGTTTTTATTGGTATTGTTGTTTGATCCTAATACACTTTTAAAAAGCCCTTTAAACATATGTGTTTGTATAAATTTTTGTAAAGATATTGAAAAGAATAAAGGCTACTAAATACAATGCTAAAAAGTAGCCTGTAACAAGACAATCGATTTTAGTAGAGAATACCTACTATTTATTTATTCGCTATAAATTTTTTCGACTATTATGGCGTATTTTTCCATAATTACATTACGTTTTAACTTTAACGTGGGTGTTAATTCGCCAGCTTCTATAGTCCATTCATTTGGTAGTAATTCAAATTTTTTCACTTGTTCTACGTGGTTAAATGCCTCATTATATTTATCTACTACTTGTTGATATAAAGCTATTATCTTAGGATTTTGGATAACTTTTTCCTGTGTTTCGAAAAGAATATTATTTTTAGCACACCAATCTTTTAAATTATGAAATGCTGGCACAATAAGGGCCGCAGTAAATTTTCGATTAGGTCCAACAACCATTATTTGCTCTATAAGATTAGACTCTTTCATTTTATTTTCGATCGGTTGTGGGGCAACCCATTTACCTCCAGATGTTTTAAAAATTTCTTTTTTTCGATCGGTTATTTTTAAAAATTTGTTATCCACCCATGTTGCTATATCGCCTGTATAAAACCATCCATCTTTTATAACCTCACTTGTTAAATTACTCTGTTTGTAGTAACCCATCATTACATTATCTCCTTTACAACATAATTCTCCGTCTTCTGCTATTTTAACTTCCACACCAGATATAAGCGGACCAATGGTTCCAAAGCATCTATTTTTTTCAACAAATCTATTAACACTAATGACAGGAGAAGTTTCTGTTAATCCATATCCTTCCATGATCACTATTTTAGCTGCTGTAAAAATGCGTATCAATCGAACTTGACATGGAGCGGATCCTGTCACAATTGCTTTTACTTTTTCGCCTAAAGCTGCACGCCACTTACTAAAAACTAATTTGTTGGCAATAGCTAGTTGTATATTATACCAAAAACTTCTTTTTTTATTGATTTCAAATTTGTCCCCTACATTCACTGCCCAAAAGAAAAGATTTTTTTTAATCCCTTTTAACGCCTTCCCTTTCGTCATAATTTTTTCGTATACCTTTTCTAATAACCTTGGAACCGTTGTAAATACAGCAGGTTTAACTTCTTTTAAATTGTCAGCTATCTTATCTAAACTTTCTGCATAATAGATAGGGATACTCATAAATAAGTACACATACGAAACCATTTTTTCAAAAATATGGTTCAGAGGAAGAAAGCTTAACGCTCTTTCGCCCTGTATTTGTATATCATTGAATACTTCAAAACAGTTTATGACATTGCTTACGATATTTTTATGACTTAGCATAACTCCTTTTGGCGTACCGGTAGTTCCAGAGGTATAAATAATAGTGGCTAAATCTTCGTATGTAATTTTTTGACTAATAATAGATACTTCTGATATCCTTTCTGGTTGGGTGTTTTGGAGCAACGTTTTCCAATGTGTAGCATCTACTAAAGCATCAAATGTAAAAATATATTTTAGTGATTGTACTTGAGACTGGATGCTTTGCACTTTTTCAAATAGCATTTTATCGCTTATAAAAATGGCCTTTACTTGTGCATCGTTTAATATAAACCCTAGTTCATGTACGTTTGTTGTTGGATAAATAGGAACGAGTACTGCACCCATTTTTTGTACCGCCATGTCCACCATTAACCATTCTGGTCTATTGAAAGACAGCATGGCTACCTTATCTCTTCCTTCTATAGACATATCGTTTGCGCTAATGCCTATGTTTAGTAGGCCCGCAGCGAGTTGATCAACCGTGTCTTTTACTTGTTGCGTGCTATATTTTTCCCATATGCCATCAACCTTGCCAGCAAACATATCTGGCAGAGGAGCATTTTCCAATTGATAATCAATACAATCAAAAAGTCTTTGTGGTTTCATAGGTAAAGTTGAATGTACAGATGTGAAGATATAAAAATATCTCTACTTATGTCGTAACGCCTCATACATCACTTGTTAATATTACTTATAGTATTGACCTTGTGGCAATTTTAACGTTTGGCTACGTTGAAATTTTATCAACATATCATTTTCTTTTGAGTGTAGGTCAATCCATGTTTTATAATTTGCTTCATTCGCTGCAGTGCCAAATACCCATTGGTTGTAGGCCTCAAAAATATTTGCTTGAATGAGCATTTTCATGTACTCCAATGTAAAGCAAGGAAAACGCTTTACGTACCCTTGAGCATACCAATCGTTTATAAAATTTGTTCGAATAGTGGTTAATGTTTCTGGAGTTATACCATTACTTGTTAGGGAAATTTGCTTACTTAATAACAGTAGAATGGATTTAGCAAATTCATTTTTTTCGTTACTATTTTCGATAAAAGAATTATTTCTACTTATTTCTAAAAATATATTTTTATAGCCATCTAATAGCATCTCCTTTGCCTCTACGGTTCGGTCTGTGAAACTTTCAATATTTATAAACGTTTCTCCATATATTATGGCCCATATCCAATTATTATTATTAGCATAGTACATGCTAGCCTTTAAATAATTTCCTGAATAATTAGGATCTACTTTAATACCCTTTTCCCATAGCTCTATTGCTTTTTTATATTTTTTTTTCTTTACCAAATCTCCATACTCATAATATATAAGACCGCTATTAGGAAATTTTTCTAATGCCTTATTATAAAGTTCTTCACAAGATTTATAATCAGCAATGGAACGATACGTCAACCCCATTATTTGATATGAAACGACGTCTGCATCTGCACGTTCAACTATTTTAGAACCTACTTCTAGCGCCTTTGCATAGTTCCGTTCTAGATAATATGTAGTAGTAAGCATCCGCAACAAATCCAAATTATCGGGGGTTTGCTGCAAGGCCCTATTGAGTGTCAATTCAGCATTGTCAAAATCTCCTTGTTGTACAAATACTTGTGCTCTATCATAGGGTTTTAGGCTATCTTGTTGAGCAATAGCAAAGTTGTTAATCAACGTAACTATTAAAAAGGAAGCAGAAAATTTTATCATACAATCAATTGTTTTAATTCTTTAATATGGAACGCGGATTTTCATGATCTTCATGAATACATCACGATACATCTTGACAATCATGAAAATCTGCGTTCTATTTTTAAATACAGTTTATTCATAAATTAAATGCGTCAATAAGCCATCTCTCAATTTAGGTTCAAACCAAGTACTTTTTGGAGGCATTACATTTCCACTGTCTGCAATATCAAATAACTGATTCATGGTTACAGGATAAAGACTGAAAGCTATAGCAGCATCTCCGTTATTTACCCTTTTCTCTAATTCTTCTAAACCCCTTATTCCACCTACAAAATCAATACGCTTATCTGTTCGTTGATCTTTTATGCCTAGTAAAGGATGTAAAATATTTTCTTGTAAAATACTTACATCCAATATGCCAATGGGATCTTCTTTAAACGTTCCTTCCTTGGCCTGCAAGGTATACCATTGCTTATTTACATACATACCAAAAGTATGTAATGCTTTGGGGTTAACGGCTTTTGTAGACGGTGTAACAACAAACGTTTTTTCGATTTTTTTTATTAACTCATCTAGCTGTAATCCATTTAAATCTTTTACTAAACGGTTATAATCCATTATATGTAATTGATTAGCCGGAAATAATGTAGTAAGAAAATAATTGGCGTTGGGATATTGTTGATCTGTATTATTAGATGTTTTTTTCAATGCTTGGCGAACTTTTGCAGCAGAAGCAGCTCTGTGATGCCCATCTGCAATATAGGTGCAAGGAACTTTAGTATTGAATAATTCAATTATCTTATTTACTGCATCTTCATCATTAATCACCCAAATGCTATGCTGCACAGCATCATCCGCCACAAAATCATATATAGGCGATTTATCCGCTTTCCATTTTTTAATTAGTGCATCTATTTCTTTTATATTTCTATACGCTAAAAAAACATTGCCTGTTTGTGCACCCGTTATGGTAATATGATCAATACGATCTTTTTCTTTTTCGGGTCTTGTAAATTCATGTTTTTTGATAATATCTTTTTCATAATCGTCTACACTGCTTACACACACAAGGCCCGTTTGGCTCCTACCCTGCATTACAAGTTGATAAACATAAAAACACTCTTTGTTTTCTTTAAATAAAATATTTCGTTGTATAAAGGCTGATAAGTTTTCTTTTGCTTTTTCATAAACTGATTCACTATGTATATCTATACTTTCAGGTAAATCAATTTCAGATTTAGTAATATGTAAAAAAGATGCTGAATTACCTTCTGCTTCTACTTTTGCTTCTCGACTGCTTAATACATCATACGGTTTAGAGGCCACTGCTTTAGCAGACTGTGCTTGCGGACGTAAGGCTTTAAAGGGTTTTATATGTGCCATAGTTTAAATTAAAAAGGTGCAAATTACGAATGTGAAAACAATTTTACTGGATCAACTCTCAATATAGTCACAAAAAATAGCTCTATTAAAGAGGTATTAACAATTGTTTATAATTACTTTTCCAATATTGCACATAACCACAAGTCTTATTGTCTCCTAATTCTGACATTGTTAATTCACTATAAATATCTTGTCCTGCCGAGCGTAATAAAGTATCTCTCAAAATAATAAATCTCTTATGTAATAAAGGATTTCTCCCTACGGTCGAAATGACAAATCATACTATTTTTTATACTACGTATTCATTATATACATGACTGTGCAAAATTTTTCATCACCTCTACCAACACCTCTACAGCACTTAATGGTATTGCATTATACAGGCTCACCCTAAAGCCACCTATGGAACGATGCCCTTCAATACCTACTATATTTTCTTTAGTACATACGTCTACAAATTGTTTTTCTATGGTCGGGTTTTCTATAAAAAAACAGATATTCATCTTACTCCTATCTTCTTTATTTACTATTGTTTTAAATAAAGGCAATGCATCTAAAGTATTATATAATAATGTAGCTTTTTGATGGTTTATTTTTTCTATAGAGGCTATACCTTCTTGTTCTTTTAACCAACGTAAATTGAGCAAACAAGTATAAATAGCAAATACAGGAGGTGTGTTTAACACAGAGCCTGCTGCAATATGTTGTTTATAATCTAATAAAGTTGGTATAGGTCTTGAAACTTTTCCTAATATATTTTTATTAACCACCACCATAGTTACACCTGCTGCTCCTATATTTTTTTGAGCAGCAGCATATATCAAATCAAATTGATTGAAATCAAGTTGTCTACTTAGTATATCGCTACTCATATCAGCAACAAGCGGAACCCCTTTATTTGTAGGCATTGTATGCCATTGCGTTCCTTCTACAGTATTATTTGTAGTAAAATGTAAAAAAGAAGTTTGTTGTGGAATATTAAATTGTTTAGGAATGTAGCTATACTGCTTATCTTTAGAACTAGCTACCACTTCTACATTTCCATATAATGTTGCCTCTTTAATAGCCTTGCTACTCCAAATACCTGTATCAATATACGCCGCAGTAGCCTTATCATTTAACAACTTCATAGGCACTTGAAAAAATTGAGTAGATGCTCCTCCGTGTAAGAATAATACTTCATGTGCATTATCTAATCCCATTAGTTCTTTTAGTAATCCCTTCGCTTCATCTATAATTTCTTGAAATAAATTGGTACGATGTCCTATCTCTAAAATAGACAATCCAGTTCCTTCATAATTGAGTATGGCTTTACTTGCTTGTTCATATACTGTTTGTGGCAAAGCTGCTGGGCCGGCCTTAAAGTTGTAAATAGACATGTGTAACGTAAAAATATACTAATTTCGAATGTATGAGTGAAGATACGTTCAATGCTTTATACCATTTTTTGAAACAAATGGACCTCACTTGCATATTACCATACTCGAAATTAGCACATTATAATGGCCAATCCACATTTGCATAACAGCGGAGACGAAAATAATATTGTAGATAAAGAATTTGAAAATACAATTCGGCCTAAAGAAATAGATTCATTTGCAGGTCAAGCTAAACTTATTGAAAACCTAACTATTTTTATTAAAGCAGCCAAGCTTCGCAATGAGGCATTGGATCATATTTTATTTCATGGTCCCCCAGGATTAGGTAAGACTACTTTGAGCCGTATTGTAGCTAATGAACTAGGAGTTAACATCAAAGAAACTTCTGGACCAGTTATTGAAAAACCAGGCGACCTTGCTGGGTTACTTACTAGTCTTGAACCAAATGATGTTTTATTTATTGATGAAATACACCGATTAAGTACGGTGGTAGAAGAATATCTGTACGCCGCAATGGAAGATTTCCGTATTGATATTATGATAGATACTGGGCCTAACGCAAGAAGTGTCCAACTCAATCTACATCCTTTTACTTTAGTTGGCGCTACTACACGCAGTGGTTTATTAACAGCCCCACTCCTATCTCGCTTTGGAATTAAAGCCAGATTAGAATATTATGACGCTCTAACATTGCAACATATTGTCCTACGCAGTTCCAGTATATTACAAACACCTATTACAGAAGATGCTGCTTTTGAAATATCTAGACGCAGTAGGGGTACGCCTCGTATTGCCAACGGCCTGTTGCGTAGAGTACGAGATTTTGCTCAGGTGTTGAGTAATGGCACCATTGATTTAGCCATTGCCCAACATGGATTAAAGGCTTTAAATGTAGATGAACACGGATTAGATGAAATGGACAACAGAATACTTTCTACTATTATTGAAAAATTTAAAGGAGGCCCTGTAGGTATCACTACTATTGCCACTGCTGTTGGTGAAGAAGCTGGAACTATAGAAGAAGTATATGAACCCTTTTTAATACAAGAAGGATTTTTGCAACGCACTCCCCGTGGTAGAGAAGCTACGGATAAGGCTTATAAGCATTTAAATATTGTTCCACCGATACAAATAAATACTTCTAGATTATTTGATTAACCACACCAATGCCCATAAAAAAAGAATATTTTTTATACCTAATAGGTGGCATTATTCTTATTAATGCCACTGCATTATTTAGTGAAATTATGGAGCCAGATGGGGCTCTATATGCTCATATTGCCAAGCTAATGGCATTACACAATGATTGGATAAACTTATACACCGATGGGGCAGATTGGTTAGATAAACCACATTTTCCATTTTGGATGACTGCATTGAGTTTTAAATTATTGGGAATAAGCGCTTTTAGTTATAAACTACCCGCTTTTATTTTTTGGCTTGTTGGAATACGATTTGTATACGCATTTACTAAACGATTGTACAATATTGCTACCGCACAACTCGCTGTAATTATATATATAACGGCCTTGCATGGAGCAATTGCCCTATTCGATGTTAGGGCAGAGCATTACCTTACAACGCTCTGTATTGGTAGTATGTATTATCTATATAAGTTGTATAGTAATCCCAAATTGAAATATATTCTGGCCGCAGCGGCTTTAACTGCTTGTGCTATAATGACCAAGGGAATTTTTATTTTAGTTACCATTGTAGGAGGATTTGTACTACTATGGATCATTACAAAACAATGGAGGCAATTCCTACGTTATCAATGGTGGTTATTTTTACTGTTTAGTTTTGTGTTTATTGCTCCTGAATTATATGCACTATATGTGCAATTTGATTTACATCCAGAAAAAATTGTATTTGGGCAAAACCATGTTTCAGGCATTCGATTCTTTTTTTGGGATAGCCAATTTGGGCGCTTTTTTAATAATGGACCTATTAAAGGTAAAGGAGATATTTTCTTTTTCTTACATACAACTATATGGGCTTTTTTACCCTGGTCAATCATTCTATATACAGCCGTAATTTCGTTATTTCGAAAACCTAAAAAAGGTTACAATACGCATCAATGGATTATTTGGGGTAGTGCACTAGTTACTTTTCTTCTTTTTTCTTTATCTAAATTTCAGCTTCCACATTACATTATTATACTCTTTCCTCAGTTTGCTATTATAAGTGCTCATTATCTTATTAAAAATGAGTACAATAAAAAGGTGGTTAAGTCTTTCTTAATTATCCAAACCATTGTATTCTGTATAACAGCAGCAGGTATTGTAGCGCTAACTATATGGTACGAACTACCACGAACCATATATATCGTAGTTGCTATCATAATAAGTGCACTTATTATTTATTTATTTTCTTATAAAGCAAAGCGCTTTTTTATTATAGGCACGGGTATTGGTTTTTCATTATTGCTTTATCCTTATCTCAATATAGATTTCTATCCTAATTTACTACAATACCAATCTGGCATGGTGGCTGCAAAATGGCTCAACCATAATGTAACTGCTGATACTATTGGCATATATGGAATAAATTCTCAAACATTAAAATTTTATGCTCATGCATATGCCAAACCGCTGAATAGCATTCAAGAAGTATCTGTGTTTAATGAGCATAAAGGAAAATATATTTATACAGATACTGCTTCACTGAACGATTTTATACACGCCGGATTATCCTATACTATTGTGCAGCATTACGAACACTTTCCGGTAAGTAGACTTAATGCCAAATTTATAGATCACCGTACAAGATCTAAGGAAATAAGCACGGCCGTCTTAATTGAGCTACAATCAGCCAACAGCAACCATTTAGAAGAAAAAATAGAACCTATACACCACTAATAATATAGGCCCACAGACCTATATTGGTCGATTATAGGCCTATAGACCTATAATTACATTTTTTGCTAAAAAAATTAGTATTTAAAAAATGTTTTTGATACATAAAAAAGGACTTTATTCATAACGCAGTGCCACAATAGGATTTAGCCGAGAAGCTTTAATGGCCGGGTACAGTCCAGAAATTACGCCCACAGCAGAGCATATAATAATGCCTAACATAATCCAAGCCCATGGCAATGTGACCCCAGTTTGTAATACCAAGGCAAATATATTTCCCACACCTACTCCTAATACGATACCTATAAGAGATCCTATCAAACTAATCAGTATGGACTCTAATAAAAATTGTTTTCGAATATCACTACTCCTGCCTCCCAAAGCTTTTATCAACCCTACTTCTTTCGTGCGTTCTGTAACGGCGACCAGCATAATATTCATTAGACCAATGGCCGCTCCAATAAGCGTTATTAGACCAATAGCTGCTGCTGCAATAGTTATACTACTTAACAAATTAATAAAGGTTTGCGCCAAGCTATCGCTTTTATCTATATAAAAATTATCTACATCTCTAGTATTTAATTTTCGGATATTTCTAAACAAGCCTGTGGCCTCACCTATAGCCATTTCCATTTGTTTCATGCTTTTAACCATGATGCCTATATTAAACGAACCGGGATTATTTTGTATACGTCTTATATTGTTATAGTTTGTTATAACTACATTATCTGCATTTAAAAAGGCACTGGCTCCTTTTGATGCTAGTATTCCAATAACTCGGTAAGGTATATTGCCTATCCGAACAGTATTATCTATGGCTTTTTGAGTATGCTCTCCAAAAAGTTTAGTGGCAACATCATTACCTAAAATACACACATTAGCCCCTGTGGTAATATCTAACAAACTAAGATTGCGACCTTCTTTTATTGTATACCCACTCAACTCAAGATATCCTTCATCACCTCCAATAACAGAAACATTGGGATTAGTTTGTTTTTTATTTCCTGTGATAATGTTTGCCATAGAGCCGCCTCTTAATGAAATACTCACCAATGCGGGGTACTTGAATGTTTGTTTAAATGCTATAGCTTGTTCATAAGTAATGGGGATATTTTCATTAGAACGTCTTTGTTGAAACCCCTTTCCTCGCTTTGTTTGAACGATCCCTGTTTTATCGTGTCCCCCTATTCGAAATTGTTTTCCCTTATAGCGAATACTGAAAGCATTAGCACCAAGAGTTGAAAAATTTTCTCTTAAGCTTTGCTTCATAGCATCTATTGCAGTAAGAATACCGATAAGCGCCATAATTCCAAAAGCAATAATAGCAACGGTTATACCGGCTCGTACTTTATTGCCTCGAACGGTTCGATATGCTAGTGATATGGTATCTTTTAAACGCAAAGTGGTAAAGAAATGATAAATAAATAATCAAAAATATAACCAATATAAAATGGCTTGTGGAAATACTCCAATGAAAAGAATAAAAAGAGCTAAAATAAAAACACCTATTTTAAATCTAAAAGGAATATGTGTTGTAATAAGCTCCCCTTCTACGCTTTGTTTAAAATACATAGCCTGTATTACCCTAAAATAGTAATATACACTCACAGCAGCAAAAAACACTGCTGTTATTATAAGCCATAGATACTGTCCTGTTTTGATAACAGCGCTTAACATATAATATTTTGCAAAAAAACCTGCCGTTAATGGAATACCGGCAAGACTTAATAAAAAAATAGTATTGGCTGCCGCTAATAAAGGTTGTTTTTGGGCTAATCCATTAAAGCCCTCAACAGTATAATCCTTCATATGCATTAAAATAGCAAAAATGCCTATTGTAGCAATACTGTATGCTACTGTATACAATACAATACCCTCTTTTGCCATGGTATTATTGGTTAACAAAGGGAACAACATAAAGCCTGCTTGTGCAATACTAGAATACGCTAACATGCGCTTTATACTTTGCTGAAATATAGCCGTTATGTTTCCCACCAATAAGGTAAGTATAATAATAATGACAATGGACCAAGACCAAGTATTAGGCATGGCTTCAAATTTATTTTCAAATAGATGAATGAAGGCTATAAAACTTGTCGTTTTTACAATGGTAGCCATAAAGGAAGTAAATACGGTAGGTGCTCCATCGTATACATCTGGTGTCCAAAAATGGAAAGGTGCTGCAGATACTTTAAATAACATAGCTACAAATAATAGAGCCATACCCGCTAATTCAACAAAAGAGTATCCGCCTAATGTACTAATTTGTAATACACTAAGTTGAAAAGATCCTGTAGCACCATACATAAGTGCAATGCCCATCAGCATTAAGCCAGTAGAGAAAGCGCCCATTAAAAAATATTTTAAGGAGGCTTCATTGCTTTTTAAATTTTTCTTATCGCTACCTGTTAATATATAAAGTGGAATAGAGATGATTTCAATTCCTAAAAATAGTATCAATACATTTTGAAAAGAAACCACCATAAATGATCCACAGAGAATGAAGAATAAAAGGGCAAAATATTCAGCTACATGTAGCCCTACATTTTCTATTTGTTTTCCACAAAGCAATACAAATAGTAATGTTGAAGCAATAATGATCATACTAATGTATATGTTGAAATGGTTAAATGCCAACATATTGTTTATATTAATATGAAATAAAATATCGCCTCTTAGTTCTGCATAAGCTGCAGCAAGTAATACAAACAGTCCTATGGCTGCAATATGTTTAAATAAAGATTTATTTTTTATTACAATGCTGCTAAGCATTAGTATTATTCCGAATAAGGCTGATAGTATGAGTGTGTTCATTATCTTATTTTTCTAATTTATTACTTATCATTTTTTCCATCTTAATGTATTATTGCTCTATTGTATCATTTGCAATAATGGTTTCGCATATACACCAAACACCAATATCAATAGCACAATCAATATCAATGCTATTTTTATAAAGGCATGAATATCTACAGCTTTTACAACAGCTGAGCTTTCTTCTCCATAAAACACATTACGTATCATGCTTAGCATATATACTGCTGCTAAAATAATTCCCAATCCTGCAACAGCAGCGGCAATTATATTGTATTGAAATAATCCATTAAACATTAAAAATTCTCCTACAAATGCATTTGTAAGCGGTAATGCAATATTGGCCAAGGCTACAATAACTAATAAAATAGTTAATATGGGTGCCTTAGTAGCTAATCCACCAAGTTGAGATATTTTTCGAGTACCCGTTCTGCATTCTATAGCATCTACTACAATCCACAACCCAATAATATTAATGCCGTGGCTAAACATTTGTATCATTACACCTTGCATACTCATTGTATTTTGAGCAAAAAGAGCAGCGCACATTAATCCAATATGTGCAATACTAGAATACGCTACCAATCGTTTCAAATCATCTTGCCGAATAGCAATAAGAGAAGCATAGATAATACCAATAATAGATAACGTAGTTATGATATGGGCATATTGATGACTGGCTTGCGGAAAAATAGGTAACAGCCAACGCATTACAGCAAACAATCCCATTTTTACCATTATACCACTTAATACCATAGTAGCTGCAATGGGCGATTGCTCATATACATCAGGCTGCCAAGTATGAAAAGGAAAGATGGGCATTTTAATAGCAAAGGCTATGAAAAATAGCCAAAACAACCATGATTGTTGTGCTACAGAAAGTTTAAGATTATAAAATGCTTGTATGCTAAACGATTGGTCAGGTGTTAATGTATACAAGTATATAATACCTACTAACATTAACAACGATCCAGCAAAAGTGTAAATAAAGAATTTAAATGTAGCTTGTATTCTTTTTTCTCCTCCCCACTGACTGCATAAAAAGTAGGCTGGAATAAGTGCCAGCTCCCAAAAAAAATAAAACAACAATGCGTCTGCTGCAACAAACACACCCATCAATCCGGCTTGCGATAACAACATCCATGCATAAAATGATGGTGCATTTTTATATTCATTTTTATATGTAGCTATAAAAATAATAGGAAAGGAAACGGCTGTAAGTAAGCATAATAACCTGCTCATACCATCAAGGGATACAGTAAATGTTGCACCTAAAGCAGGAATCCATGGTGCAGAAAATGCATCGGACTTATATAAACCAAATACATTAACTAACATAATGGCTAATATTATTATAGAACTGAATAGTGCCAAACGCTTTGCTGTAGTAGCATTATTGATAAAAAAAGATATAATGCCAGTTAGTAAAGGCGCACCGATAAGTAAAATAGGAATCATTATTTAATTGATAATTGACAATGAATAATTGATAGCGTAAAACTTTATGTTGTTGAGTTTTACTTTGATCACTTAAATCTAAAAAATAAAAATAAGAACAAGCCTATCATAGAAATAACCATCAGTAGTATATAGCTTGCAATTTGTCCGCTTTGCAATAGGCGCATTTTTCTGCTGCTGTACTGTAAAAAACTTCCTACACCATTTACAAACCCATCAATTATATACCGCTCTATAGTATTTTTTAGAAAATGTCCTATTGCATATATAGGTTTAACTATAATAGCATTATATAGTTCATCTATATACCATTTGTTTTCTAATAATTTTGTTATGGCCGTAGTTTTGGCTTGTGTATGTACATATTTTTTATAATGACGTATCGTTATAACAACAACCATAATGACAAGTATTACACTACTAATCATCAACACCCATTCGGTAGTATGTGAAAGTGTTTGTATTTGTTGATGCTGACTACCTAAAACAGGCGCTAAAAATTGTTGCAATGCATGTGCGTTAGGTGCGAATAATGCTGGGATACCCAAAAATCCACCTACAACAGATAATATAGCCAATAGTATAAGGGGTATCGTAATAGCCCTTGGGCTTTCATGCGCCTGTTGCATTGTTGCAACATCTCTAGAAGATCCTAAAAAAGTTAATGTATACAATCTAAACATATAAAATGCTGTAAGCAATGCTCCTAAAAGAGCTATGCCGTACATAACAGGACTATGTTCATATACGTTAGCCAATATCTCATCTTTAGAAAAAAAACCTGAGAATGGCGGTATGCCTGCAATAGCTAAACATGCTAATAAAAAAGTAATATGGGTGATGGGCATATACTTTTTCAGTCCACCCATTAATCGAATATCTTGCTGACCATGTAATGCATGAATAACACTACCGGCACCTAAAAATAATAATGCTTTAAAAAAAGCATGTGTCATTACATGAAAAACAGCTCCAGTGTAGGCTCCTACACCAAGGGCTAAAAACATATAACCCAATTGACTTACAGTAGAATATGCCAATACTTTTTTAATATCATTTTGTTTAGTAGCAATGGTAGCAGCTAGTATAGCAGTGGATAAGCCTATTACTGCTATTATAGTTTGTGTAGTTGGTGCAAGGCTAAATAAAGCATTGTTGCGCACAATCATATAGATGCCAGCAGTAACCATGGTAGCTGCATGTATTAATGCAGATACAGGTGTTGGACCTGCCATAGCATCTGGAAGCCAGGTGTATAAAGGGATTTGAGCACTTTTACCAGTAGCTCCTACAAATAGAAAAAGCGTGATCATTGTAATATCAAAACTGGACAGTTTTGATACATGTGTAAATACATCCGTATAATTAGCCGTACCTAGTTTTGATATGATCCAAAAAATAGCCAATAAAAATCCTAAATCGCCAATGCGGTTCATTATAAATGCTTTATTAGCAGCTTTAGTATAGTTTTTATTTTTAAACCAATACCCTATTAATAAATAAGAACAAAGCCCCACTCCTTCCCAACCTATAAACATAACCACGTAGTTAGCACCCATCACCAATAACAACATGAAAAAAATAAACAAGTTGAGGTATGCAAAATATTTTGCAAAATCTGAAGCCGACTCTTCATGCATATATGATGTAGAATATATATGGATAAGAGAACCTATGCCTGTAATGATTAATAAGAAAATAGTAGTAAGCTGATCTATTTGAAAGGCAAATGGAAGCGTAAAATTTTTAATATTGATAAAATCAAAAAAAATGATACCCGAACCGCCATGTTGTTTTACATCTATAAAAATATACACACTTACTACAAATGCACATAATAAAGTACTTACCCCTATTAAACCAGCTACAGTTTTAGATATTTTTTTTCGACATAATCCATTTATTAAAAAGCCTAATAAAGGAAATAAAGGAATCCAGTATGCTAAGGACATAATTATTATAGAATAAAGAGCAAAAGTAAAAAATTGAAGCTAAGATCAAATTAATTTCTTAAACCTGGCTATTCTATAAAAAATGATGTAAGAAGTATATGAAATACTTAATCAAATAGATCTATTGGATTATACAATTTATGACGATCTATTTGATTAAATATCCCTAAGAGGTATGGGTGATTAATACTCCAAAATCCATTATATTTTTTGCTTGGCTGTATTAATTTCCAAGATTTTCCCATCTTTTATCTTGAGATAAAAACGTTGAGACTTATCTAAATCAGATGAGACTATAGTCCCATTCCATTCACTTTTTATTTTATCAAACAATGATGATTGTTCAATCTTTTCAGTAGCGCTGTTTGGAATAGTATCCTGTTTTGTACATGCCAGAAAAGCTGCTAATACAAGAATAAGCAGAAAATGATAAAATGATTTTTTCATAGGTTTTAAATTAAAAATAGGTGTTAAAAAAACTATTAGCGCAGCGAATGTATTCCATTTTTCTGTACTACAAAAATTAGTGCTTTAATCGATTTAAAAAATTACCGTCTACAGAATGCGTATTTCTATACAACATTACAATAATAGCCAACCCAACAGTCACTTCTGCCGCAGCTACTACCATTATAAAAAAAACAAATAATTGGCCATCCGTCCCTACTTTACTAGCATGGTCTGTTACATAGGCCAATCCATGGTGCATCTTAGAAAATGCAACCAATAAAAGATTTACCGCATTTAACATCAATTCAATACACATAAAAACAACAATAGTATTACGGCGAATTAGTACACCTACTATGCCTATACAAAACAAAGCTAGAGATAAAATAACGTAATGTTCAATCAGCATGGCATAAATTATAAATGTGATAGCGTTAATAATTATGAATTTATTGAGTCATTTTCTCATTAGCAAACCAAATAGCTACATGTTAATTCTTCTTCCCTAATACGACTGCACCAATAATGGCACTTAAAAATAAAATGCTGCTTATTTCAAAAGGTAATACGTACTCCTTAAAAAGCACTTTACCTAAATTATCAATCAATCCTATATCTCCTTGTACAAGTTGGGTTGTTTTTATTTTTAGTTCTGTATCTCTTAGTACTGCTGTTAAAACAAGCAGCAAACTTCCTCCAGCTATTGTTCCTGCTAGCTTTAACCATTTATTTTTTCTTGGTTCTATGTCTTTATTTAAATTCATTAACATGATCACAAATAAAAACAAAACCATAATAGCTCCAGCATATACAATAATGTTCACTATGGCCAAAAACTGTGCATTCAATAATATGTAATGGCCCGATATAGCAAAAAAAGTAACTATAAGGTATAAGACGCTATAAATGGGGTTTTTAGAAACAATAACCATAATAGCCCCACCTAAGGTTAAACCAGAAAGTATCCAAAACAAAATTTGTGTAATAGGCATAATCTAAGAATGATCAAAAGTAATAAGTCAAAAGCAAAAAATTAAATATTATCTTGTACACCGAATATTTTGAATACCTTATATCAAATTTCAATGCATTACTTTTCACGTTATTCAATTGACGAATTATCTCATTAATTAAATATGAATCAAAAAAAAGTTATTTTAATTATTATGGATGGATGGGGTCTAGGGAAAGTACCAAAAGCTGATGCTATTCAACATGCCAAAATACCGTTTGTTGCCTCCCTATATAAAAAATATCCTAATACCACATTAGTAGCTTGTGGCAATGCAGTAGGCTTACCCGAAGGGCAAATGGGCAATTCCGAAGTAGGCCATTTAAATTTAGGTGCAGGCAGAATCGTATATCAAGAATTAGAGCGTATCAATGTAGCTATCCAGAATAACGAATTAGCAAAAAATGAAGCCTTATTCCAAACGATACAATATGCAAAAAAGAATAATAAACCTTTACATTTAATGGGTTTATTGAGTGATGGTGGCGTGCATTCCCATATCAACCATTTAAAAGCACTAGTTGAAATAGCTGCTCAACAAGGTTTACAAGAAGTCTATATTCATGCTTTTACAGATGGCCGTGATACAGATCCTAAAAGCGGAATACATTTTATAGATGATTTGCAACAGCATCTACAAAAACATGTAGGACAAATAGCAACGATTACAGGCCGCTATTATGCTATGGATAGAGATAAACGATGGGAACGCATTAAAATAGCTTATGATGCTTTAATAAATGGTGTTGGACAACCTTCGAATGATATAATAGCATCAGTAAAAGACAGCTACAATGCAAATATTACAGATGAATTCATTAAACCTATCATTAATAATAAATTAGGATCGAAAGGATTAATTAAAGATGGTGATGCAGTGATTTGCTTTAACTTTCGAACGGATCGTTGTAGAGAAATTACACAAGTACTTACTCAGCAAGACTTTCCAGAACAGCATATGCTTAAAAAGAAATTGTATTACACTACTTTAACTGAGTATGATCATACTTTTAAAGACATACATATTGTATTTAAAAATGGCAATATACACAACACATTAGGAGAAGTATTTTCCCAGCAAAAGTTACGACAACTTAGAGCTGCCGAAACAGAAAAATATCCGCATGTAACATTTTTTTTTAGTGGGGGAAGAGAAACCACGTTTGAAGGTGAAGAACGCATACTTATTCCATCACCAAAAGTAGCCACCTACGACTTACAACCCGAAATGAGTGCTTACCCACTTACAGATGCTACCATAGAAGCCATACAAAAAAACCATCATGATTTTATTTGCTTAAACTATGCCAATGCAGATATGGTAGGTCATACAGGTATTTGGGATGCTATTATTAAAGCAGTAGAAACGGTAGATACTTGTGTAGAAAAATTAGTTAACGCTGCATTAAAAAACGGTTATACCATCTTTTTAACTGCCGACCATGGCAATGCAGATTACGCTATTAATGAAGATGGGTCCCCAAATACAGCACATAGTTTAAACCTAGTGCCTTTGTTTATTATTAATGATGACTTTAAAGGAAATATAAAAGTAGG
>CAYVXB010000020.1:19282-22486 GCA_964454275.1 uncultured Chitinophagaceae bacterium | reverse complement strand
CTACATCAATATCAGCCTTTCTTGCTTGTTACATGTCTTATAAATGTTTTTTTAGATGTTTCTCTAGCAAAATAAACTTCCTTACTCCACCTCGTTTTCCATATGCAGGTTGTACTATCCCTCTTTGTAAAATATCATCTGTTGTTGGTTTAATATGAAAGGCGGCTATAATTCTATCATTATTAGGCAAAGCATACCGCTCTACAAAATCTTCATTTGCATTTTTACACTTATAATAATCTTCTAATGTAGTTGCATAACTTCCAGGGCGTAAACACTTATTTATAGTATCAATTCTTTTGTCATTTAGAAATGCTGAAAGACGAACAAAAATTTCTTTTCCATTTGCAAATTCAATATCATTTTCTATAGCACTTTTTTCTTTTTCAGCTTTAGGCTCACTAGCCATATTCTTAAAGCCTAACTCACTATAAACAGATACTATATTTAAGTTAATATATTGTGCACTTGCCTTAATAGAGTCAATATCTTTATTAATAATTTTATGAATATTCTCTGATTCTTTACCATCCATTTTAATAACTATTTCAGAATTAAGTACAAGAAACTTTTCTCTTATATAAGAATTTTCTGCTTTTCTTGTTTCTACTATCTGATAGCCCATGCCTGTCTCAGGCTCTTCTAGTAATTTATTTTCTTGTTCTTCAGTTAATTTGAAATACATATTCTAGATCTATGATATATTTTAAAGGCGCTTAATCTATAAGTACGCCTTTTTACTAATTTGCATTTGAAATAAAGATTAACAACAATATTAGCACAAACAAAAATAAATCAATTATAATGTTTCTTGTGTATTTAATCGCATAATTTATAATCTTTAAATAGCCAGACGATTTATATACATAAGAAATCTATTTAAATCTACTTTCCATATCCAAACCAAACTTTCTTGCTGTATCCTTTGCAATATCATACCCCGCATCCGCATGGCGTATAACACCCATTCCTGGATCGTTTCTCAACACCCGACTTAACCGTTTAGCAGCTTCGGCTGTTCCATCAGCAACAATTACCATTCCGGCATGTATGCTATAACCCATACCCACACCACCTCCATGGTGTAAGCTCACCCACGATGCGCCACCAGCTGTATTTATCAAGGCATTCAATAAAGGCCAATCCGCAACAGCATCACTTCCATCTAACATGGCTTCTGTTTCTCTATTAGGAGAAGCTACAGAGCCTGTATCTAAATGATCGCGACCAATTACAATAGGTGCTTTTACTTTTCCTGTTTTTACCAATTCGTTAAAAGCTAAACCGGCTTGCTCTCTTTCACCTTGACCTAACCAACAAATACGAGCGGGTAATCCTTGAAAAGCAATTTTTTCTTTCGCTAATTGTAACCACCGTTGTAAAGATTGATTTTGAGGAAACATATTTTTAATCACTTCATCTGTAACAGCAATATCATTTGGATCTCCACTTAATGCAGCCCAACGAAATGGACCTTTGCCTTCACAAAATAAAGGGCGGATATAAGCAGGAACAAATCCTGGAAAATCAAATGCATTTTTCAATCCTTTTTCTTGCGCTCTTGCACGAAGATTATTGCCATAATCAAATGTCACTGCTCCTCTTTTTTGCAATTCCAACATGAGTTCTACATGACGATACATAGAATGATACGCATAATCAATATATTGGTTCGAATTTTGTTCTCGTAAAATTTTAGCTTGTTCATACGATATTTCATGTGGCCAATAACCGATTAATGGATCATGTGCCGAAGTTTGATCGGTTAAAGTATCAGGGACAATATTTCGTTCTACCAATCTTTCTAATAAATGAACGGCATTGCATAAAACGCCAATAGATACTATTTCTTTTTTTTGTTTGGCTTCTATTGCACGATCAATAGCCTTATCTACATCTTCTATAATAAGATCTAAATATTTTGTTTCTAATCGTTTCTCCATTCTCCATTTTTCTACTTCTGCAGCTAAGCAAACACCTTCATTCATAGTAATAGCTAAAGGTTGTGCACCACCCATTCCACCTAAACCTGCTGTTACATTTAATGTTCCTTTTAATGTTCCTCCAAAATGTTTATGAGCTACTGCTGCGTATGTTTCATAAGTTCCTTGTACAATTCCTTGCGATCCAATATAAATCCATGATCCTGCAGTCATTTGCCCATACATCATTAATCCTTTTTTTTCTAATTCGTCAAAATGCTCCCATGTAGCCCATTTAGGAACCAAATGTGAATTCGCTAATAAAACTCTTGGTGCATCTGCATGTGTTTTTAATATTCCTACCGGTTTCCCACTTTGTATTAAAAGTGTTTCATCATTATGAATGGTTTTTAATGCTTTTATGATACGATCAAGACTTTCAAAATTTCTAGCGGCTTTACCTCTACCTCCATAAACGATTAAGTCGTCTGGTCTTTCTGCTACTTCAGGATTAAGATTGTTGAGTAACATTCTTAATGCGGCTTCTTGTATCCATCCTTTGCAATTGAGTTTTGTCCCCGTAGGTGTTTTATATTTTATGGGATCGTATTGAGTCAATGTTTTATTATTCATACTACAAAAATTTATGATAAATTTTTATGCTCCTTAAATAGGATTAGAAAAGAAATAGATTATTGGATTGCTTTTTTTACATATTCAAATGCAGCTTTAGCATATGCATTCCATTTATCTTGATGTGTAAAAGAAACTTGCACCCATTCTTTCATAGGTCTCTTTTTACCAGATGGATCGAATAAAACACTTCCTTTTAATGCTAATGCTTCTGTATGTATATCTCCAGCTAGCTTACACACTATACAATTATCAAAAAAACAAATAAATGCTTTCCCATTTATTTTAAAACAAGGCTTTCCAAACATCTGACTTTCTTCAGCAGCCTTTATGGAATGACCAATTTCATGATATAGGGTTATTTCTTTTGACATATGAAAAATGATGTTACATACAAAAGTTTATTTACCAATCATGCCGTCTACACTTATTCTTCCAGGGCCACAAAATAATATTACTAATGTTCCTATTAAATAAAGTAAAGCTGTCTGCCCTTCTTTTAACCCACCATGAGGCATATGTACTACAAAAGCTGCTACTATCATGGTTATTATAATAGGGATAGCCGCTAATCGTGTTAGCAATCCCAGCACTAAAAAAATAGAGCAAAAGGCTTAAATATATTAGAAAGAAAGCAGATTCAGGATTG
>CAYVXB010000020.1:0-19272 GCA_964454275.1 uncultured Chitinophagaceae bacterium | reverse complement strand
GCAAAAGGCTTCTGCAAAAATTACCAGTATTAAAGAAATTTTTGGCCCCAACCCTATAAAATTCATGAAATGACTTTCATAGTTAGCAAAATGAGATATCTTGTCTATACCACTCCACAAGAATAATGTAAGCCCCAAGCCTAAGCGAAGTATAAGCATTGCAAAATTAAACGCAGCGTTAGAGTATTTGACCGAAATAATTTTCTTCATACATATAATTTTATATGTCAAACCTAAAGATTTAAATCAATTTTTAAAAATTAAATATAATAGCTAAGTGTTTTACGATAGTTAGTATATTCGCCATATAAAATTTAATGCGATGTATGCATTGCTGCATCAATATCTTATTACACATAAAGAATTAGATTTACCTGGTATTGGTTTGTTACAGGTAATTGAAATACCTGCTCGCTACACTATGGCGGATAAAACGCTGCATGCTCCCTATCCTGCTATACGTTGTAAACCAGAGCGTATGCAAGTTGATCCTACATTATATCATTGGCTGTCTGTTCAGCTAACTAGTTCCATTGTTGATGCAAAGAAACGGTTTAATACTTTTGTAGGTGCTATTTTAGAGCAACTAACCATGAGCAACCAAGCTCATTGGGAAGGGCTTGGTTCGTTTAAAAAAGATGATGCAAACATCATAAAATTTACATGGGAACATAGTATACAGAATAGTATACCAAGGATAACCATAGAGAAGGGTATTACCCACGACTCCATACAAGCTGATCATTCTTCTTACCACAACAATCGTAGTAGAACTTTCTTCAGAAGTCCTTGGTGGATATGGTCTTTTTTAGGTGCAGTACTTTTAAACATTGGTATTTGCACATATCTGATCATTAATGAAAACATTCCTATTGGTGGAATTATTCGATTTATTCAATCTACGTTATACACTTTTATATAAAACCATTTACTAACTTCTAAATTACCAAACATGAAAAAAAAGATTTTAATTTCAATGATCGTTATAGGTTGTTTCCTCACTATAAATACCATACATGCCCAAAAAAATCATATTAAAAAATCTTCCAGTACTGATTACAAAACGGCTATAGGAGTTAAGTTTGGATGGTTTGAGGGCGGCGCTATTTCTGGTAAACATTTTGTAACCGACAATAGCTCAGTAGAAGGCTTGTTAAGTTTTTGGCGAAGAGGTTTTCGTATTACAGGATTGTATGAGTTTAATTGGGACGTTAATACAGAAGGATTAAAAATATATGCTGGTCCTGGTGCTCATCTCGGGATGTTCAATAGTCAAAATGGCGGCCAATCGTACCTTGGTATTGATGGTGTACTGGGCCTGGATTATAAATTTAGAAACGCACCTATTAACTTAAGCTTCGATTTTCAACCTTCTTTTGAATTAGGGTATAATGATTCTTTTTATGGATGGGGTGGTTTAGGCATCCGATATACATTCTAACATATAAATCTGCCTAATAAGATTATACATCGTTTTTTACTTTAATAATTTCTGCAGCAATACTTATAGCAATTTCTTCTGGCGTTTCGCTTTTAATAAAAATACCAATAGGCGAATGAATAGGTTGTAGTATTGCTTCTTTAAATCCTTCTTTTCTATAATCTAAAAACATTTTTTCCATTTTCTTTTTACTTCCTAATACGCCTATATACCTAAATTGCTTACCCAATAAAGCTCTTAAAGCAATATCATCCGTTCTATAACCAAAAGTCATGATAACTATATAGTGATTGTTTCCTGATGAAATACTATTTTTCAATTCGCTATAATCATTTACTATTTTCTTTTCATGCACATATTCATTTTGCAAAAAAGTATTTAACCCTTTTCTATCATCATATAAATGAATATAAAAATCCATTGTGCTCATTAATTTTGAAAAAGCTAAAGCACAGTGCCCACCTCCAATAATATATAAATGATTTTTATATCCTAATTTTTCTTGATATAACCAGTCATCTTCCGATTCCATTTCAAAAAGAAAATTTTTTTCAGGAATAGTGGAAGAAAACGAAATTCCTTTGGGAGATAATTGAAGAAGAGCATTTTGATGATGCTCTAAGCAATAAATAATTTGTTGAATAGTTTGTGCATCTTCTTTTTTTACATGATAGATTAAAATAGTTTGCTCGCCAGAACAAATCATTCCACTTTGATTTTTTACGGCATTTTTATCATGTATTTGTTTTTTTATTTCAATATTATTTTCATGTTCTCTCCATTTCTCTTTAGCAAGTTCAACAAATTTATGCTCCATAATACCTCCTCCAATTGAACCTTCCATTTCACCATGAGCATTTACTGCCATAAAAAAACCTTGTCTACCTGGGCTGCTGCCATTGCTTTCGAGCACATAAAGCAGCATTACGTGAATATTTTGCTGAAGATTTTTAAGAATTAATTTCCAAATCCGAATTTGTTTATTCATTAATGATTAAGGTTTATTTGCCTTTGATCTATTTTTTGTTAGCAGATGTAGAATATAAATTCAGCAACACTTTTTCAGGAGTCATAGGAGCATCAAATTTTATATCTGCATTTGGATTGAACGCTTTAATGGCATCACATAAAGCAAAGTAGGCGCCGATACCATACATCAACGGAGGTTCGCCAACAGCCTTACTTTTAAATATGGCAAGGTTATCTTTATTTGTATGTAAAAAATGAATGATCATCTCTTTTGGAACAGAATACATATCAGGAACTTTATAAGTCGATAAGGCATTGCTGCGCAATTTTCCATCTTTATCATATATAATTTCTTCCATCGTCATCCAACCAATGCCTTGTACAATACCGCCTTCAATTTGACCGAGATCAATGGCCTTGTTTATACTACTTCCAAAATCGTGAACCACTTTTACACTATCCACTTCGTAAGTTCCTCTTAAGCAATCAACCGTTGCAGTTATTACCGCTGTACCATATACATGATATGCAAAAGGATGCCCTTTTTCTTTTGTTTTATCAAAATAAATTTCGGGTGTTGCATAATGTGCATGCTCAGATAAACTTACTCGTTTTGTAAATGCCAATAAAATTAATGCATTCCAATCCAATTCAGTTGGCCTCACCCTTCCCTCTCCTTTGGAGAGGGTTTTATGTTGGGTTATAAAAACTTTTTCATCTTTTAATTCAATTTCATTTTCTTCAACATTTAATTCTGCTGCTGCCAACTGTTTTAATCGATTAAGAATTTCTGTACATGCTATTAAAGTAGCTTTCCCATTTAAATCCGCTGTAGCACTGGCTGCGGAAGGCGACGTATTGGCAATACGAAAAGTATTGGTGGTATTAATTTTTATTTTATGGGGATTGATAGAAAATATTTGTGCAGCTACTTGTAGCATTTTAGTATTTACACCTTGCCCCATTTCAACAGCGCCTGTACTTATATTTACGCTTCCATCACTATATACGTGTACTAAACTTCTTGCATGGTTCATCATGGTGTTGGTAAACGAAATACCAAAGCAGATAGGCATTACAGCCATTCCTTTTTTGTATAAATTATTTTTTTTGTTAAAATTTTCTACATCATTTTTAATCTTATCTATATTGTATAATTCGTCTGCTTTGTTCCAACACTCATGCGCTTCACTTACTAGTTTTTGCCCATACGGTAATTCATTGTCCGTTTGTACTAAATTTTTTTGTTGAATAACTGTTTTGTCAATTCCTAATTTATCTGCAGCTTTAGCAATAGCAGCTTCAATTACAAACATACCTTGTGGTCCACCAAATCCTCTGAAAGCTGTATTGGGCGGAAGATTGGTACGACAACTATATGCTGTTGCAGTTACATTAGGTATATAATAAGAATTGGTGCAATGAAATAATGTTCTTTCTAATACTGCAGAAGAAAGATCTGCTGCGGCACCTGCATTTTGATAGAATGTAGCTTCATATGCCATGATTTTTAGATCTTTATTTAATCCGATTTTAAAATCAGACGAGTATGGATGACGCTTACCTGTCATGCGCATATCTTCCATTCTATGCAAAGCATATTTTACAGGTCGTTTTAAAATATGTGCAGCTACTGCACATAAAGCAGCCCAAGTATTTGCTTGATCTTCTTTTCCTCCAAAACCACCACCCAAGCGAGTTACATCTATTTCAATTTGATGCATTGCTAATCCTGTTACTTTGCTCACTGTTTTTTGTACAGCAGTAGGTCCTTGTGTGGATGAGTAAATTTTTATTGAATTATTTTCTTGTGGAACGGCGTATGCGCCTTGTGTTTCAATATATAAATGTTCTTGCCCATTGGTTTCGGTGGTGCCCTCAAAAATATATGCGCATTCATTCCATGCTTTAGTTGTATCGCCCAGTTTAAATTTTCTAGGTGGCACAATAAGTTCTCCTTTTGCTGCAGCTTCTCTTGGATCTGTAATTATGGGCAAGGGATCAATGTCTACTTTTATTTTTTTTACGGCAGCTCTGGCGTCTTCATCTGTTTCAGCAATGACCAATGCAATAGGCATTCCACAAAAATGTACATGGTGTTCTGCAAGCAACGGTTCATCCGGAATGATGCCTCCAATTTGATTTTCACCCATAATATTTTTATAGGTGATCACTTTTATAACACCTTTGCTTTGTTCTGCAATACTAATATCTAGGTGTTTGATAACACCATGTGCAATAGGCGAATCAAAGCATGCCGCATATAATGTTCCTTGAATTACAGGGATATCATCTAAATAAATGGATTGTCCTCGTACATGGGTTTTGGCATCTATGTTATTCATTAGTCTGTGTTTTAAAACCCCGAGGATTTTCAAAACCCTCGGGGTTTGGTTGCTTTCGTTTTAACTCAACAAATTGCATGATATGTTATACCAATTGAATGAATAAAAAACCCAGAGAAACAAAAAGCACTCTGGGTTTAAATTCAATATCACATTTTTCTGATTACTCGTACTGATAGAATATTTTTAGCTGGGCATTAGCATCTAAACTTCCATTAAGACTAATACCTTGAAATGTTTTATCTACCTTATCAAATAGTTTAGCTGTTGGTGGTAGCAAGCTTACAAGTATATTAATATTAAAAAAGTCCTTTTGATCATCAACTATGCCGCTTGCATTAATTCTACGTAATCTAAAAAAAGAATTCAAATTACCATTCGAAATAAATCCATTAAGATTCCATGGCATACAATTTTGCACTGAGGTATATCCTTGTCTTATATTATTAGGATCTCCTGTGTAAAGCTGGTCACTTGTTATAGCCAAATCTATTTTAGCTCCAACAGCCCATCCTGTTGGCATATTCCAAAGTTGGGCACTTAAAAGCCGTGCTCTCGTTATTTGTGGTACTATATCTACTGTGACGTCTTTTGTTTTTCCTGCGGAACCTGTAGCTACTATCTTTAATTTATAGTTTTGGTTAACTGTAGTTGCATCAAAGTTGCCAATATCGAAAGGAGCATAGTAATCAGAACCTCCGTTTTGATATGCATTTTGTGAAAGATCAACTGTTTTTTGTAAGGTAGGTGTACCACCATTTGTAATTAGATAAAAATCCATCTTTTTTGCAAATTGGTAATACGCATAATTTGGAAACCATATTCTGTATTTTCCATTACCTGAAACTCCAGAAGTATTCTGCAATTTAATTTGTGGAATAGCGCTGTATATGGCTATAACATTTCGTACAGTATCTCTATACCCTGCTGGGCCTGTGGCTACTCTGGTAATAGTATATCGCTTTATTTTGCCAGAATCAGCGTAGGTATGTGTTGGATTTGCTTGGGTAGAAGTAGCCCCATCACCAAAGTCCCAAAAATATTTAGCTGCATCTTTCGAATCATCGCTAAAAGTTACTGTTAAATTAGAAAGCGTATCGGCAAATGTGTAATGGATGCTTTTAGAAGGATTAAAATTAGCATCGCTCAGTTGTTCTTTTTTACAAGACATTATTGTAATACATGAAGCGAGGAATAAAAGGTAAAAAGTTAAATTAGATTTTCTCTGCATAAAAAATTATTTTTTATTATGACAATATAACTACGATAAACGTTGCAAAGGTACATATTTTCTTATAAGTTTATAAAATATTGAATATCAAACATTTAGATATTTATTGTTGTATTAGTTTTTCAAAATTTAATGTTGGGAAATAATGTAATAAAATGCACCTTTATCAATTGGCTTAATAATAATCTTTTATATGCTTCCGTTCCTCTAGCATCGCTTATAGGTGTTATTTCTGTTTGTGCAATTTCTATTGCTTCACATATTAATTTTTCAGCAATATTTTTATTCTTTAAAAAGGCCGATGTTTTTTCTAAAAACTTGGGTATGGGGCCAACGCCGCCTGCAGAAAGGCTTGCAGCAGTAATCATATTATTTTCTATAGTTATACTTATTGCTGTATTTACACTGGCAATATCTAAATGAGTTCGTTTGCTTACTTTTTCAAAATTGAATTTGGTGTTTTTATCTGGAAGTTCAAAGCAAATTTGTTCCATATATTCTTCAGGTGTTTTATCTAATTGCTTATATCCTTTATAGAAATTTCTTAAAGAAATTTCTCTTTTAGTTTTTCCATCATTCAATATTAATTTGGCATCTAAAGCTAAAAAGAAAATAGTTAGATCCCCTATTGGAGAAGCATTGACGAAATTGCCTGCAATGGTTGCAATGTTTCGAATAGGCGTTGATGAGATAAGTTTGATGTGTTTTTGCAAATCAGGAAAATGATCTTGCATTATTTTGCTTTCACTTAAATCGGTTACAGTGCAAGCTCCTCCAATCACACATTTATTTTCATTTTTTATTATTCCTTTCAGGTCTTCTCTATTCAACACATATTGACTATTGGCATACACCATTTCATCATGTTTTTGAACATACAGATCTGTACCACCACCAACGAATTGAGCTGAGTATTGAAAATTGAGCATTGAGAATTGAGTATTTTCTATATTTTTTATTTTCTCTTTTATGGTTTTGAAATATTCAGGTAATATTTTTTCGTTGGCAACAAATTGTTCAGGTTCTTCGTTTTTTCTTTTTTGCAACAATGTCGCAATTTTATTTGCAGCTCGTTCAATAGATTTGTAACCTGTACATCTACAAATATTACCATCAATAGCAGCAATAGCATTTTCATAGGTTGCTTCTTTTCTGCTTAAGCAAAATCCAGCTAAACTCATTACAAAGCCTGGCGTACAAAAGCCGCATTGGGTAGCACTTTCATCATACATAGCTTGTTGAATGGGATTTAATTCTTTCTCAAAATTTATTCCTTCAACGGTTACAACATGTTTGCCATTTATATTGCCCAATGGTGTTAAGCAGGAGGTTGCGGAATGATAATGTAATTCATTATCTTTTAATGTCCCTATTAAAACTGTACAAGCACCACAATCGCCTTCTCTACAACCAATTTTGGTTCCCATTAAATGTTTATGATAACGGATAAAATCGAGCAATGTTGTGCCAGAAGGTAAATCTGTGCTTATCTCTTTTTTGTTTAATATAAAATGTATCACAGCTAATTTTGTTATTGGTATAAAAGTAGTATAATTGGGGGAATGGACGTATACCCTTCTACATCTTTTAATAAGTTATTGTACTATAAATTAGTAGCCTTGTGGGTTGTTTTTGAGTCTATGTTGGGTGGTATTATTCATGGATTAAAGTTACCTATTTCAGGGCTTATGGTAGGAAGCTTATCGATATTCTGCATTGTGTTAATAGCGTATTATATACCACAAAAAAATGCTATTCTAAAGGCAACGCTTATTGTTGTTAGTTTTAAGCTTATGCTTAGCCCTCATACACCGCCTACGGCATATATAGCTGTTTTTTTTCAAGGACTATTGGGAGCACTCCTTTTAAAAAATCGAAAACAATATGCCATTGCATGTATTTTATTTTCAATGCTTGTATTAATAGAATCAGCATTACAAGGCATATTAATATTAGTGATTGTCTATGGAAATAATTTTATTCAGGCCATAAATATGGGGATGAGTAAGCTATTCAACAGTACAAAACAATACAGTTTATATATAGCCGAAGTATATATTTTAATACATATTGTTATAGGTCTTATAGTTGGATGGATAGCTACACAAATTCCTAAACGATTAAATCGTTTAAAGATGGACAATAAATATATTATCAACAATAGCCTAGATAGTACCAAAAACGTAAGCCCTTCAAAAAAAAAATGGACTATTACTAACGTAAGTATTTTCAGTATCTGGATCCTATTGTTTGTGCTATATATACAATCAGAATACAAAATAGGAAAGCCCATTCTACCTACACATATATCCTTATATATTCTTATACGATCTATATTAATTGTTGTATTATGGTATTTTGTATTGGCCCCTCTAGCCATAAAAATTTTAAAGCGATATGTAATGACGAGAGAACACAAATGGAAAAAAGATGTAGAAATAGTATTTACTGTACTGCCTTCTATAAAAAACATTTTGCATAAAAGCTGGGCAATGTCTGGCACGAGTAAGGGCTGGAAAAGATGGAGGCTATACAGCAAAATCATTCTTATGAATATTTTTTATTCAAATGAATAATCAATCTATTTACATATTATCGGCACCCATTCAAACAGGTAAAACAACTTGTTTAATGGAATGGTGCAAAAACAGAAAGGATGTTTTTGGTATTCTTACACCGATCATTCAACAAGAGAGAATGTTTATGAATGTGCATACCAAAGAGCTATTTGCTATGGAGGTTACAGAAAAAGAAAAAAATGCTTTAGAAATTGGGAGGTATCGTTTTAGCATGCACGCTTTTAAACAAGCCAACAGTATTATACAATCTGCACTAAATAAAGATGGATGGCTCATTGTAGATGAAATAGGCCCACTTGAATTACAACAAAAAGGATTTTATACCGCTATAAAAAAAATATTGAATAATAGGAGTATAAACTTAAAAATCATTTTTGTGGTAAGAGATAGTATACTCGATAGAGTGATTGATTTTTTTAATATGGATAAATTAACTATTATTTTTTTAGATACATCAATGAATATTGAAAATTGAGCATTGTGCATTGAATATATTTTTAATACTCAATGTTCAAAACTCAACTGGTGGTTAAGAACCTCTATAGGTACTATACCCAAAAGGATTTAATAACAATGGCACATGGTAATGTTCATTGCTATTTACATTAAAAACAATTTCAACATATGGATAGAAATTTTCTATATTTTGTTGGATAAAATAACTGCCCGTTTCAAATTTTATTTTAAAAACTCTCTTCCCTATTATATCATCTTCATACAACTTCCCTACCCTACCGTCATTATTGGTTATAGCCTCGGTTAATTTGTCCCAGTGATCGTGTTTATATTCAAACAAATCTATCTTGATGCCTGCTGCAGGTTTCCCTTTGGTAGTGTCTAATATATGTGTTGTAATGCTGCTCATAATAGTATTTTTTTTAGCCTTAGTAACGTAATTTTGTTTTGTTCTTTCATCGCATTTTCTAGTTCCTGATTTTTTGAATTGTTCATTCTTAATTGTATCAACCGAAGCATTTCTTCTGCAGATTTTCCTGTAGCGCATACTATAAAAATAAAACCAAATTTTATTTCATATGCTTCATTCAATTTTGCTAATTCTTCAATAGTATTTTTTGATGCTGTAGATACGCTTGATTGTTCATTTGCTGCCCAATGTGCCGTATTAGCAATTTTTTTTTGCAAAGAGGATATATCGCCAATTTTAGGATGATGCCTAAACGCCTCTACCCAATCTTGTTCTGTACAAGAAGTCCAAATTTTTTGAGCTTCCTCAAATAATACTTCTTTATTAAGAATAGGAAATATAGAAGATAACTTTTCTACCCATACAGAAGACCCACAACAAGTGCTTAAAGTTGTTTTAAGCTGCTCTGGATTTAAATTATTTAGTTCTGTTAATGTCATTATATAATAAAAATAGAAAACTATTCTTTATTTTGAGACGTTTAATTAAAAACCTTTACAGCCAGATCGTATATATTAAGATATAAACTATCCTTTTTATGTGGAACATTGTTTTGATTGCTTCTCTCCTTATCGTGTTATTGATGCTTATTTTTATAAGCTATGGAGTTCATTTTTTAGCTAAAGAGAAAGAAGTAGTTGATAGTGATAAAGAAGGATATCATGAAGGAAAAATATCGATTTCTCAAGCTTTTATATATACAGGAATCGTATTGGTCATTGTTGCCATATTGGTTTCTACTTATTTTGCAATTAAAGGAACCCCATGGGAAGGCCATTTGATGGAATGGATGAATATTGTAGTACGAGTCATGCATATAACTTTTGGCATTGCATGGATCGGAGCTTCATTTTATTTTGTTTTTTTAGAAAATGCTTTAAATAGAACAAAAGATGTGAGAGATGAATTGGCCGGTAATTTATGGGCTGTTCATGGAGGAGGTTTTTACTATTTAGAAAAATATAAAGTAGCTCCTAAAAAAATTCCAAAGGAATTGCATTGGTTTAAATATGAAGCATATTTTACCTGGATTTCTGGATTTAGCCTGTTGTTTATAGTGTATTACTTTAATGCACACGCTTTTTTAATTGATAAAACCATTTTAGATATTGGTCCACTTGCTGCCATATTGATTGGCATTGGTTCTTTTATTATAGCATGGGTAGTGTATGATATGTTATGTAAAACCTCTCTCATAAAAAAAGGACCATGGTTCGCTTTAATTGGTTTTATTATTTTAATGGGATGGGCTTATTTTTATAACCATGTATTTAGTGCTCGTGCAGCGTATATGCATTTTGGTGCAATGATTGGAACATTAATGGTGGGAAATGTATTTTTTGTAATTATTCCTTCACAAAAAGCTATGGTGAAGGCAGCTAAACAAAACAAACCATTGAATCCAGCGCTAGGCAAACATGCTGGCTTACGTTCTTTACACAATAATTATTTTACTTTACCTGTATTGTTTGTAATGGTAAGCAATCATTTCCCTAGCACATTTGGTTATAAATATCCTTGGATTATATTAATGATTATATCATTAGGCGCTGCGGGAATAAAACATTATTTAAATCTTAAAGAGAAAGGTCAGTTAAGTGTTTGGATAATGCCCGTTTCAGTTTTAATTTTATTATCCGCTGTTTTTATTACACTTCCTCCTAAAAACACAGCTAAATGTAGCGCCAATGTAACTATCAATGAAGTATATGCCATTGTACAAAAAAGATGTACTTCTTGTCATTCATGGAAACCCACAGATGATGTACTTACAGCCCCACCCAATGGGGTTGTATATGAAACACCAGCTGATATATTGAGATTAAAAGATAAAATTTTACAACGTGTTGTTATTACTAAAACAATGCCTCAAAATAACAAAACAGGAATGACAGAGGAGGAACGTAATAGGATTCGATGTTGGATAGAACAAGAAGCACAAGGCAAGTAGATACCTTTTTATGCATGTTGTATATTCATGATAAATTCCATGTAATCGTACGTTTTAAACCATTTTTTTGTTTTTTGTTATCTGTGCGCTACCTTTCTTGATTATGAAACAGTATAAACTGAAAACAGTTTCGTTACTTGCCATTGGTGTATTATTTAATTCTTTCTTTTTTAATACTACATCTTTTGCTCAAAATACACACCCAGACACTGTTAAGGCTGGCATTTATGTTACCAGTATACATGATATCGATTTCAAACAAAAAGAATATTCTATAAATTTTTGGTTATGGTTAAAATATAAAAATGTGGCATTCGATTTTCTGCAAAACTTAGAAATCCCTGAAGCCAAAAGTTTCGTAAAATCTTATTCAACAGTTGACACAACAGGTGGAAAAGTATACGTATTAATGAAATTGCAGTGTGTAATGAAGGATTCATGGCGTATCAATAATTTTCCCTTTGATCAGCAAAGACTTAGACTCTCAATTGAAAATTCTCAATTTGATGCTCAATCACTCGTTTTTGTAGCAGATACGTTAGGAGAACATTTTGATTCTAAACTTACGTTAAGAGGATGGAATATTGATAGCTTTAATATTTCGGTTAAAACGAAAGCGTATGAAACCACTTTTGGTGATCCAAAACTAAGTAAGCCACATACAGAATATAGTGCTTTTCGAGTACGCATAAAAATTAACCGCGATGCTATGGGCCTATTTTGGAAAATATTTTTAGGAATGTATGTTGCGTTTTTGATAGCGTATGTATGTTTTTATATTCATGCCGATGGTGTTGATTCTCGTTTTGGTTTAAGCGTAGGTGCATTATTTGCTGTAATTGGAAACAAATATATTATAGATTCCTCATTACCGGAGTCTGTTTCATTCACTTTGGTAGACACATTACACGGCATTACATTATTTTTTATTTTTGCAGTAATAACAGCCACCGCATACTCTTTGCAACTTGTTAAAAAAGGAAAAGTAAAAAAAGCATATATGTTTGATATGATCGCAGCACAAGTGTCGCTTTCCATTTATCTTATTTTAAATATCTATTATATTGTAAAAGCAACCAAAGGTTAATGATGTATAAAAACAACTAATTTTAATCCAATTACTATAGAACGTTCTTAAAAATTTAATTCAATTAAAAATTCTCTAATGCAAAGAAAAATATTTACTACTTGCGTATTTATTACACTAGGTGTTACACTATTTGCACAGTCTAGATACAAAGCCATTAAGGCAGGGAAATTAATAGATGTTGTTAATGGAACAGTATTAATCAATCAAACTATTTTAGTTGATAGTACTATTATTGTTGATATTGGCCCTTCATTAACCATACCTAAAAATGCAGACATTATTGATTTAAGTAATGCTACTGTTTTACCTGGGCTAATTGATTGCCATACGCACATTACGTCACAACCTAGTGGAGATTATTATGGAGATATTTTTCGTAAAACACCTGTAGACTATGCTATTACGGCACATATCTATGCAAAACGAACGTTAGAAGCCGGATTTACAAGTTGTAGAGATGTGGGAGCTTCTGCCTTTGTAGATGTAGCATTACGTAATGCCATTCATAACGGAGATATTGCAGGGCCCCATCTTCAAGTAGCTGTTACCTATATCGGATCAACCGGAAGTCACGGTGATTTAAATGGATTTTCACCTTATTTAGATTGGAACTTTCCTAAAGAAATGAGTGGTATAGCCAATGGCGTGGATGAGGTAAGAAAACAAGTTCGTTACAATATTAAGTACGGTGCTGATGTTATAAAATTTGGCGCCAGTGCCGGTGTGTTATCTGAAGAAGAAAGCGTAGGTGCGCCACAGTTTACACAAGAAGAAATGAATGCTATTGTATCCGAAGCAAAAATGTGGGGTAGAAAAGTTTGTGCACATGCCCATGGAACAGAGGCAATTAAAATGGCAGTAAAGGCCGGTGTTGCATCTATAGAACATGGAAGTTTAATTGATGAAGAAGGTATTCAATTAATGAAACAACATGGAACGTATTTAGATGCTGATATTTACAACGATGATTATATTTTAAGTGAATATGCTAAACTAGGTTATCCTGAAAAAATAATTAATAAAGAAAAAATGGTAGGTAAGTTGCAAAGAGAAAATTTTGCAAAAGCAGTAAAAGCAGGAGTAAAAATTGTATATGGTACAGATGCTGGCGTATATCCGCATGGTTGGAACGGAAAACAATTTTATTATATGGTAAAATATGGATTAACCCCCATGCAGGCTATTCAATCGGCTACTATTAATGCTGCTGATTTGTTAGGGTGGAAAGAAAAAACAGGTTCTATAACAAAAGGGAAATGGGCGGATATTATCGCTGTAGAAGGAGATCCGTTAAATAACATCACTATTCTAGAACATGTTAAGTTTGTAATGAAAGATGGGGTAGTTTATAAAAATGAATTAAAGAAATAACTGAAGTTCTGATTATTTTTTGCAACAATGTTGTAAAAAATTTTTATAGCCACTTTCTTTTTTTAAACCACCAAAAAATAATACCGGTGAGAACTGCCATAGACAAAAGAACTATAGGGTACCCCCATTTTGATTTTAATTCTGGCATAAATTCAAAATTCATTCCGTAAATACCCACAATAAACGTAAGCGGCATAAAAAAAACAGAAAACACAGTTAGTATTTTCATTACGGCATTTGTTTTTTGAGAAGATATGGATAAATAAAAATTGAGCAGGTTAGTTATATCCTCACGTGTCTGGTCATACATTGTACTTAATTTTATATGTAAATCTTTCACATCTTGTAATGCCACTAAGTCATTCTCTGTGGTTCTAATGGTATTAATCACTTCTCTGGTAAGCATCAATAATTTATAACAAGTACTTGCCTTTCGCTTAATAAAATACAAATCCTCCATCATGGCTGGTGTTAGTGGTTCCAAGAATATTTTAGCCTCATAAGTATCAATGTCGTTAGAAAGTTGAATGGCTTGGCTATCATAAGAATGCAAAACAAACCATATAATTTTAGTAACTAACTCATTAGTAGTTTTACACCTTTCTGTATCTATATATTTTGTTTTTATATTTTCTAAAAAAGCTTGTGGCAACCGATGTACTGTAACAATAAAATCATGATTATAAAAAATAGCCACCTTGCTACTTATTTGTTGTATAGTGTGAACATTTTCTAACTCAGAGTCAATTAAAATACGAGTAATAATAAAATTCATATTGCTCAAATCTTCATACTTGGGCAAATGATCGGGTTGTAAACAATCTTTTAAAGCATAATGATGAATATTATATTTTTCACTTACTTCTTTTAACTCAGCTTCGGTTGGATTAACAATATCAATCCACGTAAACGGTTGACTAGGAACAGGCCAGTTATGGATGGGCATTTCAAATATTTTTTACAAGTTTACGAGATAAATAACTTTATCCATACTTTACAAAAAAAAGTTCGTTCACTATGTTTACTATCTTGCGTTAAGAAAACAGTTAATTCTAAATTTGAAAGTAGTATTTTAATAGAATTTATACAAATAAAATAGCCATAAACAGCGGAATTGCATGCAAACTGGTGAGGAATAAATATATTACTAATAGATGCGAACTATAGAGTAGTCAGAGTATGTATTTCCTCAACTCAAGCAGCAGGTTCTAAAAAAATATACCCATATGAAACTTTTTTTTCTTGTTTTAAATTTGAGCATCTGTTATTTTTCTATTGCACAAAAGCTCTATATAAACCAGCCGGACAAATACAATTTAAATATTGTTCCACATAAAGAAATTGTATTGAAATCGCTGGATTCTCTCTTATTGAATAGACTTAATCGAGAATATGTGTTCAATAAGTTTACGAAAGCCGATCAAAAACTGTGGGGGTATAGTGAATTAACAAATACTTTCTATATAGCCGGGATAAATTATCCTGAAATGGAGTATTTTAAACCTACTGTTTTAGGTATTATTGATGTAGTTCCTGCTCAAAAATATCTGGTAAAAATTGCCTTTACTTCAAGAGACGATTCTATTCATAACTCCATCAACTTAATATATAGTGTAATGGCAAATTATGACTCTCTAAAAAACAAAGTTGAATATGAAAAATATACCAATTGGTATATAAAAAACTGGTATGCGATTCAGCTATCTAACATATTATTCTATAAGCAAAGTAAAAATAATTTCTCGCTAAAAGAAGCCAATAAATTCTGTAAATTCAATAATTCTATGGCACAATTTTTTAAATTAAAACCTAAGAAGTTTGTTTATTTTTCTTGTAAAGATCCAATTCAATTGTATAATCTCAAAGGTTACGATTTTTTACCCAATATGTTTTGGTCGCGTAACGGGGGTTTTATTAGCTATGGAGGAGATAGTACTTATGTAAATATTATCTATTCCGCTAATAACAAAGAATATTATGCGCATGAACTTGTTCATTTTTATGTCAATGAATTTACAGATAGTACCACATCAACAATTGCAAATGAAGGAATAGCTACTTTTTTAGGCGGTAGTGCAGAATTTCCATTATCACACCATTTAAAAGAGTTAAAAAAATATATAAATAAGAATCATTTATCCCCTACCAATTTTTTTAATGAATATGATATGAAGATGATTGATTCAGATGTATCTACTTTATACTCTACAGGTGGATTGTTAGCTAAACTGATTTATGAGAAAAAGGGACTTGATGGTTTGAAGAGATTTTTGAAGATACCAGAAAATAAATTGAAAGCTGAATTACCCAAATTATTGGAATTGAAAAACATTTCATTAGACGATTATTTGAAGCAAGAATTAGTGAATTATTAAATCCCTTTTGTAAAACTCAACATATTAATATGTTAATGCCAACAAAAAATTATCTAATTTGATTTTAAATAATTACGTATGAGAAAATATATTGTAGAATTCATTGGAACTTTTTTTCTGGTTTCCACCATTGGATTAACGGTTAATGGATCAGTAGGTGCAATGGCCCCTATCGCTATTGGAACAGTTTTAATGACTATGGTTTATGCAGGTGCACATATTTCTGGAGCACATTATAATCCAGCCGTAACGTTAGGATTTTTTATTCAAAAAAAAATATGTTTAGCAGAGGTTATTCCCTATGTAGTTGTTCAATTGCTTGGAGCTGCTTGTGCAGCATTGATAACTTCATATTTTTTGTCAGGCAAAATGCCCATCGAAGCTCCTGTAATGAAAGACACAATAAAAGCATTGCTAGCTGAACTGATTGGCACATTTGCTTTGGTTTATGTGGTACTCAATGTGGCAACTACAAAAGCAAATTCAGGGAATAGTTATTTTGGTATTGCCATAGGGTTAACGGTAACTGCCATGGCTTATGCATTTGGCGGAGTTTCAGGAGGTGTATTCAACCCAGCCGTTGCTTTTGGAATTTGTATAATGAAAATGGCTAACTGGGCTGATGTTTGGGTATTTTTTTTAGGAAATTTTGCGGGGGCATCATTCGCTTCTTCAATCTTTCATTTTGTTAACAATAAAAAGAATTAATTGCTCAATCTAAAACAAACCACTATTAAACATGTACCCATGGAGCCACTACAAAAACAGTCAGCTATATATTAATCTAAGGATGGCATCAAGGAATATGGCATTGACTCGTACGGTGTGTACAGTAGTCATGATAAGGAAAAAGGATACAATAATTTTATTCGCCGCATCTCAATAGATAAAAGAAAAGGTCAATTGATATTTCAACTTTAGCATTTGTTGGTGGTTGCTAAAAAACGAACTCTTTGGAATGATTGAAAATACTAATCTATTTATGCCTATATCAATGTAAATCTAAAATACATTACAATATTTTTAATGCCAATTTGATTAACTCTTCTACAGATGTAGTAGATGGATATTGCTTAAAAACTTTTTGTATTGCTTGTTCTGCCATAGGCTTGCTAACACCTAAAGCCGTTAAGGCCACAAATGCATCCATTTGCACACTAGGCTGATGAAGTGTTTTAGTTGATTCAATAACAAAATCTTTTTGTATTTTATCTTTTAATTCTAGTACAATACGTTCTGCTGTTTTTTTACCAATGCCTTTTATTTTTTCCAACGTAGCGCTATCTTGATTTGTAATGGCATTTATAATTTCATTGGGTTTTAATCCTGATAACATCATACGAGCTGTAGAAGCCCCCACGCCTGATATACTAATTAGTTTTATAAATAATTCTTTTTCGATTTGTTCATAAAATCCATATAGCAAATGGGCATCTTCTTTAATATGCAAATAGGTTAAAAGTTTACCACTTTGCATGTCTTTGATGGCAGTATACGTATGTAAAGAAATATGTAGTTCATACCCCACGCCATTTGCATCTATAATAACACCCATGGGTGTCTTATAAATAAATTCTCCTTTTATACATGCTATCATATCAATATTATTTTGTGTAAAAATAGAAAATTAAAATAGCTTGCTTTATATTTATTGAAGTATGAACAATCTTGCGTTACGACATCCCTTTGTATTGCGAATAGGAGCGGCTATTTGTAGTGGGGTGTTCCTTTGGCTTTCTTGGCCTCCATTCGAAATTTCTTATCCCATTTTTTTTGCTTGGATTCCTTTACTATGGCTCGCTACAAATGTTACACATACTCGTCATTTTACCTTTTATGTATTGATGGCCACACTTATATGGAATGTATGCACTACCTGGTGGATATGGAATGCGTCACCTCCCGGAGCAGTAGGAGCTATTATGTTGAATAGTATATTTATGTGCATTCCTTGGATGGGTTTTCATCGGGTGTATAAAAAAGGAAATAAACAACTCGCCTATCTAGCACTCATAGCCTATTGGATGTGTTTCGAATATATCCATTTTAACTGGGACTTAAGCTGGCCTTGGCTTACATTAGGCAACATATTTGCTACACAACCTACTTGGATACAATGGTACGAGTATACAGGTACTAGTGGCGGAACACTGTGGATATTATCGATAAATATTTTATTATGGCAAGTTTGGAAAACCAGAAAGAAATATAAACATCTATTGTATAATAAATATGTTTATTGGACTATTGGATCAGTATTTATTCCTTTTGGTATTTCCATGTTTATACTCATTCAACGACAAAAATTAGTTACGGACAATTATTCAAATAAAAAAAATGTAGTCATCGTTCAACCTAATATTGATCCTTACACTGAAAAATTTGCAGATGGCACACAAAAAGATCAAATTCAAAAATTAATTCAGCTTTCATTAACACAAATAGACAGTAATACAAGATTGGTTATTTGGCCTGAAACAGCCATCCCTACTAAAGTTTTGGAAGATGAAATTAAAAACAATGAATATTATCAACCTGTATTTGAATTGATACATACACATCCAACTCTTACACTTGTAACAGGCATTGATAGTTATAAAAAGTATACAGACCAAGATACTATTCCAACATCGGCCCAAAAAGATAAATTTGGAAAATATTATGATGCATTTAATACAGCATTGGCGGTGGATAATAATTTTACACTACCTGTATATCATAAATCAAAACTGGTTCCTGGTGTAGAATCGTTGCCACGTTGGTTAAATTTTTTAAGCAAATGGTTCGAAGATTTTGGTGGCATGAGTGGAACGTATGGTACGCAATTAGAACCCAGTGTATTTACAGACTTTCAACAACACTATATTGTAGCACCCATTATTTGTTATGAAAGTATTTATGGAGAATATGTTTCTACTTATGTACGCAAGGGAGCAAATATATTGGCTATCATCACAAATGATGGATGGTGGGGCGATACACAAGGCTATCAACA
>CAYVXB010000019.1:0-22510 GCA_964454275.1 uncultured Chitinophagaceae bacterium | reverse complement strand
GGCAAAGCAGTTCATTAGGCTTCGCAGGGTAGATCCTTCTTTAAAAAGATCAATAAATATTTCGCCCAATGTGCCATCATTGTACTCGCCTGTACGTACAAAAATAGATTGCCCTCCAACTTTTGCTTTAATGGTATGACCACTGCGTTTAGCAGGTAGTGTTCTGCGTTCTACAATGCGGGCTAATTGTCTTTTCAATTGTGTGTCGGGAGAAGCTTGTACTCTTTTTTGTACTTCCTCTAACAATTCTTCAATTGTTAATTTTCCTAAATCTACAATATTAGATTGTGTTGATATGGCTGCTGGTTCTTCTTTTTTCTTTTTATCGCTCTTATTGCTTAATGGCTGGCTTAGTTTAGAACCATCACGATATAATGCCACGGCTTTTAATCCTAATTTCCATCCTAAATAATAGGCATCTGCAATTTCTTCAATACTTGCTTCGTGGGGTAGGTTAATGGTTTTAGAAATGGCACCACTTAAAAAGGGTTGGGTGGCGGCCATCATACGAATATGGCCATGTGCATGAATATAGCGTTGACCTTTTTTTCCGCATTTATTAGCACAATCGAAAATACTTAAATGTTCTTCTTTTAGATAGGGGGCTCCTTCAACAGTCATTGTTCCACATACATAATCGTTGGCTTCTTCTATTTGCTCATCTGTAAAGCCTAAAGCTTCTAATAAATTCCATCCTACATTAAAATACTGCTCCGATTCAAAGCCCAAACGCTGCAAACATTCTTCACCCAATGTATATACATTAAAAACAAAACCAATTTCAAAGGCGGAAGCAACGGCGTTATCCAGTTTTTTAATTTCTTCGGCAATAAATCCTTTTTCACTTAAGGTTTGATGGTTGATGTATGGTGCGCCGGAAAAACAACCTGCCCCTACTACATACTTCACAATGCTGTTTATTTCTTTCTCTGTATACCCTACATTTTTTAATGCTTGTGGTACAGATTGGTTAATGATTTTGAAATACCCACCACCACTTAATTTTTTGAATTTAACCAAAGCAAAATCAGGCTCTACACCTGTTGTATCACAATCCATAACCAGTCCAATAGTACCTGTTGGAGCAATAACAGTGGTTTGTGCATTGCGATAACCATACTTTTCTCCTAACTGAACGGCTTCGTCCCAGGCCTTAGTGGCTGCTTTTAAAAGATAATCTGGACAATGTTTTGCATTGATACCCATTGGTTTGATGCTTAAATTTTCATACGCATCTTCTGCATCGTATGCTGCAGCACGATGATTGTGCATTACCCTTAGCATATCTTCTTTATTTGCATCGTATTTCGAAAATACACCGAGTACTTGTGCTAGCTCTGCAGAGGTTTTGTACGCAACGCCCGTCATAATAGCCGTTATAGCACCCGCTATGCCTCGTGCACCATCACTATCGTAAGGAATACCACTGACCATAAGCATAGATCCTAGATTGGCGTATCCTAGTCCTAATGTTCTATAATCATAAGAGAGTTGGGCTACTTCTTTGGAAGGAAATTGAGCCATTAAAACAGAAATTTCCAACACCACGGTCCATAAGCGACAAGTGTACTCAAAACCTTCTACATCAAATAGGTTTTTTTCTTCATTAAAGAATTTACGTAGATTAACGGAGGCTAAATTACATGCTGTATTATCCAGAAACATATATTCTGAACAAGGATTGGAAGCTCTTATGCGTCCTCCTTTAGGGCAGGTATGCCATTCGTTTATGGTAGTATCGTACTGTGTACCAGGATCTGCACAACGCCAAGCAGCATAAGATATGTGATTCCATAACTCACGTGCTGGAATTTGCTTCATAGTTTTGCCATCGGTACGGGCTTTTAAATCCCAATTTTCATTGTCTTCTAATTTTTGAAAAAAATCGTTTGGAATGCGAATAGAGTTGTTGGAATTTTGACCGCTTACTGTTTTGTATGCTTCCCCTTCATAGTCAGATGGGTAACCTGCAGCTATTAATGCAGCAACTTTTTTTTCTTCTTCTACTTTCCAATTAATAAATTCCATTATTTCTGGGTGGTCGGCATCTAAACATACCATTTTAGCTGCACGGCGTGTAGTGCCCCCGCTTTTAATAGCGCCTGCTGCTCGATCTCCAATTTTTAAAAAGCTCATCAATCCGCTTGAGGTACCTCCTCCACTAAGTTTTTCTCCCTCTCCTCGAATATCAGAAAAATTACTGCCTACACCAGAACCATATTTAAAAATACGAGCTTCTCGAATCCATAAATCCATAATACCACCCTCGTTTACTAAATCGTCACCAATACTTAAAATGAAGCATGCATGGGGCTGTGGGCGTTCGTATGCGGATGTTGATTTTTTGAGTTGCCCATCTGTTGAATCAACATAGTAATGCCCTTGGGGTTTGCCTTTTATACCATAACTCTCGTATAAGCCTGTATTAAACCATTGTGGTGAATTGGGTACACAGCCTTGGTTTAAAATGCTATACACCAACTCTTCATAAAAAATTTGAGCATCTTTTTGAGATGCAAAGTAGTTATGCCTTTCTCCCCACACCTTCCAACAGTTAGCCATACGGTGTGCTACTTGTTTGGCGCTAGTTTCACGGCCAAGAGAACCATCTGGCTGAGGAACACCAGCTTTACGAAAATACTTTTGGGCTAAAATATCAGTAGCAATTTGACTCCATTGAGTGGGTACTTCTACGTTGGTCATCTCAAATATAACCTCACCACTAGGGTTACGTATAACAGATGTGCGATAATCATATTTAAATTGATCAAAAACAGGTACATCCTCTTTGGTAAAGCGACGACTGAACTGTAAGCCCTTTAAGGCTTGTTTCTTATATTGCATAATATTTTATATGTTTAATGAATCTAGGTTATTAGAAACGTGGAAGGCGAAAATATTTTTTCTTTGTTAGAAAATGAATGTGTAAATATTAACAGGTTGTGGAAAACGATGCGAATGCTTTAGCCGTCTAGGTATTTTTTTTATACAGTACCATGTTGATTGATGAATGAACGTAAAATACTAGCGTAGAAATACAAAAAATATTAAACTTTATTTAATACAAAAAGTTGAACGCATTTGTTATAAAAGGTTATGAAACATACTATACAGCAACAAATTAAAATTTGTAAACTAAATGGTCAGAAGTCTTTTGCAGTATTAATTGATCCAGATAAAATTAATACTCAAAAACTAGATCAATTAGTACGTTTGGCAACGGATGCAAAAGTGGATTATTTTTTTATCGGAGGGAGCTTGGTCATTTCGAATCATCTTGATCAATGCATTCAGCAATTAAAAAAACATTGTACTATTCCGGTATTGCTATTTCCTGGCAATTCTAATCAAATAAGCCCCTATGCAGATGCACTACTGTATTTATCGCTTTTATCTGGGCGTAATCCAGAGTTATTAATTGGTCAGCATGTAATATCTGCACCTCTTATAAAAAAAAGTGGTTTAGAGGTTATTCCCACCGGGTATTTAGTTGTTGATGGTGGTGCTCCTACAACGGTTTCATATATGTCAAATACATTTCCTATACCAACAGACAAGGCAGATATTGCCATGTGTACGGCTATGGCTGGAGAAATGTTAGGGAAGCAAGTAATTTATATGGATGCTGGAAGTGGAGCCAAGCTTTGTATCAGTGAGTATATGATTGAACAAGTGGCGCAAAATATTCAATGTCCACTCATTATTGGTGGAGGTATTAAAAATCCAGAAAAAGCGCAATCTAACTGCAAGGCAGGGGCAGATATTATTGTAATAGGAAATGCTATTGAAAAAGATCCATTATTGATTACAGAAATTGCTGCTGCAGTACACGATTCTTGATGGAGAGGTTCAGCAAGATAGGTTGTGATTATCTACCTTGCTATATTTTTTATACAATCTCTATCAATTCAATATCAAAAATTAGATCTTCGCCTGCCAATGGGTGGTTGGCATCTAATACAATACTAGTTTCTTTTATTTCTGCTATGGTTACGGGAATGGGGTCGCCGGCATTGGTTGTCATATGCAACTGCATTCCAATTTTTGGATCAATATCAGATGGAATATCTTTTTTATCAACATCTATAATTAGTTGAGATTGTTTAGGCCCATAGGCTTCGTTTACAGGTATTTGTACTGTTTTTTTCTCACCAATGCTCATGCCTTTTACACCATTATCAAATCCCACAATTACCATTCCTGCACCTAACTCAAATTGCAATGGACTTTTGCCTTCAGAAGAATCAAATACAGTTCCATTGGTTAAACTTCCACGATAATGCACTTTTACGGTATCTCCTGTTTTTGCTTGTTGCATAAATTGGTTTTTAATTTTTTATGCTGTGCAAGGTAGAACTTAAGTTTTGATTTTTTATTAAAGAGATACATTTATTCCAAAAATTAAATTATTGTAATAATTTTGTATGTATGCGTATTGGAGCTATGAATATGGTAAAACCGTTTGAAGCCGAAGATGTTGATCTGCTTGTAAAGCTTCAACATTCATACAGTCTTATTGTGTGGAATGATGATGTAAATACATTTGATTGGGTTATTGAAACATTAATGAAAATTTGTGGTCATACACAAGAACAAGCTGAGCAGTGTGCTCTATTTATCCACTTTCAAGGAAAATATGCTGTAAAACATGGAGATTACGAAACCCTTGAGCCTATGTGTACTGCTATTACGGATCGAGGAATAAATGCAACCGTAGAAATTGTTGCTGAATAACGGGTATAAACATCTCTATACATTCTTAAATGGCTCTATCTATTTTAGATCACATCCCCACATTTCCGCCTGTTGAAGAGGCGGATGAAGATGGGCTGTTGGCAATGGGAGGAGATTTAAGCGTAGAGAGGCTGTTGCATGCATATCAAAAAGGCGTTTTCCCTTGGTATGAAGGCGATGTGCCTTTGTGGTGGTGCCCCGATCCGCGTTTTGTATTGTTCCCAGATGAATTGAAAGTGAGCAAAAGCATGCAACAATTGCTTAAAAAAAATACTTTTGAATTCAGTATCAATAAAGCTTTTGAAGAGGTTATTCATCAATGCAAAACAACATATAGGCAAGGGCAGCAAGGCACTTGGATTACAGATGAAATAAAATATGCGTATACTCAATTACATTATTTAGGCTATGCACATAGTGCCGAAGTATGGTTAAATGAAACATTGGTAGGTGGTTTATATGGCATAAGATTAGGAAAAGTATTTTTTGGTGAAAGTATGTTTAGTCTGGTCAGCAACGCAAGTAAATATGCTTTTATAAAATATGTAGAACAATTGAAAAAAGACAATATTCAATTAATTGATTGTCAGGTGTATACAGAACATTTAGAAAGTTTAGGAGCCAAAATGATTCATAGAAAAGATTTCATTACACTACTTAATGAATATATTGATAAGAAGATCATTTAAGATGTGTTTTATTTGATTACTTTGTATCAATAAATTATATATCGATGCTGAAAAATATTCAACCATTAAATGAAAAAGAAACCAGAGCAGGTTTCGGAGAAGGCATAGTGGAAGCGGCTAAAAGGAATGAAAAAGTTGTAGCACTAACAGCAGATTTAGCTGGATCTATGAAACTCAATGCGTTTATAAAAGAATTTCCTAATCGCTTTATACAATGTGGCATTGCAGAAGCTAATATGATGTGCATTGCAGCTGGATTAGCTATTGGTGATCAAATTCCTTATACAACTACATTTGCCAATTTTAGTACAGGCAGAGTATATGATCAAATACGTCAATCTATTGCCTATTCCAATAAAAATGTGAAAATATGTGCATCGCATGCCGGTCTTACGTTGGGTGAAGATGGAGCTACACACCAAATATTGGAAGATATAGGCATGATGAAAATGTTACCTGGTATGACAGTTATAGTACCTTGCGATTTTAATCAAACCAAAGCAGCAACTATGGCTATTGCTGATTATATAGGTCCTGTATATCTCCGTTTTGGAAGACCTAAATGGCCAAATTTTACACCAGAAAATCAACCATTTGAAATAGGTAAAGCACAATATTTTTCTGAAGGAAAGGATATCAGCATCTTTGCTTGCGGGCATATGGTATGGAAAGCTATTGAAGCTGGAAAAATTTTAGAAGAAAAAGGAATTAGTGTAGAACTCATCAATATACATACTATAAAACCTTTAGATGTAGAAACTGTAAAACAATCTATACAAAAAACAAAATGTGCTGTAACGGTAGAAGAACATAATATTATTGGCGGATTGGGCGATAGCATAGCTCAAGTAGCCGCTAAACATTTTCCTATACCTATTGAATATATAGGAACCAATGATACGTTTGGTGAGAGTGGAACACCTACAGAACTTTTAAAAAAATATGGATTAGATACACCAAACATTATTGCTGCTGCTGAAAAAGTTTTGGCTAGAAAACAAAAATAACCGCAGTAGTAAAAAATATTTTCACATATTAAATGTATTTGTGCTGAATAGAAAATTGATTTTATGCTATTTGTTATTACACATCATGAGTATAACAACTCAAGCACAGTATATTACTATAACCGGAACGGTGTACGATCTATCACAAAAAACACCTTTGGAAGCGGTTGCTGTACAAAGTTCTTCAGGAAGCTCAGTAATTACAGATTCTTTAGGAAAATATGCCATAAAAGTTAAACAAACAGATTCTATTTGGTTTTCTATGATTGGGAAAACAACGCATAAATATGCGATTAATACTATTCAAGACCCTGAACATTTTAATGTTGCCATACACGTTATCGTTCCTTCTTTGCCCGGCGTAATTATACGCAATAGTTCGTACAAGTTGGATTCTATTCAAAATAGAAATGATTACGCTAAGATTTTTAATTTCCAAAAACCTACTCTACGGTTTAATGGCGGCGGACTAAATGTAGATGAGCTCATTAACATTTTTCGATTTAAACGAAACAAAAGAATAACACAATTACAAGAAAGATTGATAGAGCAAGAACGTAGTAAATACATAAATCATAGATTTAGTAAGGCATTCATTCAAAAGCTTACTCATTTACAATCGCCCGAACTAGAAATTTTTATAGAACAGTATAAACCCAGTTACGAGATGTTACTTAACCTTAATGATTTGGAATTAGGTTATTATATTCAAAAATGTTTTGAGAAATATAAATACGTTCAATAAGTAATATCTATTTTTATTTTTTTTAATCATATAAAAAGTATGCTATATCGCGCTATAGGTTTAATGAGTGGCAGCTCGCTTGATGGGCTAGATATTGCTTTTGTCGAATTTCACGAGACAGCAGGTCAATGGAGTTATACATTGCAGCATGTGGAAACAATTGCGTACACAAGGGAGTGGAATAACCGGTTAAAAAATGCTGCTCAACTTTCTGTATATGACTATCATTTACTACATACAGAATATGGACGTTGGATAGCAGAACAGGTGAATGCGTTCATTGATAAACATCATCTACATCATCAGGTACAATTAATCTCATCACATGGACATACCGTATTGCATAATCCTGCTGCAGGTATAACGGCTCAAATAGGAAGTGGAGCAGATATTGCAGTAGGAACAGGTATTAATGTAGTAAATGATTTGCGTGTTATAGATGTAGCATTAGGTGGACAAGGAGCGCCCATTGTTCCGAAAGGAGAGCAGTTGCTTTTTGCACACTATAATTATTGGTTGAACATTGGCGGCATTGCTAATATCACCATAAAAAATAATAATACGTACAAAGCTTTTGACGTTTGCTCTGCTAATAGAGTGCTGAATGCACTTGCTGCAAAAAAGAATCTGGATATGGATGCTGATGGTGCTCTAGCTGCAAAAGGAACATGTTGTCAAGCCTTGTTAGATGCTTTAAATAGTCAACCATATTATCAACAATTGCCTCCCAAATCATTAGCTAATGAATTTGGGATAGATGTACTATTGCCTATAATAGAGTCTTTTAATATTAGCATAGAAGACGCATTGCATACGTATGTGCAGCATATAGCATTTCAACTACGCAATAGCATTGCGTACATGGGTGGTAGCCATGAAAATCAGCAACAGTCATTGTTTATTACAGGGGGTGGGGCTTTAAATACATACTTAATAGAACAGCTACAACATCAACTTTCTTCTTTACATATAGAAGTTATAGTTCCTGATAAAGCTACTATACAATATAAGGAAGCATTAATTATGGCGTTGCTTGGTATATTACGTTGGAGGGAAGAAAATACAACAATGGCATCTGTTACAGGTGCTCGACGGAATAGTATAGGTGGTGCGGTATGGATAGGGCAAGAAGCATGAATAAAATGTTGAATTAAAAATGACGAATGTGAAAATTGATATCATTACAGTTGTTCCTGATTTGTTGGGAAGCCCCTTTAATCATTCCATTTTAAAAAGGGCTAAGGATAAGGGCTTGCTGCAGATTAATATTATTAATTTAAGAGATTATAGTGCTCATAAACAGAAACAGGTAGACGATTATCCTTTTGGTGGTGGGGCTGGAATGGTATTAATGATAGAACCATTAGTGAATGCTATTGAGGCCTTACAAAAAAATACATCTTACGATGATGTAATATATATGACACCTGATGGAGAACTGTTTAATCAAAAAATAGCGAATCAACTATCTCTTCAAAAAAAGTTATTAATTATTTGTGGACACTATAAAGGTATTGATGAACGGGTAAGAGAGCATTTTATAACCCGTGAAATATCTGTGGGAGATTATGTGTTGAGCGGGGGAGAGCTTGCTGCTGCAGTAGTAGTAGATGCTATTGGACGTTTAATACCTGGTGTACTTAGCGATGAAACTTCCGCATTGTTTGATTCCTTTCAAGATAATTTATTAGCACCACCTATATACACCCGCCCTGCTGATTTTAGAGGATGGAAAGTTCCAGATATATTATTAGGGGGTAATACGCCTAAAGTGGAAGAGTGGCGATATGAACAATCTGTATTGCGTACTCAAGAACGTAGACCCGATTTGCTAAAAGGAAAAGAATAAAGTTACATTTGCAAAAAATATTTCTGTGAATAGCAAGCTAAAAAAAATTCTTATTGCAGATGATGAGGTAGATATTTTAGAAATTGTTCAATACAATTTAGCCAAAGAAGGATATGACGTATATACAGCGAAGGATGGCCTAGAGGCGTATGAAAAAGCTCAAAAAATTCAGCCCGATTTAATTATATTGGATATTATGATGCCCCGTAAAACGGGTATTGAGGTATGTCAGCAATTACGCATACTACCTGAGTTTCAAAAAACATTTATTCTTTTTTTAACTGCACTTAGCGATGAGCAAACGCATTTAAAAGGATTTGAAATGGGAGCGGATGATTATATTCGAAAGCCGATTAGCCCAAAAATATTGGTGAGTAGAGTTAATGCATTATTTCGCAATGTACACAAGCATACAGATAAAAAAATACATATAAAAAACATTGTTATAGATCCCAATCGATTTGTAGTAATTGTAGATGGAATAGAGAAAATATTAGCCAAAAAAGAATTTACACTATTATATTTATTGGCTTCTAATCCTGGCCATGTATGCTTACGCAATGAAATATTAAGTAAAATATGGGGTAGTGAGGTTATTGTAGGAGATAGAACAATTGATGTACATGTAAGAAAAATTCGCCAAAAATTGGGTATTGATTGTATTAAAACAGTAAAAGGAGTAGGCTATAAGTTTGAACTGTAATCTTAATCCATAGTTGATTATTTAAATTTAACCATTCATTAAAATGACACTTACTTATTATGGTCATGCTTGTTTTCTGATAGAAACAAAAGGGAAAAAAATATTATTTGATCCATTTATTACCCCCAATGATCTAGCTAAACATATTGACATAAATAAAGTGGAGGCAGATTATATATTTTTATCGCATGGCCATGGCGATCATATTGCAGACTGTGTACATATTGCGCAAAAAACAGGGGCCACTTGTGTGGGAGCATTTGAAGTAATGAGCTGGTTGCAATCAAAGGGCATTAGCAAAACACATCCTATGAATCATGGCGGTCAATGGTGTTTTGATTTTGGTGTTGTTAAATGTGTGCATGCTGTACATTCTTCTAGCATGCCTGATGGTAGTTATGGTGGCAATCCTATGGGATTTGTTTTTACAACAGAGGAAGGCAATTTTTATTATTCTGGAGACACCGCATTAACAATGGATATGCAATTGATACCCCATTGGGCTAAGCTTGATTTTACAGTGATGCCTGTTGGAGATAATTTCACTATGGGTGTTACAGATGCTATTAGGGCAGCAGATTTTGTTCAGTGTAGTACAGTTGTGGGTGTACATTATGATACCTTTGGGTTTATTAAAATAGATCATGCAAAAGCAATAAATGATTTTAAAATTGCTGAAAAAAAATTACTATTACTCCGTATTGGTGAGGAGATGAAAATTTTGTAGTTGTTAAATTTGTATACCATAGTGAAAAAAAAACTACTCAATATAAAGTGTAGCACCCTATTTTATTTACTGCTTGGATTCTTTATCATCAATATTCTGCAAGCGATATTTACAGAACTTGCCGATGATGAAGCCTATTATTGGATGTATGCTCAATATTTGGATTGGGGGTATTTCGATCATCCACCTGCAATAGCACTATTCGTAAAGTTGGGATATACATTATTTCATAATACGTTAGGTGTTAGATTGGTTGTAGTTGTGGCTGCGTCAGTAACTGGTTATTTGGCATGGTTAATGGCAAATAATCAATCGGCTCATGCATCAGCAAATCAATCCCATTGGCTATTTGGAGCTTTGCTTTTTGCATTCCCGCTTATGCACATATATGGCTTTGTTGCTACACCCGACGCTCCGTTATTATTATTTTCAACGTTGTTTTTATACCTGTACTATCAATTTCTGCAAAATGCTACATATACATTGGCTGTTATTATGGGTGTTGTTATTGCGGCAATGTTATATAGTAAGTATCATGCCATATTGGTATTATTGTTCATTGTACTTTCGAATCTAAAAATTTTAAAAAAGCCCCAAACTTGGATGGCTATTGCTATTAGTATTTTATTATTTCTACCTCATATTTTGTGGCAATGGAACCACGACTTCCCTTCTATAAAATATCATTTGATAGAACGATCTGAATCTTCGTATGATTATTTTTATACTATTGAATATTTCTTAAACCTATTTGTAATTTTTAATCCCCTTTTATTTCCTCTCATTGTTTGGGTATTTATTAAGTATAGATGGGATAATCTTTTTCAAAAAGCATTATACTATATTGTTGTTGGAACATTTTTTTTCTTTTTGCTTTCTTCTATTCGTGGTCATGTACAACCGCAATGGTTAATTATTACATTTATTCCTACTGTTATTTTTCTATATCAAAAAACTATTTTATTATTTAAAACTAGAAAATACATTCTACGTGTTTTATATCCTACAGCCATACTTATATTTATTTTACGATTAGGAATAGCAATAGATATACTGCCTGTAGATACAGAGTTTCATGATCTTAAACGATATAAAAAAATACATAATGTATTAGGAAATACGCCTGTAATATTTGAAGACACCTATCAAATGCCATCAAAATATACTTTTTATACGGGGATATTTGCTACAACACATAACAATATAAATTATCGACAAAATCAATATGATATATGGCAAAATAGAGATGAAATATTATATGGCAAGTCGGTTGTTTTTATTCGTGACTATCATACGCCAGGATCTATCGCATATGCTTTAAGTAAGGGAGATACTATTTATGCAACATATATTACACACTATAATACTATCCGAAATTTACAGATAGATTACACGAAATTTCCCGAAAAAATAAAAGCTGGTACTACAAAAAATGTAATGTTGAATATATATAATCCATACAATTATGCTATTTATTTAAACGATACAGCCTTTCCGGTAGTGGTTAAAGCATTATTTGTACCAACAGATAGTGGTTGGAATAGTATGAAAGTTACAAAAGTGCATTTTGATCAAGAGGTATTTCGTTTGCCTCCCCAAAAACAACTACAAATTGCCGCAAAGGTAGACATGCCAAGTATTCCCAATACATATCATTTTAATATAGTATTTCAACAACCTTATTTTTTATATCCTTTTAATAGTAAACGACAAGTATTGACTATCCAATAGGCGTTATTAATTTTTTATGGATGGTTGCTATTGGGTTCATTTTTTAAGGTTACTTTGTAGGTGTTAAAAAAAATCTATTGAAACTGTCTTATAAAACATATCAATTAGCCTTTCAATATCTGTTTACAATTTCTAAAGCAAGCAAAGCACATCAGACAATAGTAGGTGTAGAGTTAGAGCATTTGGGCATTAAAGGTTATGGAGAGGCCCCTATTATTAGTTACTATCCATATTCTCTAGAAAAAATAATAAACGATATAGAGGCTAAGAAAACACAAATAGAAAAATTTGCCTTTACAACACCAGAAAGATATTGGCATTACCTACATCATCTTATTCCAGATAATCCATTTTTAGTATGTGCTTTAGATATAGCAGCATGGGATATATATGGAAAAATGCGTGGTAAGGCCTTATATAAATTATGGAATTTAGATTATGCTAAAGCCCCACAAACAAACTATACTATTGGGTTAGACGACATTGATGTTATGATTGAAAAATTGAAGCAACACCCTTGGCCTATTTATAAAATAAAATTAGGAACAACAGATGATATATCTATTATAAAAGAATTACGTAAACATACTAATGCTATTTTTAGAGTGGATGCGAATGCAGCTTGGACTGCATCACAAGCTTTGAGTATAATTAAATCATTACAATTATTGGGTGTTGAATTAGTGGAACAACCTTTAGCAAAAAATGATTGGGAAGGAATGCGATACGTATATCAACATAGTTCTATTCCTTTATTTGCTGATGAAAGTTGTGTAAGTGAAAATGATGTAATTCAATGTGCATCATGCTTTCATGGCATTAATATTAAACTAACAAAATGTAGCGGTATTACACCTGCCAAACGAATGATAGAAAATGCTCGAAATCATAATCTTAAAATTATGATTGGAAGTATGAATGAAAGTTCAATAGGAACAGCCGCTGCTGCACATTTACTTCCATTAGTCGATTATGCAGATATAGATGGGCCGTTATTACTAAAAGAAGATGTAGCAACAGGTTTATCATACAATAATGGATATATAACTGTTTCAGATAAAAGTGGATTAGGTATTGAGCGATTGTAAATATTATTTATGAAAATTGTTATACTAGATAATTACGATTCTTTTACTTATAACCTTGTTCATTTAGTAGAAAAAATACTACGACAAAAAATTGATGTAGTAAAAAACGATGAATGGAGTTTAGAACAATTTTCGGTGTATGATAAAATTATACTTTCACCAGGCCCAGGTATTCCTGAAGAGTCCGGTATGTTGTTGCCTGTTATCAAAAAATATGCTGCTTCAAAAGCATTGCTGGGTATATGTTTAGGCCATCAAGCGATTGCGCAAGCTTTTGGAGCAACATTGATTAATCTAGAGCAAGTATACCATGGGGTAGCAACGCCTATAAGCATTCAACATTCAACATTCAACATTCAACATAATTTATTTAGTGGGCTTCCTGAAAAAATACAAGTTGGTCGTTACCATAGTTGGATAGTTAGTAAAGAAAATTTTCCTGCAGCACTGGAAATAACAGCGGTTGATGATAATGGCTATATCATGGCTTTGCAACATCGAAGTTTGAATGTAACAGGTATGCAATTTCATCCAGAAAGCATATTAACGCCCCATGGTGAAGTGATAATGCAAAACTGGCTAAGTGCGTAACAAGATTAATTATTAAGCTTTGTAAAGAATTGTTACTTTTGCGAGGCTATAAATTCTCTTACCAATGCTCTTGCTTAACATTGACTGGCTTTTCATTGTGGAAAAATTTTGTCTTACGGTAGCCGTAGTAATGGCCTCATTGGGAGTGGCCATGTACAGTACATGGGCTGAACGTAAGGTGGCAGCTATTATACAAGATCGTAAAGGACCAAATAGAGCTGGACCTTTTGGCATACTACAGCCTTTAGCGGATGGTTTAAAATTATTTTTTAAGGAGGAAATTATCCCTAATTCTTCTAATAAATTTTTATTTATACTTGGTCCATGCTTAGCCATGTTAATGGCTATGATGACAAGTGCTGTAATTCCTTGGGGAGATAAGGTAGCATTATTTGGTAGAACCATTAATCTTCAAATAGCAGATATCAATATTGGTATTCTATACATATTCGGTGCAGTAAGTATGGGCGTATATGGTATTATGATTGGCGGTTGGGCTTCTAACAATAAATTTTCCTTATTAGCAGCCTTAAGAGGAGCTTCACAAGTTATAAGTTACGAATTGCCAATGGGGCTTTCGCTTATTGCATTACTAATGCTTACGGGTTCATTAAGTATGAAAACTATTGTAGCACAACAAATGGCACCACATGCTTTATGGAACATTGCCTATCAACCTTTAGGATTTTTAATTTTTCTTATCTGTGCTTTTGCAGAATGTAACCGTACCCCATTTGATTTACCAGAAGCAGAAAATGAACTCAACTTCGGCTATCATCAAGAATATTCCTCTATGAAGTTGGGATTTTATTTATTTGCAGAATATATTAATATGTTCATCAGTAGCGCGGTTATGGCTACCTTATTTTTTGGAGGATATGATGTGCCGTTTTTGAATGAAAGTGCTTTGTCACCTAATGTTGCTGCGCTAATTGGTGGAGCAGCATTGTTCTTAAAAATTGCTTTTTTCTTATTTTTATTTATGTCGGTGCGTTGGACAATCCCTCGGTTTAGATACGATCAATTAATGAATTTAGGCTGGAAAGTATTAATTCCACTTGCGTTAGTTAATATGCTTATAACAGGTGCAGTTATTTTATGGTTAAAGAAATAATATAAAATGATCCTTTCACAAGAACATATTAAAAAAATAGTGCAGGAATATTTTAAAGATAAGCCTGTAAAAAAAGTATATCTATTTGGAAGCTATGCCAGAGGCGATGAAGATGAAAATAGCGATATAGATTTATTGGTAGATCTTGATCGTACAAAACATATTGGTTGGCAATTTTATAATTGGTATAACGAACTACAAGATATTTTTAAACGAAAAGTAGATGTTGTTTCTAATGTAAGTAAACCAGAACACACCTCTAATTGGGATTTAATAGTACATATTAATCAACAAAAAAAAATATTGTATGAAAAAGGGTGAGGCTGATAGAATGAGGCTGGAGCATATATTACAAGCTGTTGATTTTATACTAGATAAAATAAAAGACATTACAGAGGATGAATTTTACAGAAATGATATATTAAAATATGCACTGCTTAAGCAAATAGAAATAATGGGTGAGGCAGCTAATTTTTTGAGTAGTGAAATACAATTAAAATATAATGATATTGAATGGCTTAAAATGATCTCTACCAGACATTATTATGTTCATGCATATTTTAATATAAACTGGATAATGGTTTGGGAAACCATTCAAAATAATATTATCCCCCTAAGAAATAAAATAGAGAAAATGTATAACGAGTTAACAAATGCAAGCCCTAACCCATAAATCAAAAGTAGTTAATCGTAAACCCATGAATTTTTGGGAAAAGATGTATCTACCATCTATTCTAAAAGGCATGCTCATAACGTTTAAACATATTTTTAGGAAAAAAGCAACCATAAATTATCCTGAACAAAAACGTCCATTCAGCCCCGTTTTTAGAGGATTACATGTACTAAATAGAGATGAAGACGGTCGTGAACGATGTACTGCTTGTGGATTGTGTGCAGTAGCTTGTCCTGCAGAAGCCATTACTATGGAAGCAGCAGAACGCTTACCAGAGGAAGAAAATTTATATAGAGAAGAAAAGTATGCCGCTAAATATGAAATTAATATGCTGCGCTGTATTTTTTGTGGTTTATGTGAAGAGGCTTGTCCTAAAGATGCTATTTATTTAAGCGAAACCTTTGCACCTGCTAATTATCAACGGAAGGGATTTATTTATAAAAAAGAAGATTTACTTATACCCAACCCCTTACTAGAGACAGAGGAGTATGTTAAGGCAAAAGGCACCAATGGTTGATATACGAATGAGTAGGAATATATTAAGTTGAAATGCTACGCTCAATTATTCTTTTTTACATTCCCATTCCATCTTGTAAATCAGTTGCTTTGGTATTCTTGCGTTTAAATAAATTGGCATTAACCTTTCCAAATCGATAGCTAAGATTCAATTGAATTAATTGCCAATCTCTACGACGCCATACGTCTTGTGTAAAAAATGGAGATTCTGAAAATGCAGCGTACTTACGCGTTTTAAAAATATCACTTACACTAAGCGTTGCAGATATAGCACGATTCTTGAGAAAATCTTTTTTGATGGCAATATCTATTCCATAATTAGGTTTTATATAACCTTGTGAAGTGGTACCTCCTAAGCTCATGAACGGCCCCCCGCCATCTCCAGGGCGGCCACCTCCACCTGTATTTTGAGGCAAAACTGTTTCGGACTGGTAGTCTCCAGATAGTTGTATGTTCCAATTGCTAGGAATTTTTATAGTAGTGTTTAATTTTCCAAACCAGCTCCAACGTTGATTATTTAAGGCTGCACTAATATTGCTACTGTTAATACTAGAATTATAAATGTTTATGCTGGGCATAATATCTAGCCAAGTAGCTACTGTGCTTTTATTGGTTAATTCTATACCATAATTTTGACTAGAGTTTGCATTGATGTATGTGTTTAGGATAACGTCTTTCCCACTAATAGGATTTTTTTCTTTTGTTTGATATCTTGTAACAATATCATTACTATACTTATAAAATAGTGTAACCATTAACATGTAGTTGGTATTAAAGTTATTGGAATAAGATAACTCTAATACGTTTGCGAATTCCGGCTTCAAATCGGGATTGCCTTTGTTTAAATTCAGTGTGTCGGCATAATCAATGTAAGGAGAAAGTTGAAAAAAATTGGGTCGCTCAATGCGTCTGGTATAATTCAGTTGTATATCTTGTTTGTCATTTAAGTTTTTTGTCAAGGACACATTGGGAAATATATTATTGATGTAGCGATTGGAAAAAGATTGCCCAGTGTTGGTTAATTTTCCATCGTATACAGAGCTTTCTGCTCGTAGCCCCAATTGATAGCTAAATGTTTTTATTTTACCCATATAGTTTATGTAGCCAGCATATACTTGTTCATTGTATATGTAATTATTACCTGCTGCTTTAATTAATACATCGTTAATATAATTAGCATTATTGTTTTCTGCTTTCCGAATAGAGGTTCTTAACCCTGTTTCTATTTTAGTATTTTCTTTTATGGGATAGCTATAATCAACTTGTACAAGCAGTCTTTTATTAAGCCCATCTAGTAATATTAGTTGATTGGATGCATTACCTTTTGGTGTTCCGTTTTGTAAATAATATTGATTGGAAAAAGCAGTATTATTTTTAAAACTTCTTATTTGAAAAGTAGCGTCAGCTGTTATTTCATGTCCTTTTTTGGGGAAAGTATGTTTAAAGGCTAATGTGGTAGCGTAGTGTTTAAAATTAATTTTGCCTAGGGTGTATCTATTTGCTGTTTCATATGTTGGAGGGCTGTATAAAGAATCCATTTTAAAGTCTAGCGTATCATAATTGTCCATTTTGCCTTGTCCAACATGTTGCGAAAGTGTAAAGGTGGTTCTATTGCTTGCAAAGTAATCTATGCTAAAACGACCAAAGCCAAAATATCCTTTTGTTGTTACATCATTATTTTGTGTAAGATTTGCTTTTGGAATATCTGTTGTGTTTTGGCGAAATGCAAACCCATCTGCAATATTTTTTCGTCCCTTGTACAGCATGCTTGCCGAGAAATTCCATTTGCCTTGTTTTAAATTAATATCCCCACCCCCATTAGGGCGAGCTCTAGAATCTATGCCTAATCGAAGATTCCCATTGTATCCTATTTTTTTATTTTTTTTCAATACAATATTTAATATACCTGCGCTGCCACCAGAGGCATCATATTTAGCAGATGGGTTTGTAATAAGCTCTACACTTTCAATAGCGTCTGCTGGTATTTGATCTAATGAAAGCACTGTTGGACGGCCATCTACAAAAAGTTGTGGTGCAGCACCTCTGAGGGTAACATTGCCGTCGATATCCACATTAACCGAAGGAATATTGCGCATGATTTCAGTTGCAGTTTGCCCCGTGCTGGTTAAGTTTTTGTCTACATTAAATATTTTTCTATCGATACCTAGTTGAAATAATGGTTTAGTACCCGTAATAACCACCTCTGTAAGACTTTGACCTTCCATCTCTAGTTTTATATTCCCTAAATCTTTATCAACATTGCCTAATATTTTTTGCATGTCTTTATTGCTCATATCTATATCAAAAGAAACAGTTGTGTTATAGGCTTTATAACCAATAGCGGTAACTATTAATTTAAATTTCCCCATTATAGGAAGACTTTCTAAACTAAAATCTCCATTCGCTTCTGTAAGCATTCCTGCTATTATAGTATCTTTTTTTATTTGTGTTGAAGGATTGAATTTTGAAGCAATAAGTTGCACAGATGCTGCTTCCATGCCCTTATTGTTTTTACTATCTACTATTTTTCCATATAAATGGCCCATATTTATGGCTTGCCTATTAGATGGATTGTGGGAAGGTTTCGTAGAATCAGGCATTTGCGCAAATAAGCGCATACTGTATAAGCAGTAGATTAAAAATAAATACTTTTTTTTCATACATTATGTATATAAATGAAGAACAAAGATTACGGCTAATGATTGTAGAGGTATCAATATTTTACAAATGTAAGAACATGTTCGACTTTGTTACCTATTAAACGTTGAGTAATTGTTAAAGTAACTAACATATGTTTTTTTGTAATACTTCTGTAGACCATAAATTGCTTGGGTACAGCCCTTCTTGCGTCATTTGCTGAATATTTTCTATAACACCTGGGGCATCTTCTTTATAGGTTACTCCAAACCAATTTGCAGCAGTAGGTATAACCGTTATAGTTCCCAAGCCTTGTTGTATAAAATAATCTGCGACAATAGGAATAAAAAACTCTGATGCAAGATTAGTTCCATTTAATTTTAAAAAGTCATTAAAAAGATTTTCTATCAATAAAAAGATAGTAGGATGAAAGCACCAAAAATTCATGGATGCTTTAGCTGTTGTGTCCTCTTTCACTATTTTTCCATTCTCTTCGTATACGATTGTATTATCTTTTGAATAAATTTTTGTTCGCTCTGTTATTGAAAGCAGGTGTTGTTGAGTATCTGCTTTACAAACACCTCTGCTTACTGATCCATACTGCGAAAGCGTTTTAGCGAGTTCATACCCTATTAGTGCATGTTTTTTTTCATTACATAGGCTGGTTAAAAATTGATATGCCTTTAAAAAAGATTCTCGGCCATAAAAGTCATCTGCATTAATGACCGCGAAAGGTTCTTGTATTTCATTTTTGGCACATAACATAGCATGCGCAGTTCCCCAGGGTTTATTTCGCCCCATGGGTATTTTATAACCTTTTGTATAAGCATCTATTTCTTGAAATACATATGCTGTTTGTATTTTACCTTTTAATTTTGGTTCAAATATTTGTTTAAAGGGTTGTTCAAAATCTTTACGAATAATAAAAACAACTTTGCCAAAGCCTGCTTGTATAGCATCGAAAATAGAGTATTCCATAATCGTTTCTCCGCTAGGGCCAAATTGATGCATTTGTTTCATACTTCCGTAGCGAGAGGCCATGCCAGCAGCCAAAATAACAAGAGTAGGTTGCATGATATACATTTGTTTAATGGCGAAGCTACACATTCAATTTTACATTCAATATAAAATGAATATATGGTATTAGATATTGAAGCATTGATACAAAATAAAAGTGTATTACAGGAATTGCATGGATCCTATTTTGGTAATAACTTTATAGGTATAGATGTTTTAAGATTGGATGAAATTCATCCTATTGTATCGGGGAATAAAATATTTAAATTACAAATACCACTACAAAAGGCTTTAGAAAAAAACTGTACTACTATTATAACTACAGGAGGATTTTACTCTAATCATTTAGTAGCCACTGCTTATATTTCTAATGCCTTAGGATTGCGTAGTGTGGGTGTTGTTAAAGCACATGATTATACGGCGTTAACGCCTACGCTAAATGATTGTATAGCATTCGGAATGGAGTTGCTTTTTATGAAACCATCTGATTTTAACAATATAGAGAAGCTAAATAATTGTATAGCAAGTTATAGTAATAGCTTTTGGATAGATATGGGTGGTTATAGCATGGAAGGTGTGGAGGGATGTAAGCAAATACTGAAACAGGTTGAGCGTGAAAAATATACACATATTATTACAGCGGTAGGTACAGGAACAACAATGGCAGGCTTATGTCTTTCTGCATTAAGGCATCAAAAAGTACTAGGTATAAGCAGTATGAAGAAAAACGTTTCCTTGCAATTGGACATAGAAAAATTCTTGTATAATCAGCCTCATGCGCCTTTTGAATTGATACATGATTTTCATTTTGGAGGCTTTGCAAAACACTCGCCAGCATTAATTGATTTCATGAATCATTTGTATGAAAACCATAAGGTACCCACAGATATTGTGTATACAGCAAAAATGTTCTATGGAGTTTATAACTTAATAGAGCAAAACTATTTTCCTAAACATAGTAAACTTTTAATTATTCATACGGGAGGATTACAAGGTAACCGGTCTTTATTGTCAAAAAGTTTACTATTTTAATAGGTAGTTTCATTTATCTTCATGTTTTCAAATTTATTTTGGATGGGCAAGCGTAGCATCATTTTTATATTTTTTAGTGTACACTTTTTTTATCTTTCTGCTCAAGATACGTTACCTAAATTTTCGGTAATCGATAAAGGGAATAATCGTATTCAAATCAAATGGATTAATCCCTTTAGTACGTGTAATCAAATATTGATACAGCGTTCATTTGATAGCAGTAAAAATTTTAAAACTATTTTTTCTGCTCCATCACCCAAACAGCCTATTAATGGGTATGTTGATAATGCCGCCCCTATAAATAATATGTATTATAGAATTTTTTATGTGTTAGATGGGGGTAATTATTTTTTTACAGAAGCCAAACGCCCACAAGATCCCAATGTATACCTTAAAAGAGATAGCACACCTTCGGTTGAATATATAGACAAGCGAACGATCAGTGTAAAAAAAGGAGATAGTATTTTATACACTTTTGATGTAGGCAAGTTTGAGCGATTTAAAGACTCAATCCTACATACAACAAAAGATACGTTGTTTAGCAAAACATTTGATACCGTTTTATTAAAATCGTTTATCCCCCAAGAAGTTTTTATCCCTTCTATATACATTTTTACAGCAAAAGAAGGACATGTAAAAATAGCATTGCCAGATGTGCCACGAAAGCATTATCGTATTCATTTTTTTGAAATGGATGACACACCATTATTTGAAATGAAAAATATTAAAGAGCCTTTTTTAATAGTAGATAAAACCAATTTTATACACGCTGGCTGGTTTAAATTTGAATTATATGAAGAGGATAAATTGAAGGAAAAAAATAAAGTATATATACCGAAAGATTTTTGATGTCACTATTGTATTACTGCTTCAAACACTTCCTCAAATTTATTTTTAAGGACTTCTTTTACCTCATTCATTACAATGGGTTTGCCTAATTCTTTTTGCATAGACGTTACTTGCTTATTAGTAATACCACAAGGTATAATATAATTAAAGTATTGTAGATCCGTATTTACATTTAAGGCTAAACCATGCATGGTAATCCAACGGCTACAACGTATACCTATAGCACATATTTTACGAACTTTTTCTTCTTTATCAACATCTATCCAAACACCTGTTTCCCCAATAGATCTTTCTCCTTTAATATTAAAATGAGCTAATGTTTGAATAACAACTTCTTCTAAATTGCGCAAGTATTTACCAATATCAGTATAAAATTTTTCTAAATCTAAAATAGGATAAACGACTAGTTGTTCGGGCCCATGAAAGGTAATATCTCCACCGCGATTGGTTTTAAAAAAATCAATTCCTCTTTTTTTTCTTTTTTCTTCACTAATTAATATATGTTCTGCTTTACCACTTTTTCCTAAGGTATAAACAGGATAATGTTCACAAAATAAAATATGATGTTGTGTAGTTAGTAGAGAAACTATATTATTCTCAATGGCTTTCCTATTTTCTAGTTTAGTTTGAATGTTTTCTTGTAATAGTTGCTCTTGTAAAGACCATGCATCGGCATAGCCTATTAATCCTAAGTTTTTATAATGTATAGATTGGCTCAATTGACCACAAAAATACAAAAGCATATCAGCAATTCTCGATATGCTTTCTATGAAACTATATTAATCATAAATAAGTGAAAATATCAAAC
>CAYVXB010000018.1:0-24220 GCA_964454275.1 uncultured Chitinophagaceae bacterium | reverse complement strand
TCGTGTACCATGGTCGTTACATCATGCATTTGGCTAGCTGCATTCATAAATATAAATGGGGCGCCACTTTCAGCCAACGGACAGTTATATCCACCAGGTGCTTTCCCCTTTCTACTTTCTAAATCTAGATGCTTAAGTGCATTCATTTTACGTAGACAATCACCAAAAAAAGGATGTAATTTATCAAAGCACATAATAGATTTTTCTAACAATTCTGTTCCCGTGCTAAATGGATGTAATGGTTGTATACCGGCAGGCTCTGCTTGCAAATCCCATGGACGCAGCGTTTCAACATTTAATTTTTCTTTTTTGCGTTGATATATTTTGTTTGCAAATGGTACAACGTGTGTTTTAATAGCTTCGTGAAATTGGTAGCAATCCTCTTTGGAGTAATCAAATCGTCCTAATTCTACAAATTTATAATCCCTATAGTTTTGAAATCCTGCGTTCTGCGCAATCGCATTGCGTAGTTGTATTAATTGTGTATATAAAGCATTAAGCTCCTCTTTGTCTTGTAGTCTACGCTTTTGTATGCTATGATAAACAGTTTCTCTTAGTTGTCGATCGGGATTTTCTAAAAATTTAGCAGCTTGTTGTAAGGTATATTCTTTATCATCAACCTGTATCGTCATTTTTCCCGTAATGACACCATACTGCTGTTGCAGTACGCTTAACTGCGCTTGTATAGGAACATTTTCTTCTCTATATAAATCAATACTTTTTTTGACATTACGCAGATAGGTGAAGTATTCTTTTTTATCTAGTTCTTGTGTAAATGAAGAGGCTAATAATTTTTTATTGAGTTGATCGGCATAAGGTTGAAGTTTCGGTTGTATTTCCAAACAGAAATAATTAAACGCTTCTTCTAATATTTTATTTTCCGTATCACATGTCATGCGAATTTGCCGCCAACAAGCATCTTCGCTTACCACAGCTTCCAGCTCACTTAGCTTTAACAGCCAGCCTTCTAATGCTTGCTTAGAAGCAATAGGTTCATCTAGTAGGTTCTTAAAAAAGGGTTCTAAAGATTCCCAAGTAGTGATGGTAAAATCTTTAGGCACAAATTGACGATCTAGTTTTTGAATATCGGCTGTCATGATTAAAAAATTTAGTATGTATTATTGTAAGAGCTTAAAGTGTCAGCAAAAATAAAAAGTTACAGTATATTTCAACTGTAACTTATGATATACGTTCATCTGAATTATTAACCTTATGCTTAATCCTCTACTTTCTTTTTTCGTGTTGTAGATTTTTTAGGTACTGAATCTTTTATTTTTGAGTCGCTTACCTTTTTGGTGGCTGTTTTCTTTGGTTTACTCGTTGCTGCATGGTCTTTAATTTCTTTAGATTCTTTCTTTTCAATTGCTGGCTGCTCAATAATTTCTTCTTCTTTAGATATGGCTGTATTGTAGTCTATTTTATTTTCTTGTAAGATATTAAACCATTTTATCATTTTTTTCATATCGCTTACATATACTCGATTCAAATCGATGGAAGGATATATTTTTTGAAAATAAGCTTTAAGCGCAGTATTATCTTTTTCGTTAGGCAAAGGATCTGTAACCGTTTGCATAGCCTTGAATATTTCCACTAAATTTACATTTCCCTGGGTGGTATATATTTCGATACTTTCTATTTGTGTTAAAGCATGTAAACGAGCAGAAACAAATTTAGTTTGTTTATCTTCTAGAGAGCGCACTACGGCACCATCTTTTCGACTATTAATTAGTTCAAATAATCCACTAAAACCAGTTAAGGAAACAATATTTTTATATGTCATAAATGTTCATTTTTCGATGTGTTGATGTACAAATTATGTTGAATTGGTATTAGAACCAAGTTTCATTCAAAGGTTTAAACACTTTTTTCATACAGTTAAAATTTATACAGCGTGTTTATTACATTGTTTTTTGCTTTCTTTTCCTTTCTTCTTCATTTAATATGGTTTTACGCATACGAATGTGATTGGGCGTAACTTCAATACATTCATCTTGTTGAATATATTCCATACACTCTTCTAACGTCATTTGTATTTTAGGAGCAATACGTACGGAATCATCTGTACCACTAGCTCTCATGTTCGTTAATTTTTTTCCTTCAATAATATTTACTACTAAATCACCTGGTTTTATATGCTCCGCTATAATTTGTCCGGCATATATTTCTTGACCAGGATCTATAAAGAAAGATCCTCTGTCTTGTAATTTATCTATAGAATAAGCAGTGGCTGTTCCATTTTGTTTTGCCAATAGTACTCCGTTGTTTCTCCCCGGTATCACACCTTTCCAAGGTTTATATTCTGTGAACCGATGCGCCATTACAGCTTCCCCAGCGGTAGAAGTAAGCACCTGGGTACGTAATCCTACTAATCCTCGACTTGGAATTTCAAACACCAAATGTTGTAAAGATCCTTTAGTTTCCATAACCAACATTTCTCCTTTGCGACGAGTAACTAAATCTATTACACGACTAGCATATTCTTGAGGGACATCTACTACTAAATTTTCATACGGCTCACATTTTTGTCCGTCTATTTCTTTTGTCAATACTTGTGGTTGCCCAACGGTAAGCTCATAGCCTTCTCGACGCATCGTTTCTATCAAAATACCCAAATGTAAAATACCGCGGCCATATACCAAAAAGCTATCTGCATTTTCAGAATCTACTACTTTCAGCGCTAGATTTTTTTCTGTTTCTTTCATCAAGCGATCTCTTAAATGCCTACTAGTTACAAATTTTCCATCTTTTCCAAAAAAAGGAGAATTATTAATAGAAAATAACATATTCATAGTAGGCTCATCTACACTTATAACAGGCAATGCTTCTGGGGTTTCCGCATCAGCAATGGTATCTCCAATATTAAAATTTTCTAATCCAACAACGGCACAAATATCTCCTGCCTTTACTTCTGTTGCTTTCTTTTTTCCTAATCCTTCGAACACATATAATTCTTTTACTTTAGATTTTTTGATGGTTCCATCAGCTTGTATTAACGCAATAGGCTGCCCCTCTTTAATACTACCACGATTTACTTTGCCAATAGCAATACGGCCTAGGAAAGAAGAATAGTCTAAAGAGGTAATTTGTAATTGCACTGGCCCTTCTGAAATTTTTGGTTCGGGCACATACTGTAAAATTCCATCTAATAATGGTGTAATATCATTACAAGGCGTAAGTGAATTATTAAACCATCCATTTTTTCCAGAACCATAAAAGGTTGGAAAATTAAGTTGCTCTTCAGTTGCATCTAAATTGAAAAAGAGTTCAAAAATAGCATCGTGCACTTCATCTGGGCGACAATTTTCTTTATCTACTTTATTGATAATTACCATAGGCTTTAGATTTAATTGTAAAGCTTTTTGCAATACAAAACGGGTTTGTGGCATAGGCCCTTCAAACGCATCAACCAATAATAAAACACCATCGGCCATTTTTAGCACCCGCTCAACCTCTCCTCCAAAATCGGCGTGACCGGGGGTATCTATCACGTTTATTTTTACATCTTTATATACTACGGCTGCATTTTTACTAAATATGGTAATACCTCGTTCACGCTCTAATTCATTACTGTCCATAATGAGATCGCCCGTTTCTTGATGAGAGCGAAAGACATTGGCTTGTCGTAAAATATTATCTACTAAAGTGGTTTTACCATGGTCTACGTGCGCAATAATAGCTATGTTTCTGATATTCATGAATCGGCCTCCTGTAGCCCTTTTTTAGAGGGGAAAGAAATTTTATTAAATTAAATAATTGAATCGGCCGGCGAAGGTACGTAAATGCAACGGGCTTGCAAGGGTTAGAATGAAAGAAAATCGAACTATCTCATTATGGACAATATGATTTTACTATTCCATTTTTTAGAATGATACATACGAATAGTAGCTTTTTGAAAATCTTTATCATTGCAATGATATATATCAACAAATTTTTGTGGATTACGATCAACCAAAGGGAACCAGCTACTTTGTACTTGCACCATTATTCGATGTCCTTTTTTAAAGGTATGTGCAATGTCAGGCATGGTATATTTTACTTCTGTAATTTTATTAGGTATAAAAGGTTCTGGTTTTTCAAAGCTGTTTCTGTATCTACCTCGCATTACATCGCCACGAACGAGCATTTGATATCCACCCATAACATATTTATCTGTATCAGTATATTTAAAATTGTCAGGAAAAACATCAATGAGTTTTACAATAAAATCTGCGTCTGTTCCTGTTGTACTTATCATCAAATCTGCCGTTATGGGTCCGGCCAATGTTATATCCTCCTTTAATATCTCTGTTTGAAATGTTAATACATCTGTTCTTCTAGATGCAAAACGTTGATCATCCGTCATATACTCTCTTGTTCTATTTAAGTGCACATTTTCTGCGTATGGAACGGGTTTCGCAGGATCGCTTATATATGCTGAATAAGCTATTTTATTTTCTGCTGGTAGTGCCCAATCTAAATATCCATTATTATGTAAGTATAATGGTTTGTTTTCTATATCAACCGGAGGCCATTGTGAAAAATGTTTCCATTTATTTTCGCCTGTAAAAAATATATTGGCTTCTTTAATTTGATCAACATTTCCTTTCCCTTTTAAATAATAATTGAAGAATGGTATTTCTATAGTATCTACATACCATTCGCTTGTATTAGCTTCAAATTGAATATTGCCTAAATGATCGCCTTTGTCTTTTGCCCATTGACCATGAAACCATGGGCCCATCACAATTTTATTATTTGTGTTAGGACTTTGCGTTTCAATGGCTTTATACGTATTCCAAGCCCCAAAACAATCTTCTGCATCAAATAATCCTCCAACAATTAGCATCGCTGGCTGTATGTTTTTTAAATGAGCTCTTGCATTACGTGCTTTCCACCAATCATCGTAATTAGGATGTTGCATCAAGTCGTTCCAAAACATCATGCTATCATGTAAATATTTTTGGTTAAAGTTTTTTAGCGCTCCGGTTTGTAAAAAGAATTGGTAATTGTCCTTTACGGGATATGTAAAATTCTTAGCATCTATACTTGTTGGTTTTGGTCTTGGTTGTTCAAACCAAGAATTAAAACTAAATGCATCCATTAAAAAAAATGCGCCATTGTGATGATCATCATCACCCATAAACCAATCTGTTACAGGAGCCTGTGGGCTAACGGCTTTTATAGCTGGATGATTACTTAATGCAGCCATAGTAGCGTAAAAGCCAGGATAAGAAATCCCAAACACACCAACTTTTTCGTTATTATTAGGTAAATTTTTTACCATCCAGTCTACAGCATCATAAGTATCGCTAGCTTCATCAATATCATTGTTTGTTTTTTTATTATTATTAAAAGGACGCACATTTACAAATTGGCCTTCACTCATATATCTTCCACGAACATCTTGTATCACCATGATATAGTGTTCTTTTAAATATTTAGTGTAGTACCTCTTCCAAAAAGGATAAAATTCTTTTCCATATTTTACGCAAGAATAAGGTGTTCGCATCATAAGAATAGGATGCTTTTCGGTAGAGTCCTTTGGTAAATAAATGGACGTAAATAGGTTTACTCCATCTCGCATCGTTATATATTTTTCTATTTTGGTGTAATTGTTTACAATCCAGATGGAATCTATGTTTTGAGCTTTTGTAATGAATGAAATGATAAGAAATAAGAAGAAAAATATTTTTTTCATACTTGTTGAGTTGAGGAACGAAAATATATAAATGTTGGAATGTAAAAATAAAACTATATATAACGAGGTCATTAAAAGAATGCCCCAGTTTACTAATTGCAGATAACATACCATTATAGGCGACTTGCTATAATGCTATTAATACGTTTATTTTAGGCAAGTTCGTTTTTTGCTAATAATGTAAATCCAATAGTGGTACCTACACCTACTTTACTTCGCACATGCATCGATTGTCCGTGCGCTTCTATAATATGTTTACAGATGGCCAACCCCAAACCACTGCCCCCATACTCTCTGCTACGATTACGATCCACTCTATAAAATCGCTCAAATAAACGAGGTAAATGTTCTTCGGGTATTCCAACGCCATCATCGCTTACTTCTACTAAAACATGGTTTTCGTCGGTTGTATAAATACTGATGATAATAGAGCCATTTATTTTTCCATACCGTACAGCATTAATAACTAAATTAGTTACTACCTGTGTAATTTTTTCTTTGTCTGCGAAAACAACAATGGGCAACTCACATCCTTTTTTAATACTACAACTGATATTTTTCTCTTTTATCTGTAGCGATAAATCTTCAAAAATTTCTGTAATAATATGTTGTATAACAAAGCTTTCTTGTTGTAATTTTTGCTGACCACTTTCGAGCTTGGTTATTTCGTCTAAGTCGCTCACCAAATTTACTAGTCGGGTTACATTTCTATTCGTATTTTCTAAAAACCTTTTTGCTGCTGGATCATTTTTTATTTCATCCATTAGTATATCTATATAGCCCTGTATGGCAAATATGGGCGTTTTTATTTCATGCGATAAATTTTGTAAAAACTCTCTTTGATATTTTTCATTTCGATGTAGTATTTCAATTTCTGTTTTTTGTTGTTCAGCCCATTGTTCAACATCTTGTTGAACTTCATCAATGCTTTTTGCAGGTAAAACATATTTATTGTATACCTCTTCTTTTCTGCCAGCTTTGGTTTGATAAATATATTTATAGATAAGTTTTATTTTTCGATTAATAAATTTTTCGAAAATGTATTGAACTAAAAAATAACTACTTAAGAATATACAAGCTAAAAAAATAATTGCTATTAGCCAGTGATTAAAAACAACATATATACTTAAGCTGATAAGCGTAGATAAACACAATGCTGTAAAAAACGAAAGCCTTTCTGGTGTTGGATTTTTTTTATTTGAACTTAATGATGATGGCATAGATTTTTTTATTCTTCTTTTTTAGATAGGATATACATTTTTTTTAACTGTTGTATTAATGCTTTCATGTCTTTATATAATGGAGCTTCTATATAAATATCCTCATTATTCCATTTAAAAGAAAGCGAAGAGGCATGTAAGGCCAATCTATTTAATATTGGCTTTTCTGTTTCTTCTTTTTTAGATAGCTTAAACTTGCGTTTAAATGCAGAAACATATATGGGTTGGTTGTTTCCATACAAACTATCGCAAGCAATAGGATGACCAAGGTGTTGCATGTGTACTCTAATTTGATGGGTACGACCAGTTAATATGTTGAATGATAGAATAGAAAATGGACCTGTTTCTTCTATTACACGATATTCTGTAATACTGGATTTTCCTTTTGCATGTATCATCATTACCCCTTTTTTAGAGGGATTTTCCATAATAGGTTGATCAACAATACCTTCCTTTTCCATTAGTGTGCCATATACAATACCTGTATATGTTTTAGCAATATTCCTACTTTCAAATAAGGCACATAATTTTTTATGTGCTCCTTCATTGCGTGCAAAAAGAATAAGGCCGCTTGTTTCTTTATCTAGCCGATGCACGGTATATATTAATCCGCAGCGGTCTTTTAGTACGTCTTTTAAAGAACCCTCTCCTGCTCTATCTTGAATAGAAAGCATACCGCTTGGCTTATTTACAGCAATAAAATCAATATGCTCTTGTATAATGTTGATGTGTTGAATAGTTGACAATTATGTTGTTATTTTTTATCTCTCTCCTGCGTTCATATACTTCAGTAAACGTACTTCTTTTTCGGTAAGAAATCGCCATTTCCCTCGATCTACATTTTTTTTAGTAAGCCCTGCAAACATAACCCTGTCGAGGTTTTTGACATCGTACTTTAAATGCTCAAATATACGTCGTACAATACGATTTTTACCACTATGTATTTCCAATCCTACTTGTTTTTTATCGGCTGGATAAGGAAACCCAATAGCATCAACGGTTGCTAAGCCATCTTCTAATGAAACGCCTTTAGCGATAATGTCTATATCTGCTTTGGTTAATGGCTTATCCAATTCCACATGGTATATTTTTTTTACTCCATGTTTAGGGTGTGTAAGTTTTTGGGCTAATTCGCCATCATTCGTCAATAATAAAACACCTGTTGTATTTCTATCTAAACGACCAACAGGGTATACACGTTCTGTAGTAGCTTGTTTTATAAGCTGCATAACGGTTTTACGATTCTGCGGATCTTCAACGGTAGTAATATAATCTTTAGGTTTATTTAAAAGAATGTATACTACGTTTTTAGCTAGAAAAACTTTTCGACCATTTACTTTTACAGTATCTGTAGTAGCGTTTACTTTAAAACCGGGTTCTAGTATTATTTTTCCATTCACTTCTACTTTTCCATCTTTTACAAATAAGGCTGCTTCTCGCCGGGCAGCAATACCACAATGGGCTATATATTTATTAAGCGGCATAGTGGTAGAAACAGCTTTATTACTAATAGGTGCTGCTTTTTGTTGTGTGTTGAACGCGTTTTTTTTGGGAGACGCCGTATTACCAAAACGAGCCGCTTTTCTTTTTTCTCTTTCCTCTTTCAATTCTTTTTTTATAGTTCGTTTTTGTTGACGATGTTCTTCTTTTTTAGCGCCTGCTTTTTTCTTGTGTTGAAATTTATCGAATGGGTTATACATGTAATGTTGATTGAAGTAGCTGCTTTTATTGTGTACTATGATACACTAAAAAGTTGAAAGAAAATAAATTTAATACTATTGGCATACAATTTGTTCGATACAAAAAGAATCCAATTTTGTTGTAAAACCAAAAAATTTAAGAGCTGGGCGCAACGAAAAGAAGATTACCTTTGTCAAAATAGTTTACAAAGGCTATTTTTAAATTTTAAAAAATATTTTATGATTATGCAAAAAAAATTAACACTAGCAAAATGGGCAATTATGTCCACACTGGTAATAAGTTTAGGCGTTGCTTGTAAGAAAACAGGGGAGGAACCACCACCGCCGCCACCTGTAACGCCCAAACCCCCAGCTGGTTTTGTGTACATTAAAGGTGGTAGTTTTAAAATGGGTACTGTTGCTGCTATGGGGATACCCACCGATGAACAGCCTCAACATGTAGTAACATTAAATTCTTTTTTTATGGATACTGTGGAATTGACTAGAGGCAAGTTCTTAGAATTTTTAGGATCAGAAGATACGGTCCTTATAACTGATGTGAATGAAAGGAGAGAAAGTTACTATCCTGGAACAGTAGATAAACCGCTCTCTGGCGTGCGTTTTAGTACTGCCTTGTTGTATTGTAATTGGAGAAGCAAAAAAGAAGGATTAACTGGTCCCTATCCCTATACGTTCAGTGGAGGTACCATCACTTATAACCCACAAGCCAAGGGTTATCGCTTACCTACAGAAGCCGAATGGGAGTATGCTTGTAGAGCGGATACTTCCGTAGCAAAGTCTCCTAAAGCATATTTTTATGGAGATGATCCAACATTACTTGCTCAATATGCTTGGTTTGACATTAATTCTTCCCAAGTTATACACGCCGGCGCAACTACAAAACCTAATCCTTTTGGTTTGTACGATATGCATGGAAACGTATCAGAGTGGGTGTGGGATTTTTTCGGAAATTATTCTAGTGGGGAACTTGAAAATCCTATAGGACCAGAAGTTGGTACTGAGCGTGTTTACCGTGGAGGCAACTATAAAGATTTGGCCAAAGATCTTCGTTCTGCTAAGCGTTTCAAAGGTAGGCCAGAAAATCGTTATGAGGGTGTGGGTATTCGACTTGCTAGAAATATATAAAAAAACGGTATAACTAAATACAGGACCGCCTTAATTGTAAGAATGCAGTTTGGGTGGTCCTTTTTGTTATGGTAGTATTTTGGTTAAAGGGTAATTTTTATAAAAGCGCTATTGTACGTTTATTTTTTTCGTTTTCGAAAGAGCAAGCAACGCCTATTAAAAGCACAATGGAAAACAAAATCGGCGATATCACTTTCTATATTTTCTCCATCGTACAACATATCGCTTTCTTTTATTTCTTGAATCAATTCTTTAATGGTTACATCATTGCCATCAAACAAAGGGAGTAATACATCCCAATCTTCTAAATATTCATACTTTATTTTTTCAACGGTATCTTTTATATATTTCTGTATATAGAGTTTATTGGTTTCGCCGTTTAGTATAGGCAAAGCACCTTTGGTAAATATTTTTTCGAGAAAATCTTCTCTATCAGATAATAATTCAAAATGATGGTATAAATACGCAATGTTCGTATTTTGTTTATTTAAGCTAAATTCCAAATCAGCATCTATTAAATAATGGGGATTACTATATGATTGTTCAACAAGTTCAGTAATAATACCAAACTCAGGAGTGGTGGCATTATAGTGAATATCTTGTTTTATTTTTTCAATTTGAAATACATCGCTTAATAACAATGCCATATCAGAAGGATCGTTTTCAATTATATTTTCAACAAAAGCACAAAATTCTTCGTAATTATTCGAATTGTGTTGTAAACGCATTCGTTCAAGCAAGGTTATAGTATGCTTAAACGTATCTGCTATATGTGCGGTTGGATATGTATCGTCATTTTCTTCTTTTTCTTTATTATTTGTTGTAGGATAGGTTTTAATGTGTGCATACTTTTGTGTTATATGTTGGTGCATTTTTGGAAACTCCTGTTTTAATCGAGCTTCCATTTGCATATATTGTAAAGCCACCCTTTTTGTTGGGCCAAATAAGTGAATAAAGCTGTGTTTTTGTGGTACACATAAAAAATAGTAAGCACTCAAAAATATATTGCTGCGGCTTTCTTCTTCAAACAAACAACGAATAGGTACATTATTTTTTTTTGCAAAAATTTTAAAGAACAATTGTTCAAAAATTAAATTGAATGGACCAACATCTATTCTATTTAAAGGAATAATATTATCATTTACAAACTTTATAGATTCGGTTGAATATTTTTTAATAAACTCAATATCATTACCACCAAAAATTCCAGCATTGATAGATACATTGAGTATATCTCCTACTTGAGGGAAATTAAGGATGTAATTAAATTCATCTAGTAAATAATCAGGAATATTGGTAAATACTTTTACAACCTGAGCCAATATTTTTTTTAGATATTCAGCATCATCTTCTGGGTTTTGTACAATTAGGCGTTGTTTGGTAAGTGCATTATCAAATGCTTTCCATATATAAATGTCCCCATCAACATGTATAAACGGTTCGTTTTGCAAGCCATACACATGTACTTTAGGCAAAGCCCAAAGTAACGGATTATAATGATTTAAGCTATCTAAACTACATTCTACATCGGTATATGGAAGGCCCAATTCATCTACCAACCAGGCCATACCCTTTTTATCCGTATACAGTTTTACATCTGTATAAAATTGTTTAAACTTTGAACAGCTTAAAGCCCAACTCATGGCATGATGTTTCTCGCTTACAAAACCTCCCGAATTTCTTCCTTCCACAGCGTTTGCTTCATTTTTTTGGCTGGGTAAAGACCAATAGGTTTGAATAATTTTCATTTGTATACATTAAAAAACTTGAAACCCTTTGTTGGGGTTAATCCTACAAGGGCAAAATATTATGATATAAAACATTTTTCTTTTTCTTATTGCAATTCTTTTTTAGCGCCTGCTTTTTTTTGTGTTGAAATTGATTATAAAGTTATTTGCTATAAATCTTTTTATTCATTTCATCGATAAGTGATTCTATTAAACCCCAATTTATTGTACTGGAGCCGGTTTTTAGTAATGCCAATTTGTTATTAAAATCAATTTGCCTTTCTTTTTGTTCGTCAACTAATCTTGACTTATTAATAGATGTTTGCTGCCAGTCTTTAGCAATAGCAATATTTACTTGTGTTTCCATGGCAGCAAAAAAGCGCTTCCCAAAATCTTCTACCTCTAATACAAAATCATCAAATTTCATTTCTAGTTCTCCATTATTGGCCGTCCACATGGGTATTGTATCCTCAATTAAATTATCTGCTTTCCAAACTAAAGAAATATTGTTCCCATTTCTAAAAAAATGAATGCTTGGCGCCCCAATTAAATGTGTCGATCCAAGGCTCCTATCATATATCCACTCAATTATTTGTTCATATTTATCTGTATTAATATCTATTACTTCATCGTTCAATAAGTTATCTAGCCAAGTATTTGCTTTTTCATAGAAATTATATAAAGATTGCTGTGTTTTAGCAATTTCATAAAAAAAATTTGGAATAGGTGCTGCTATTTTACCAAATAAATCTGTAAAGTCCTCAACAAAACGAATGAGTTGATAATCTACATATTTTGATTCTTTACCTCCCCAATGCTTAATTATACTTTCTGTATACTCATAAAAAATTGTATGCTTAAGATCTAACCAATAAGTACTATCAGTTAGTCCAAACCAATGCATTGTTGTATGTGGTTCTGTTCCCCATACAGCAATTTCATCTGGATGCTTCAATTTAAAATTGATTAATGACATAACTGTTTAAACATAATGAGATATTAAATAATTAATTTTTTATCTCCCTTTTTTAGATTAATGAAGGATATGACCTTTCTTATTCGCCAACTGCCCACAAGCAGCATCAATATCTTTACCTCTGCTTTTGCGCAAATGCGTGTTTACTCTATGTTTTGATAAATAATGCAAAAAGTTCATGGTGGTTTCCTCGTCTGGTTTGGTAAAACGAGCATTATCTATAGGATTGTATTCAATAATGTTTACCATATGTACAGGAACTTTTCTATACAACTTCATTAATTCATCTGCATCTTGTAAACTATCATTAAAATTTTTAAAGAGAATATATTCAAACGTTATTTCGTTATTTGTTTTTTTATAAAAATAATTTAGGGCATCTATTAATGATTGTAGATTATTTGTTTCATTAATAGGCATAATACTGTTACGCTTTTTATCATTAGCTGCATGTAAGGATAAAGCCAATTTGAATTTAACACCATCATCACCTAACTGGTTAATCATTTTAGCTACACCAGCGGTAGAAACGGTTACACGCCTAGCACTCATACTTAATCCTTCGTTAGATGTTATGCGCTCTATAGCTTTTAATACATTTTTATAATTCAACAAAGGTTCACCCATGCCCATAAACACAATATTGCTCAATTTTTTTCCAGAAGTTTTTTCAGCCTCTTTATTTAACAATACTACCTCATCATAAATTTCATCAAATAATAAATTGCGTTTACGATCCATATAACCTGTAGCACAAAATTTACAATTCAAACTACAGCCTATTTGCGAAGACACACAAGCCGTTTGTCTATTTTCTGTTGGAATCAATACGCCTTCTATTGCATGCCCATCAAATGTTTTAAACCGAGTTTTTATAGTGCCATCCGTACTTTGTTGTACAGCATCTATTTTTAATGCAGGAAAAGAAAATGTTTCCGAAAGGGTTGCTCTTAGCTCTTTGCTTAAATCCGTCATATCTTCAAAACTCGTAGCCCCTTTTTTCCATATCCATTCATACACTTGCTTAATTCTAAATTTTTTTTCATTTATAGATAAGAAATAAGTAGTTAATTCCTCTAAACTTAAATGGCGAATATTTTGTAGTACAGGCTTATTCATGAAGGCAAAGGTACTATGGTTTAGCGTAGAAGAATTAACTTTGTGAACTTTAATAGTAAAAATGAAAACCGTATATATAATCGATTCCATACGTACCCCAATAGGCCGTTATGGAGGAAAGCTTAGTTCCATACGTCCAGATGATTTATTAGCACATGTTATTAAAGCCTTAGTGCAACGCAATAAAACTATAGATGTAAATGCTATTGAAGATATAATAGCCGGTGCAGCCAATCAAGCAGGAGAAGATAATCGGAATGTAGCTCGTATGGCTGCTCTACTAGCTGAGTTGCCTGTAACCGTTGCGGGTAGTACCGTTAACCGATTATGCGCTTCTGGATTACAAGCTATTATGGATGCAGCTCGAGCGATCATGTGTAATGAAGGAGAAGTGTATATTGCTGGCGGTGTAGAAAGTATGACCCGTGCGCCTTTCGTGATACCTAAAACGGATAGTGCCTGGAATAGAAAAGCAGAAATATTTGATACTACTATGGGATGGCGATTTATCAATAAACGGTTAGCAGAAAGGTATCATCCCTATACTATGGGCGAAACCGCTGAAAATGTTGCGAAGCAATGGAAAATAAATAGAGAACAACAAGATGTATTTGCTTTATCTTCTCAACAAAAATACTTTACTGCATTAGGAAATAATAAATGGAAAGACGAAATTATCCCCGTTGAAATACTTGAAGGAAAAACAACTACAACATTCGATATTGATGAACATCCACGACAAACATCCTTAGAAAAATTAGCAGCTTTGCAGCCCGCTTTTATAAAAGAAGGAACGGTTACGGCGGGTAATGCATCGGGTATTAATGATGGTGCGGCAGTTATGCTGCTGGCTAGTGAAGAAGCTGTGAAAAAATATAATCTCAAACCCATTGCTCGTATAATAGCTATGGCTGTGGCGGGAGTAGATCCTTCTATTATGGGTGTTGGTCCCGTACCTGCTACGACAAAAGCATTGCAACGCGCAGGATTAAAAATACAAGATATAGATTTAGTTGAATTGAATGAAGCTTTTGCCTCACAAGCCCTAGCATGCATACAAGATTTACAATTAGATAGTAATAAAGTAAATGTAAATGGTGGGGCTATTGCCATTGGCCATCCCCTAGGATGCAGCGGGGTACGTATTTCTACGACTTTATTACACGAAATGAACCGTAGAAAAAGCAAATATGGATTAGCTACGATGTGTATTGGTGTTGGACAAGGAGCTGCGGTGATTTATGAGAATATGATTAAATAAAAAGCTAAAAGATATTTCTATCATTGATAAAAAATATGAATATATATAAATTAATTTTTTTGCTGTTGCCTATTTCAGTTTTTGCACAAACACACTTAAATAATAAACAAAAACAATGGGTAATATCTTTTATTCCTAAAAACTATGAAGTAAGAGATGCTACCTTATATTTTTATGATGATAGTGGAAAAATTACTAGAGAAGAAGGATATGATTCAAAATTCAAATTATGGAGTGTTTCTTATTATGTATATAATCAAGATTCTTTAAGAAATAATATCATAAAGAATAATCAAACAAATATTTCTAATATTTTTTATTACAAAGATACTCTTATAATGAAGAGTGAGTGGTTGCGAAACAATACTGTTGAAGAAAGAAGAAAATATAAATATGACACAAACAATATATTAATAGAATGCCTACAATTTAAAAATGTCGATAGTGATTTTTATCAAAAATATATCTATGTATATAATAAAGAAAATAAGATTTTAAATGAAACTTTTTATTGGCATGATACGACAGATTATGCATCGAAAACCACTTACAGTTATAATAATAAAGGACAATTGGTTTTTAAAATAGTAGATTTTAAAATGTATAATTGGAAAACAAAAAGTGAATATATTTATAATAATAGAGAACTACTTCATAAAGAAATTTATACATCTCCCAGTGAAGACATGGAATTTATATATACATATACTAACCAAAATAAAGTTTCATTGATAGAGTACTTAAAAAATAAAGAAATTATTGGCAAAGACATTACTATATATAATAAAGGAGGAAAAAAGATTTTACTGTTATCTGTACGTAAAAAAGAAAAAGTAAAATCTAAGAAGGGTGTTTCAGTTGCACCAATGAATACAGTAACCCCGGCTAGTCAAGAATAATACTAATTTGTATGTATTAAAAACTATTTAACTATACAGTTCTTTCGCTTTTTTAAGTCGTTGTGCTATCTTATTCGTTAACCGTTTAGGCGATAGCACTTGCATGGCTTCGCCAAAACCTAATATTTCTCTTTCTAATTCAAAATTCCAGATTACATCTATAGAAAAAATTAATCCTTCCTCATTATGTCGCAATATTTTTTGTGAGGCATGTAAGGGTTTAGTTAAGATATAAGGTGCATTAGCTGCGTCAATTTTTAATACAATTGTATTCGGTTTTTGGTTAGGCATTTTCGTAACGCCAATTACATCATCAAAAAAATGATCAATATCTATTATATCATTCTTTATATAATCTTCTGTGGTTAAATATTTTACAGATTGTATACGATCTAAAGCCAATATCATTATACTTTTTATTTCCTGGGCCTGTTTCAATCTTCCCCCTTTGGGGGAATTAAAAGGGGCCGGGGCCCTTCTTCCTACCACAAACCAACGATTTCTATATTCTTTTAATAAATAAGGATGAAAAATAATTTCGTTTGCTTCCCGAGCTTTAAACGATTGATAGTGTATAGCAATAACTTGTTTTTTCAAAATAGCTTTATGTAACGGATCTATAAAAGATAATCCTTTTAATAGTGCATTGCTTTCAAATTGGATATAGGAGCGCCCTTTGTGTTTTTGCCTATATACTTTATCCTCTAATCGTTTCAGTATATCATTCAATTCCTCAAAATATTGAAAACCTTTAAACTGCTGTAGTATATCTACTACTTCACTTAATGTGTCTACATCCTGTTTGCTTAAAGGAATATTTGTAATGCTATACTGCTTATCCTCATAGGTATAAAATTTTTTATCTACAATAATAATAGGTGCGTTGTATCCTAATTTATTACTACGCATCGTTTGTATATCTGATTGCACCGTACGTATGCTAATACCTTTTGTAATACCCTCGTAATCGTATAAAGCCTCAGAGCAAGCTTCTACCAAGTCTTCTAGTGTCCATTTGCGCATTCGATTACGTAAGCAATTATCAATAGTTTTATAGCGAATGAGTGCTAATTTATTTATAGACATGATATGTATATTTATTTTTCGTCACCCTTCGACTTCGCTCAGGATGACAAAACAAATATAACACAACTACGCAATTCATTTGCGTAGTTAAAATCTAAACTATTTCATTTAAATTTGATACATGAATGAAAAGGAAAAAACAATATTGCAAAAAATAAAAAATAGTGTACAGCAGAAGGATCCTACTGCTGAAATTATTCTTTTTGGCTCACATGCTCGTGGACAAGCGCATAAGAATTCTGATTGGGATATTTTGATTTTATTGAATAAAGCGAATGTAAATCGTATAATTGAAAGAGAATATAGAGATGCACTTTTTAATGTAGCATTAGAAACAGGAGAAGCTATTTCAACTTTTGTATTTTCTAAACAAGTTTGGAATAATGAATATGTTGTTACCCCTCTATATCAAAATATTAAAAAAGAAGGAATTTATTTGTAATAATGAATACTAAAGAAGATTATATAAAGTATAGGGTAACTAAATCTCAGGAAGCTTATAAAGATGCTCAATTACTTATGAGTAATGGCCGCTGGAATTCCAGTGTAAATAGATTATATTATTCTTGCTTCTATTTGGTGAGTGCACTTTTGTATAAACATGCTATTAAAGCAGATACCCACAATGGAGTAAAAACTCAATTCTTCTTACATTTTGTAAAATCTGAAATTATCTCAAAAGAGTTCGGAAAATTATATTCAACCTTATTGGATTGGAGACAAGAAAGCGACTATGTTGATTTTATTGAATTTGACGAAGAAACAGTAAATCCAATAATTAACGAAGTTGCTGATTTTAATACTACGCTGATACAATTAATTTCAAAGTAAGGTTGTTTCGCACATCAACTACGCAACTTACTTGCGTAGTTAACCTCTTCTTTCACAAATTGTATAGATCATTCAAGCATTATAGCAGGCTGATAAAATATTTTCATCTACGCAGTTCTGTTGCGTAGTAATAGGATTATTTTTGTGTTAAACGGATAAATAATATGCACATCAATCAAACTATATTACAACAAATGATTGCGGAGGGTTTTGTAATTGTACAGAAACATCCAACACATGAATTGTTTATATACAACTATTCGCAAAAAGCGCAATACGATGGCGTATGGAATGAAATAACCCTACAGTGTAGGGGCTTAATACTAAATGCGAGTGGTAACATCATGGCTCGGCCATTTAAAAAATTTTTCAACTTAGGAGAGCAGGAAAATCAGTATATACCAAAAGAGTCATTTGAAGTATATGAAAAATTAGATGGCTCTTTGGGTATTTTATATTGGATAAATGATGAGCCGTTTATAGCTACCCGTGGCTCTTTTACAAGCGATCAGGCTGTAAAAGCCACTGAAATTTTAAAGAAAAAATATAGTCATGTTACCCATCAATTGGATAAAAATAAAACCTATCTATTTGAAATTATTTATCCAGAAAACCGTATTGTGGTGGATTATGGCCAGAAAGAAGATTTGATATTATTAGCTATTATAGATACAGCAACCGGCATAGAGCAACCCTTGTATGATATAGGATTTTCCGTAGTAAATAAATATGATGGCGTAAATGATATTTGGTCGTTGGTTGCACAAGAAGAAAAAAATAAAGAAGGTTTTGTAATTCTTTTTGCTAGCGGATTGCGATATAAAGTAAAATTTAAAGAATATGTACGTATACATCGCATTGTTACGCAAGTATCTAATATTAGTATTTGGGATTATTTAAGAGAAGGGAAAAGTTTAGACGAATTGATAGAACGGGTGCCAGATGAATTTTATGATTGGGTTAAAAAAACAAATAATGAATTGTTACAAAATTTTAAGGCTATTGAAGATAAGGCTAAAACAGAATATAACGTTTTGGAAAATAGAAAAACAACAGCTTTATATTTTCAACAATGTACGTATCCAGCAGTATTATTTGCAATGTTAACCGGGAAAGAGTATAAAAAAATAATTTGGAAAATGATACGACCAACATTTTCTAAACCATTTTCGAATATGGAAGAATAATTGTCACTCTGAGTTTATCGAAGAGTGATATTCATCTAAAATATATTAAATATGAAAAAAGTAATTATATTAAGAGGTTTACCCGGTAGTGGTAAATCAACATACGCAAAACAATTATTAGAAGAAAATCCTAATGCATATAAACGTATTAACAGAGATGATTTACGCATGATGTTCGATAATGGTCATACTAGCACAGGCAATGAAAAATTTATAAAAAAAGTGCGAGATCTTTTAATCATCAAAGCGTTAGAAGAAGGCAAACATGTTATTGTGGATGATACAAATCTTTCTGAAAAAAATAAAACACGTATTCAACAATTGATAGATCAATTCAATAAAGAACATAATGATTCTGTTCAAATAGAAATTATAGAAATGAAAACTCCGTTGGATGAATGTATTGAACGAGATGCACAACGAAAAAAACCAGTAGGTAATAAAGTCATAAAAGCTATGCATCGGCAATTTTATCAAAAAAGAGATATATTATATACACCACAAAATCAATTATTACCCAAAGCCATTATGTGCGATTTGGATGGAACGTTAGCATTATTAAATGGACGTAGTCCTTATGATGCGACTTTATGCGATAAAGATTTACTGAATGTTCCCGTAGCTAATACATTAAAAAATTATGCGCAATTAGGTTATGCTATTATTTTATTATCGGGTAGAAAAGATTCCAGTAGAGATAAAACAGAAGCTTGGCTAGAGCAACATAACATACCATATAATACTTTATTAATGCGATCTGCAGATGATAATAGAAAAGATGCCATTGTTAAGAAAGAAATATTCGATGCTAATATATTAGGTAAATATTATATAGAATTTGTGTTAGATGATAGAGATCAAGTAGTAGATATGTGGCGTCAAGAACTTGGCCTGCCTTGCTTTCAGGTGTATTATGGAAATTTTTAGGCCTCTCTTAATCTCTCCAAAGGAGAGAAAATATATCAACTACGCAATCCATTTGCGTAGTTAATATAGCGATAAAAAATCTTTCCTCCGAAACCTTTTCTAGCAGGGCATTTCAAAAAAATTTAAAAAATATTTTCAAGTACGCAATTCCATTGCGTAGTAGTACTATCATCTTTGCATTAACCGCCACTGTTCTATAATAGGAACTTGCATGTTGAACAGAATATTGCGGAGCAAGTTCCAAGAGGTTCGACTCCTCACTTGCATTGGTTGCAATTGCTCGTAAGAGCATCAGACTATTAATCTGACAAACCAACAAATGGAGAACGGATCCGCCAGAGGCGGATCAAATCAAAGAAGCGTTTGTAAAATAGAAGATACCGTATTGTGCAATTGTACAGCACTTAATTTGTTTTCCCTCTTCTTTGATTGTTCTTCATTATTTAAAAAGTAGCGTATTAATTAACAATAAAAAACAAATAGTATGTCCGTATTTAAAAAGTTATACGAAGTAAAACCAAATACCCTAGGCTTTTTATATCGAAAAAATGAATTTAAACAATCGCTTCAACCTGGTCGCTATACAATTTGGGATTGGAAAAACGAAACAGCATTATTTTGTTTACCTACAACCTACAAATTTTTAACCATCAGCAATCAAGAAGTATTAACAAAGGATAATGTGGCGCTACGCTTTTCATTTAATATATTATATAAAATAGTAGATGGTGAAAAATTGTTAACTCAATTTGCTTTAGACAAACATATATCATACATTATTGCAGAAGCAGAACAACGTATATGTAGTGCCGTGCAAATAGCTATTCGAAATATTATTATTGAGTTAAACAGTGATGATTTAAACGAAAAAAGAAGTGCATTGACAAATATTCAATATGAGGATATGAATAAGCAATTAGAAATAATAGGTGTAGTATTGGCGCAGGTACAGTTAAAGGATATCACATTTCCTAAATTTATTCAAGATTTATTTGCCAAACAATTAGAAGCAAAAATTAGAGCTAAAGCGGATTTAGAAAATGCAAGAACAACCGTAGCTACTGCTCGTGCTTTAAAAAACGCGTCAGAAATTATGAAAGGGGATGATAATATCAAATTCTTTCAATGGATGGAAACCATCACTAAAATAGCTGCGAAAGGCAAGCATAGTTTTATGATAGGAGATATGCAGCAAATGATAAAATCTTCGTAATTTTTAAAAGACCAGGAATTGATTCTTGGTCTTTTTATCTTTGAGGTGATTTATGGCACAAAATAAACTACAACGATTTGCAGATATTAAAACTTTTTCTAATGTACTAGAACGTCCAGCAAATATGGTTGGGCAATGGAATAAATTTTTCAACAATAATAATCCTATAACATTAGAGTTGGCTTGTGGTAAAGGAGAATATACAATTGGATTAAGTCGATTATATCCTAACAAAAATTGTATTGGTGTAGATATTAAAGGAAATCGTTTATGGGTGGGCGCTAAACAAGCAATGGAAGAGAATTTAATTACTGTAGCTTTTTTACGCACGGAGATAGAAAAAATTGGTCAATATTTTGATAAAAATGAAGTAAGTGAAATATGGATTACGTTTCCTGATCCGCAATTGCGTAATTCAAAAGCAAAAAAACGATTAACACATCCTAATTTTTTAAGACTATATCAAAATATATTAATTGAAAAAGGAGTTATACATTTAAAAACAGATTCACCTCTATTATATTATTTTACTAAATATATAATTGCCATTTTTGAATTAACGGTTTTGAATGATATAGATGATATATATACGCAATCAACTATTTCTACAGAATTAAATATTAAAACATATTATGAGGGTTTAGATATTGCAAAAAGCAATCGAGTACATTATCTATCTTTTATGCTTGATAAACCATTAGATAAATCAAAAGATATACGTATAAAAGAATGGCGTTATGAAGAAACGGTTAATTAAATGGAGATATTTTACTGTATGCTGAAGAGCCCCCCAACCGTTACCATTTTGATTTCCATGTTAAGGTCCTATAATTGCATATTGCTGGTGATATCTTTTAATTTTTGTTCAAGCTTTTTATTTACTTCTTCATAATCATTTATTGACGCAAGTGAAGCATGTACACTAAAATAAAATTTTATTTTTGGCTCTGTGCCCGAAGGTCGAGCAGATATTTTACTTCCATCTTCTAATATAAATTGCAATACATTAGACACAGGCAAATGTATTTTCCAGGTTTCTCCGGTTTTTAAATTCTTCCCTATTTGTTGTTGATAATCTAATAATTGAACGATTGCAGAACCATTAATTTCTTTTGGTGGATGGGTTCTATATTGTTGCATCATGGTATCAATTTCTTGCTTACCCGTGATTCCCTTTTTTGCAATAGAAATGAGAGACTCTTTATAAAAACCATATTGTATATATAAATCAATTAATTTTTCAAATAACGAACGACCTTTGTTTTTTTCATATGCAGCCATTTCACACAATAGCGCTACAGCCGACACTGCATCTTTATCTCTTATTTGATCTCCAATCATTAACCCAAAACTTTCCTCGCCACCAATAATATAATTTTCTCTTCCTTCTTTTTCTTTTACCAATTCTGCAATCCATTTAAAACCAGTAAGTACGCTATAGCAAGCCACATTATTTTGTTTAGCTATGTTATCAATCATTTCTGTAGTAACAATGGTGCTTACCACCATATCATTGGGTTTTGCAATACCTTTTGCTTTTCGAGCCTCTATCATGTATGCAAATGCTAGTGCAGCGGTTTGATTGCCATTTAATAAAACCCAGCTACCGTGTATATCTTTTACACCAATAGCAACCCTGTCGGTATCTGGATCTGTTCCTAATAGAATATCTGCATTGAGTTCTTTTGCTTTTTCCAGTCCTATATGCATCGCTTCACTTTCTTCGGGATTAGGATAGATTACTGTAGGACAATTTCCATTGGGCTCCGCTTGTTCTTGCACAATGTGTACATTAGTAAACCCAAATTGCTTTAATACTTCTGGAACTAATACAATGCCCGTTCCGTGAATGGGTGTATATACAATTTTTAAATCATGTTGTTTGGCTATAATTTCAGGATATATACTTAAACCCTTTACCATATTCATATAGGCTTCATCCATATCTTTTCCGATAATAGTGGTATTTGATTCTCCACCACTCCATTTCACTTCATTTATGCTTTTAATAGATTGAACTTCTTTGATTACATTTTTATCATGTGGGGGCACTAATTGTCCACCATCGTTCCAATAAGCTTTATACCCATTATATTCTTTTGGATTATGGGATGCTGTACATACTACACCCGCATGACATTTTAAATATCGAATGGTAAAACTTAGTTCCGGAGTAGGTCTTAGCGATTCAAACAAAAACACTTTAATATCATTTGCTGCAAAAATATTTGCTGTAGTTTCAGCAAAAAATGGACTATTGTTTCTACAATCGTGTGCTATGGCTACTTTTATTTCCGTATTCTTATATACTTTTTTTAAATAATTTGCAAAGCCTTGTGTAGCCATGCCCACTGTATATTTATTCATGCGATTAGTGCCTACACCCATTATGCCTCTAAGTCCACCTGTGCCAAATTCGAGATCAGTATAAAACGCATCTATTAATGCATCTTCATTGTTTTTTTGTAATTGAATAATTTCATTTTTGGTGGCTTGATCATATGAACCCTTGAGCCAAGTATTGATTTTTTGTTGTGTTTTGTCTTGCATAATTCTTCAAAGTTAAAGCATGAATATAAACATAATCGATTATTAAGTATTGTAAAAAGCAAATAGCTTTATACATTTGCGATCATGTCGAAATGGTTAATCGTCGGATTGGGAAATATAGGCGAAGAATATGCACATACGCGTCACAACATAGGATTTGATGTATTAGATGCGTTTGTACAAAAACATGGAGAAAAATTTGCTGTCGATAGGTTTGCAGATATGGCCACAGTAAAATGGGCAGGAAAAATGCTTATTTGTATAAAACCTACCACCTACATGAATTTAAGTGGAAAGGCCGTGGCTTATTGGATGCAAAGAGAAAAAATAGTACCCTCTCATGTGTTGGTTATAGTAGATGATTTAGCCTTGCCATTAGAAAGTTTGCGTTTGAGGCCTGCGGGGAGTGATGCGGGTCACAATGGACTAAAAAGCATAAATGAATATGTCCAAAATCAAAATTACCCCAGATTACGTTTTGGTATCGGCAACCATTTTCCCAGAGGTCGACAAGTAGAATTTGTTTTAGGGAAGTGGACAATACAAGAAGAATCAATTGTACAAAAAAAGGTAACAACAAGTGTGCAAATAATTGAGTCTATAACCATAATGGGAATAGATAAAACGATGAGTTTATTCAATAATATGACATTTGATACCGTATAAAGACAATTAAATGAGAATGTTAAGATAACTGTGTAAAGGTTTTAAATTTTTACATT
>CAYVXB010000017.1:18088-24356 GCA_964454275.1 uncultured Chitinophagaceae bacterium | reverse complement strand
CCTACTAATGCTAATAACACAGCGCCTGGTAATGTGATTTTATCCATTATTGCACCTATATAATCAGCAGTTGGTTGCCCTGGTTTAACGCCCGGAATAAATCCATTATTGCGCTTCAAATCATCTGCAACTTGTTTAGGGTTAAAGATCAATGCTGTATATAAAAAAGTAAATGCAATAACCATTACAGAGTATACAAGCATGTACCAAAAGTTACTGTGATCACCAAATACCTTAGCAATACCTTTTCCTGCTTCCAAATTGGTAAATGAAAATAATGTAGGTAAAAACATAATAGCCTGTGCAAAAATAATAGGCATAACTCCTGCACTATTTACTTTCAACGGTAAAAACTGACGAGCACCTCCAAACTGCTTATTGCCTACAATTTGTTTGGCATAATTGATAACTATTTTGCGAACTCCTTGTATTAACACAATGAGTCCCATAATAATAGCTATTAAAACGGCTATTTCAATTAAAAATATGATTAAGCCACCGCCACCTTTGGTTTGCTTAGCACTAAATTCTTGTAAAAATGATTGAGGTAATCTAGCTAGAATACCAACCATAATTAGAATAGACGTTCCGTTACCTAATCCTTTTTCTGTAATTCTTTCTCCCATCCACATTACAAATAAAGTACCTGCAGTAAGCACAACTACCGTTGAAAACCAAAACATGGGCTTATATGCTGGTAAAATAGCAGATGCATACCCCGGGCCATTTAAATAAGCCACATATGCTCCAGCTTGGAATATTGTTACAATAACCGTTAAATACCGTGTCCATTGATTTATTTTCTTACGACCACTCTCTCCTTCTTTCTGCAACTTTTGCATCTGAGGAACTAGAATGGTCATCAATTGCATAAATATAGATGCGGAGATATAGGGCATAACTCCCAAAGCAAAAATAGATGCTTGTGAAAAAGCACCTCCAGCAAATGTATCGAATAAACTAAGTAACCCATTTTTATTTGTATGACTTTTGGCAGCCTCCAATAATGTAGGATCAATGCCAGGTAACACAATGTGAGTACCTATACGATATACGAGCACGAGAATCACGGTAGTAATAATCTTACTCCGCAATTCCTCTATACTCCAAATATTTTTAAGTGTTTGTATGAATTTTTTCACTAAGTGATATTAAATTATAATGAGCAAGTTTATAATCGCATGGTTCCACATCATACATTAAAAAATTATTCAACCTAACACAACGTAACTTTACCCCCCACCGCTTCTATAGCTGCCTTCGCTTTTTCACTTATAGCATTTATTTTGAAAGGCAATTTAGACTTTAACTCTCCATTACCCAAAATTTTTACTTTATCATTTTGGTTGATTAACTTGTTGATATATAAATTCTCTAAGTTAAATTCTTTCAATTGATATTTCTCTACCAAATGATCTATCTGACTGAGGTTAAACACTTTATATTCAACACGATTAATATTTTTAAACCCTCTTTTAGGTAACCGACGCTGTATGGGCATCTGACCACCTTCATGTGCGTATTTACGTTGATAACCCGTACGAGCTTGTTGGCCTTTGTTACCTTTTGTAGAGGTTCCACCTTTACCAGATGCTTCACCACGGCCTAAGCGTTTTTGCTTGTGTACTGACCCTTCTGCAGGTTTTAATGTATGTAGTTTCATGCTATACTAAAATTATGAATGCTGAATTAAGAATTACGAATTAAACCAATCGTTCATAACTCATAATTCTTAATTATTTAATTTCTTCTACTTTAACCAAATGACTTACCTTATTTACCATTCCTACTATTTGAGGAGTAGCTTCTACTTCAACAAATGCATTAAGTTTTTTTAACCCTAAGGCACTCATGGTTCTTTTTTGACGCTCTGGCCTATCAATCACACTTTTTAATTGTGTTATTTTTATTTTCTTTGACATGATTTTGTAATTGATAATTAATCTTCTATTTTACTCGTTATTTTATTGTCCGTTAAACACTTTTTTTAATGATAAGTGACGAGCCCTAGCTACTTGTATAGGTTCTCGTAATAAGCTTAGTGCTTTAACAGTAGCTTTTACCACATTGTGTGGATTGGCAGAACCTAAAGACTTTGCTAATACATCTGTAATACCTGCACTTTCTAATACTGCACGCATAGAACCTCCAGCAATAACTCCAGTTCCATGAGCAGCAGGTTTGATTAATACTTTAGCAGCACCTTGCTTGGCCAACTGATCATGAGGAATAGTCCCCTTCATTACAGGAATTTTTATTAAATTCTTCTTAGCATCTTCAATGCCTTTGCTTATAGCCTCTTGTACTTCTTTTGCTTTACCAAGACCATGGCCTACTACACCATTTTCATTACCTACCACTACTAGAGCTGAGAAACTAAACGTACGTCCACCCTTGGTTGTTTTAGTTACTCTGTTTATAGATACGACTTTTTCTTTAAGTTCTAACTCACTCGCTTTAAGCTTTTGTGTAACCTTTGACATGTATTGATTATTATTTAAATATTTTATTGAATGTCATGTTTCGACTTCGCTCAACATGACAAAGAATGAATTAAAATTTCAATCCTCCTTCACGAGCACCTTCTGCAACTGCTTTTACTCGACCATGGTATAAATACCCTCCTCTATCAAATACGCACTCTTTTATACCCAATGCAATAGCTTTTTGCGCAATCGCATGGCCTACTAATTTAGACTTTTCTGATTTATTACCTTTTTGAGCTACCATACTTTTATCCCTTGAAGAAACGGCCGCTAATGTTTGTCCCGTATTATCATCAATCAGTTGTATGTACACTCCTTCATTGCTCCGAAAAACAGACAATCTAGGCTTTGCAGATGTTCCAGATATTTTTTTTCGAATGCGATATTTAATTTTTTGTCTTCTATTAACTTTAGTACTCATAATATTTTTATTTTAAATTTTGAATTTTATATTTCAAATGAATAATTCTCTTATAATCCAAAATTTATACTATAAAATTTAAAATAATCTGTTTATTACTTCGCTGCAGCTTTAGTTGTTTTACGACGAACAATTTCATCAATATACTTAACACCTTTTCCTTTGTACGGCTCTGGTTTACGCAAACTACGTATTTTAGCTGCTACTTGTCCTAACAATTGATTATCAATTCCTTCTAACATAATCATAGGGTTCTGCCCTTTTTCTGTTGCGGTAGTGACCTTTAATTCTTTAGGAATTTCGATAATAATATTGTGTGAATAGCCCAAAGCAAGGTCTAAAATATTTCCCTGATTTGACGCTTTATAACCCACCCCTACTAACTCTAGTTGTTTTTTAAAACCCACTGTAACACCCTTTACCATATTGGCAATTAAGGCCCTATATAGACCATGAAGCGCACGATGACGGATTTGATCAGTTGGTCGAACGACATGTAATTCACTACCCTTTACTTCAACTTTGATATCCCGATCAATTTGAGTTTTCAATTCGCCTTTTGATCCTTTAACCATTACTTCATTTGCTGGAGAAACGGTTATAGTAACCCCACTTGCAATCTTAACCGGCTGTTTACCTATACGAGACATATAATTTTTGTTTTATTTTGAATTCTTAGTTTGATAATTCTCATTCAAAATGTATAATTCAACATTTAAAGTAAATTCTTTCATTTGGATACTAATAAACATAACAAAGCACTTCCCCCCCTACATTTTTAGCTTTTGCATCCTTGTCTGTCATTACACCTTTTGACGTAGAAACGATAGCAATGCCCAATCCATTTTTCACTCGTTTGAACTCTGCTGGCTTGGCGTACTGCCTTAAACCCGGCCTACTTATGCGCTCTAAAGAACGGATAGCGGGTTGCTTATTTTGCACATCATATTTCAAAGCTATCTTGATCATTCCCTGCTTTTTATCATCCTCAAATTTATACTTTAAAATATAACCCTGATTATATAGTATTTCCGTAATACGTTTTTTTAAATTCGACGCAGGTATTTCAACCATACGATGGTTGGCCATTTGTGCATTACGTATTCTTGTTAAAAAATCTGCTATAGGATCTGTTACCATAATTTTATCAGCCTCCACAAACCCCTCCAAAGGAGGGACTTTTGAAGGTTTAGGTTTTAAGTGATTTAAAATATTTTGTTTTGTGTATACAACTTTTTTATTTACAATGTTCCCATTAAGCCTCCCTTTTGGGGAGGTTGGAGGGACTTTTCTACCAACTCGCCTTTTTTACGCCTGGAATTTTACCTGCCAATGCCATCTCTCTAAACATTAACCGAGAAAGACCAAAGTAACGGATATACCCCCTTTGGCGTCCTGTTAATTGACAACGATTTTTTAACCGTACCGGAGAAGCATTTTTAGGTAGTAAATCTAACGCCTTATAATCACCAGCAGCTTTTAACGCAGCACGTTTCTCTGCATATTGAGCCACTATTTTTTCTCTTTTGCGTTGTCTTGCTTTTACAGATTCTTTTGCCATAATTTTAGTTCATTGTCCATGGTTAATTGCCCATGGATTTATTTTAATTGTTACCTATTTTTATTGTACACTATTTCTTATAGTACGCCATGAAATAACTTGACCACTATTTGTAACTAAGCATGGGCTTGAAAATACAGCACCTCTTGTGTTAAATACCCATTCTTCTACCCCGCTTGTAGCATTTAAAGCATATAAAGTATTAGCTCCACCTATATAAACTACTCCTTGGTATGCAATAGGACTAGAAGTTACATCTGCTTCTGCAGTATATTTCCAAATTAATGCACCTGTCGTAGCATTTACAGCACGTATAGTATCATCATTAGAACCAAAGTAGACTACGTCGTTATTATCAACTGTAGGACTTGATAGTATATGACCTCCTGTTTTATAAGCCCATTTTTTTGCTCCCGTTGTAGCATTTAAAGCAAATAAACTATCACTCCAACTGCCAACATATAAGATTCCATTGGATGCTATTGCAGTAGATGGATCTATATCGCCTCCTGTACCATATGGTTTATAGCCAACTTTAACTGTTCCATCATTAGCATTGATCGCATGTAAAGAATCGTCCCAACTACCTATATATACAAAGCCATTATATACTATAGGGCTGGAAGTTATAGTACCACCAGTTGTAAAAGGAAATCCAGCTTTAGCTTGCCCTGTAGTAGCATTTACAGCATATAATTTCTCATCCCAAGAACCTACGTAGACAAAACCATTATATACTATAGGGCTGGAAGTTATAAGACCACCAGCTGTAAAAGAAAACCCAGCTTTAGCTTGCCCTGTAGTAGCATCTATAGCATATAATTTCCTATCATTAGAACCTACGTAGACAAAACCATTATATACTATAGGGCTGGAAATTATATCACCCCCAGTTTTAAATTTCCATTTTAATGTACCGTTTGTATTAACAGCATATAACGTATCGTTATTACTACCAAAATATACTACACCATTATCTACAATTGGCGTTGATTGTATAGCATCACTGGTTTTGTAAGACCATTTTTGCGAACCATTACTAGCATCTATAGCATATAATCTTCCATCATCACTTCCTATATATATGGTACCTATAGAAGTTGGAGGTGATACTACATCTTTTTTTCTACAACTTACTATTAGTAATGTAGTAGAAAGGGTTAATAACAATGCTAGTTTAGAAGAAGAAAATAAACGTTTCATAAATAAATTTTTATGTTAAATAATAGATTAATCTTTTTTAGTTTTAAAAGGCATGCCTAATTGTTTCAACAGTTCGTGGGCTTCATGATCGTTTTGAGCTGTTGTTACAAAAGTGATATCCATACCTGTTATTTTATTTACTTTATCGATATCAATTTCTGGAAAGATAATCTGTTCTGTAACACCCAGGGTATAGTTACCCCTACCATCAAAAGATTTATCGCTTATTCCTTTAAAATCTCTAACACGAGGAAGTGCAACAGATATTAATCGATCTAAAAATTCATACATTTTCACACCCCTTAATGTGACTCTAACCCCAATAGGAATACCTTTTCTCAACTTAAAGTTGGATATGTCTTTTTTAGACATCGTCGGCACAGCCTTTTGCCCTGTTATATTGCTTAATTCATCTATAGCTGTGTCAATCATCTTTTTATCAGATACAGCACCATTTACTCCACGGTTCACGCAAATTTTTTCCAATTTAGGCGCCTGCATTATTGTAGTATACTCAAATTTTTTCATGAGTGCAGGGATTACCTCCTCACGATATTTTTTTTGCAACCTAGGCTTGTATGTATTTTTTAATTCGCT
>CAYVXB010000017.1:10763-18078 GCA_964454275.1 uncultured Chitinophagaceae bacterium | reverse complement strand
TTTGAATTTTATGTTTTAACTATTTTTTTCTATTTTTCTTATAATTTAAAATTCAAAATAACTTGCTCATTTAATAACCTCTCCCGATTTTTTTGAAACTCGAATCAGTTTCCCATTCTCCCGAGTACGTTTAATTTTAGTGGGCGTAGCCGTTTTAGCATCCCATAGCATAACATTAGAAATATGAATAGGTGCCTCTTTTTTTAGGATACCTCCTTTTGTATTTTGAGCTGATGGCTTAGTATGTTTGGTTACAATATTCACGCCTTCAACCAGTACCTTAGATTTATCTGGATAAACTGCTAATACTTTTTTGGGCTTGTATTCATATTTACCATCATCCCCTTTTCTTGCTTTTGAAGCACCAGAAATGACAATAACCATGTCATTTTTTTTAATATTAAATTTAGGTTTAAATCTTGTGTTCACTTTATATATATTTATTTTCTTAATACATCAACCCATCTCTGACAAACTCAGGATGATATAAATTTTATAATACTTCTGGTGCTAATGATATAATTTTCATATATCCTTTATCTCTAAGCTCTCGAGCTACCGGTCCAAAAATACGAGTGCCTCTTGGTTCATCCGAATTATTTAATAGAACGACAGCGTTATCATCAAATCGAATGTAAGAGCCATCCTTTCGACGTAATTTATTTTTAGTACGTACTATAACCGCTTTAGACACTGTTCCTTTTTTGATACCACCAGCAGCTATTGCATTTTTAACTGTAACTACAATTTTATCACCTATTTTAGCATAATCTTGTCCACTATTTCCAAGCACACGAATAACTAATACTTCTTTTGCTCCACTGTTATCTGCCACACTTAATCTACTTTCTTGCTGAACCATTTGTTATAAAATTTTATTGAGTAACTATAATGAATTATTATTTCGCCTTTTCTACAACTTCAACCAATCTCCAACGCTTTGTTTTACTAAGCGGCCGACTTTCCATAATTTTCACAACATCTCCAATGTTACACTCTTGTTTTTCATCGTGTGCATGAAGCTTAGTTGTTTTTTTTACAAATTTTCCATAGATGGGGTGCTTTACTTTACGCTCAATAGCAACAGTAATAGTTTTTTGCATTTTATTGCTAGAAACAATCCCAACTCTAGTTTTACGTACATTTCTCTCAGTCATTGCCTATATATTTTTACTTATTCTAATTTTAGTTTATTTATTTTAGTAGCAACTCGCTTTTAACTTTAAAATTATACTCTGTTTTGAGTCTTGCTATATCCCTACGCAAATTACGTACATTAACAGGACTTTCTAAAGGAGAAATAGCATGCGCAAATTCAAGTTTTTTCAAACGCAACTTATCTTCCTCTATGCGATTCTTAAGATCTTCTTTGCTCATCTCTTTCAGGCTTTTTAAAAATTCTATTGTCTTCGACATATTATTTAAATATTTTATGCATTAGCGGTATAATCTCTACGAATTACAAATTTTGTTTTGATAGGCAATTTTTGTGCGGCTAACTTCATAGCCTCCAAAGCTGTTTGCATAGAAACCCCATCTGCTTCAAATAGTATGCGACCTGGTTTAATAACAGCAGCCCAATGATCTGGCGCACCTTTACCTTTACCCATACGTACTTCCAATGGCTTTTTAGTAATGGGCTTATCAGGAAATATTCTAATCCAAACGTTTCCTTCTCTTTTCATATGACGTGTCATAGCCTGACGAGCCGCCTCAATTTGACGATCTGAAATCCACTTTGGCTCCAGCGCCTTTAGTCCAAAAGAACCAAATGCAAGCATCGCGCCTCTTTTCGCATCACCTTTAATGCGCCCCTTTTGCATTTTTCTATGTTTCGTACGCTTCGGTTGTAACATAATATGTACTTAAAATTTTAAATTATAGTTTTTATCTTTTTCTTCCGCCCCTGCTAGTATCATTTGTTTTTCTATTATCTAGCCTACGACCCCCTTGATCCCGTCTCTCAATATTTTCAGATTTCCCTCCACTAGCCAAAAAATTCGGATTTAAATCTCTCTTACTCAATACTTCTCCTTTACAAATCCACACCTTAATACCTATTTTTCCATATACAGTCAGGGCAAAAAGAGAAGCATAGTCAATATCCATACGAAGCGTATGTAAGGGAACTCGACCTTGCTTAATTTCCTCAGAACGAGCGATTTCTGCTCCGCCTAATCGGCCGCTAACTTTTATTTTTATTCCTTCAGCGCCCATTCGTAAAGCAGAGGCTATAGCCATTTTTATAGCTCGTTTAAAGTTAATTCGATTTTCCAACTGCTTTGCAATAGTATCAGCAACGATAGTCGCATCAATCTCTGGTCTACGTATTTCTAATATATTGATCTGAACATCCTCTTTACCTGTTAATTTTTTCAACTCTTCTTTAATACGGTCAACCTCATTACCACCTTTTCCAATGATAATGCCAGGTTTAGAAGTATGAATGGTTACAATTAGTTTTCCTAATGTACGCTCAATAACAATTTTTGCAATTCCACCTTTATTAATACGAGCATTTAAGTAGGCTCGAATTTTATGATCTTCAATAAGCTTTGTAGCAAAATCTTTTTTGCTTCCATACCAATTAGACTCCCATCCACGGATGATGCCTAATCTACTACCAACAGGATTCGTTTTTTGACCCATGTTATTTTTTTAATTATTCGATTTTATTTTTTTAGATACACTTTCTTTAACTGAAGGTGCAATCACCTCCTTCATATCCACCACAACGGTTACATGATTACTACGTTTGCGCACTCTATATCCACGACCCTGAGGTGCTGGACGCATACGCTTTAAAACCCTTCCTCCATCTACAAAAATTGTTTTAATAATCAACCCATTTTCATCTTTCCCTTCATTTTTTGATTTCCAGTTATACACTGCAGATTTTACTAATTTAGCTAGAGGTACAGCGGGGTGCTTTGGACTATGTTCTAAAACTGCCAAAGCCTTTTCCACTTTCATTCCTCGAACCAAATCAGCCAATAAACGCATCTTGCGGGGTGAAGTGGGATAGTTATTAAGTTTAGCTATAGCTTCCATGTTTAGTATACAAATGTGAAAATGTGCAAATTAAATTTTATTAATCAACACATTCGTTGAATGATAATTATCTTTTTGTTCTTTATTTGAATGATCTTAATCAGAAACTTTCTTACTTGAATGCCCTTTGAATACACGAGTAGGTGAAAACTCACCTAGCTTATGACCTACCATGAACTCTGTTACATATACAGGAATAAATTTATTCCCATTATGCACTGCAAAAGTATGACCCACAAAATCAGGTGTAATGGTAGATCGCCTACTCCATGTTTTAATTACTGCTTTTTTTATTTTGCCCTCATTCATAGAAAGTACTTTAACTTCTACGTTTGCATCTACATAAGGACCTTTTTTTATTGAACGACCCATAGTTTAATGTGAAAATGTGAAAACAAGAAAATGATTTATTTGTAACTTTTCTTTTATGTTTTAATTATACGAATAATTTAATACCTCTATGCTTGTTCTACTGCGTCAATTTTTTGCCGCCTTTTCGTTGAATAATCAACTTGTTACTTCCCTTTGTACGCTTTCTCGTTTTTAACCCTTTAGCATATTTGCCTGTTCTTGATCTTGGATGACCTCCAGAGGCTTTACCTTCACCTCCACCCATTGGATGATCAACCGGATTCATGGCTACTCCACGATTTCGTGGACGAATACCTCTCCAACGATTGCGTCCCGCCTTACCCATACTTTGCAAATTATGATCACTATTGGAAACTACACCGACTGTGGCAAAACAGTTTATCAAAATTTTCCTAATCTCACCTGAAGGCATTTTCAATACTGCATATTTCTCTTCTTTGTTTGTTAGTTGAGCAGATAAACCAGCACTTCTAACAAGTTTACCACCTTGTCCAGGCTGCATTTCAATATTATGCACCATAGTACCTAAAGGCATATTTTTTAACATCAATGCATTACCAACTTCTGGGACAGCACTATCTGCACTTATTACCTTAGACCCAACCTGCAAGCCTTGTGGTGCAATAATATATCTTTTCTCTCCATCAACGTAATGTAATAGTGCTATAAAAGCGGTACGATTAGGATCATACTCTATAGTAGCTACTGTAGCTGGAATATCTTTTTTGTCGCGCTTAAAATCTATAACACGATACATTTTTTTATGCCCCCCACCTATGTATCTCATACTGCGGCGACCCTGGGCATTTCTACCACCTGTGCTTTTAACAGATTCAACTAATGTTTTCTCTGGAACATTGGTTGTAATCTCTACATAAGCATTCCCGATTCTCCAACGAGTTCCTGCTGTGATGGGTTTATATTTTTTAAGTGCCATTTTTAGTGATTAATCAGTTATTCAGTCAATATTTTTTACATTATATGCTAGCATATAAATCAATTGTTTCTCCTTCTGCTACAGTTATCAATGCTTTTTTATAGGCTGATTTTTGTCCTTTTGTAAGACCTGTTTTAGTCTGCCGCATTTTTCTTTTTCCGGGCACCACCATTGTATTTACATCTACTACAGTTACACCATAAAACACTTCAATTGCTTTTTTAATTTCTAATTTATTAGCCTTACGATCTACTTTAAAGGCATAAGAACGCAATTTTTCAGTTTGCTGATTTGCCTTTTCTGTAAGAATAGGTTTAATAAGTATTTCAGACGATTTCATTCTATTTCAATTTTGAAAAATTCAATTATTAAGCTTCAGCTACTACAAGCTCCTCAGCTTCTACAAAAACTTTCGCGGCACTTTCTGTTAGTAATAAAACGTTTGCATTCATGATATTATATGTGTTCATATCACTCAACAATACATTCTCTACATAAGGCATATTACGAACACTTAAACATAAATTACTATCATACGAAGCCCCTACAAAAAGGACTTTCTTATTGTCTATTTTCAAAGTGTTTAGAACACTAGCAAATTGTTTGGTTTTAGGCTTTTCAAAAACAATATCCTCTATTATCACCAAAGCTTTTTCCTTTGCTTTATGACTTAAGGCACTTGTTTTAGCTAGGTCTTTTACTTTCTTGTTAAGCTTAAAATTATAGTCACGAGGCTTGGGTCCAAAAACTGTACCACCGCCTTTATATAAAGGATTACGAATATTTCCCTTACGAGAACCTCCCGTGCCTTTTTGCTTGTGTAACTTTCTGCTTGCCCCTTGTACTTCGGCCCTAGTTTTAACCTTATTGGTTCCTTGACGCTGAGACGCCAAGTATTGCTTTATTGAAAGATAAATGGCATGGTCGTTGGGTTCTATACCAAAGATTTCTTCTGGCAATTCAACCACCCTACCTGTTTTCTTCCCTTTTATGTCTAAAATATCTATTTGCATATTATTGCTGTATTAATACGACAGAACCATTATGACCAGGAACGGAGCCACTAATCAATATATAATTCTTTTCTGGAAATATTTTTACGATTTCTAAACTTTTTATTTTTACTCGATCTCCTCCCATACGTCCGGCCATGCGCATCCCTTTAAATACACGAGAAGGATACGAAGATCCGCCAACAGACCCAGGAGCACGTTGACGATCATGTTGACCATGCGTAGCCTCACCTACACCCCTAAATCCATGACGCTTTACCACACCCTGAAATCCTTTACCCTTGGAGGTGCCAACTACACTAATTTTATCTCCTTCAGCAAAAATTTCACAAGTAATTGAATCTCCCAATTGCTGCTGTTTGTAGAAATTACGAAATTCTTTAATGTGTTTTTTAGAAGGCGTATTAGCCTTTGCAAAATGGTTTATTGCGGATTTGTTTGAATGTTTTTCTTTTTTGTCACCAAATGCTATTTGGATAGCATCATATCCATCTGAGTCCTGGGTTTTAACTTGTGTAACTACACAAGGACCTGCCTCAATAATAGTGCAAGCCGTCTGCTTTCCACCGGAATCGAAAATGCTGGTCATTCCAATTTTTTTTCCAATAATTCCTTTCATCATTAAAAATTTGTGCCCAGCAAGATTATGAAGGACATCCAACAATTTATTATTGTAAGATTCAATCCCAGTTTGCCATTGACCTTTTCTCTTTAGTTGTTATCATTAAGATAATAACAAGAAGTACCAATGGTAAACAAACCCTGAGAGGCTTGTTCATATTTAACCTTTTTTAGGAGGCTATATATTTTTTTTCAGCGCTCTTTTCTCCTCTGCTTTTGAATCAGAAGATTGAGAGTTGAATATTTTATGCTTTTATTTCTACTTCCACTCCTGATGGCAAATCTAATTTAGATAAAGCATCTACTGTTTTGGAAGAAGAAGTATAAATATCTAATAATCGTTTGTGCGTTGCCAATTGAAATTGTTCACGACTTTTTTTATCTACATGCGGCGAACGCAACACGGTAAAAATTTTTTTGTGTGTAGGTAAAGGTATAGGACCCGTAACTACAGCACCGGTGCTACGTACTGTTTTCACGATCTTTTCAGCAGATTTATCTACCAAATTATGATCGTATGATTGTAATTTTATTCTAATTCTTTGAGACATAATATCAATTGCAATAATTTCAATTGGAGTGCAAAGGTAAGGGCTTATTTTGAATTAACATATTTTTTAAAGTATTTTTTTAAAATTAATATCTCCAATATAATTTCTTTGGAGAATCATTTTTTATTTTTTTAGCTATTATAGGGACTTTCACGCTACTTTTAACATTTTATTTAATACAAATATTCTTTTTATTTTGATCGTATAATATGAAAATGAACTACTTTCTTAGGCTCGCTATTTTTTGGCTTTTGTTTTTCATTCTATTTAGAATACTGTTTATCAGTTTTAACTTGAATCTATTTCCAAAAAACGATATTTCTTCCTCTCTATTTGCATTTGTTACTGGCTTAAGGCTTGATTTATCTACTATTTCTTATTTTATTGCACCAGCTTTTATCTTATGGTCTTTTTATCAATTTTTTTCGTTACCCCTTTTCTATATAATTCATCTTATTTATAACGCTACCCTTATTTTTACAGTAACGCTATTAAGCATTGCAAATTTGCGCTTATATAAAGAATGGGGTACTCTTGTTGGGCATCGAGCGATAATTTATTTACAATACCCTAAACAAGTATTCGCTTCTGAGAGCACATTCAATCTCCTTATTTTATTTTTCTCCATTTCTTAAAATACCTAAAAGCGGATTTCACATGTTCTCTAGCAATCTTATCTTTAAATAAAGCTTTATACCAAGGTAGCCCCGCACTCTGACGAGCATGATTATGGGTTACTTTAACCTCGGGATAATAAACAACGGATTGTC
>CAYVXB010000017.1:0-10753 GCA_964454275.1 uncultured Chitinophagaceae bacterium | reverse complement strand
GTTATTACTACCCCAATAGTGTTATTTATTTTAATTAGGGGTGGTTTTCAACATACACCAATTAACGAAAGCTCAACCTATTACTCTGTTCACACCGCTAACAATCATCTTGCAACAAATCATGTTTGGTATTTTATACATAGTTTACTTGATGCAGGTGATACAAAAAATGCTTACGTTTTTATGCGTAATGAGGAAGCAGAAACAACCGTTGCTCAATTAATGAGTCATCAAAAAGACACATCTGTAATTCAACTAAAATCCAAAAAGCCTAATGTTGTTTTTATTATTTTAGAGAGTTGGACAGCGGATGCAATTGAATCTTTAGGGGGCTTAAAAAATGTTACCCCTTATTTCAATGAATTACAGAAGGATGGTATTTTATTTACTAATTGTTATGCCAGCGGGTATCGTACAGATCAAGGATTGATATCTATTTTAAGCGGATTCCCTGCCCAGCCAGATCGTTCCATTATTACTACACCTGGTAAATCAGAAAAGCTTCCTTGTATTGCAACTGAACTTAGTGACAAAGGATATCCTCTTTCTTTTTGTTATGGTGGTGAAAGTGCGTATGCGAATATGAAAACATTTCTTTTGAGTAAACGGTTTGAAAAAATAATTGATAAAAAAGATTTTACAAATAATGAACAAACTACCGATTGGGGTATATTGGACGAATATGTTTTTGACAAAGCAATAAATATATTGAAGAATGAAAAAGAACCATTTTTTTCTACTATTCTAACACTTAGTTCGCATGAGCCTTTTGATATTCCTTTTCAAACCCCATTTAAGGGATCTTCTATTGAAGAAAAATGCAAGTCTGCTATATGGTATACAGATAAATGTTTAAGACATTTTTTTGATAAAGCGAGGCAATCACATTGGTATTCCAACACTCTTTTTGTACTGGTTGCCGATCATGGACACCGATTGCCACTTAATAGAAATATGAACGAACCCGAGGCTAAAAAAATTCCTTTACTAATTTTGGGAGATGTTTTACCTACGGCGTATAAAGGGAAACACATTAGCGATGTTGTGTCTCAGCATGATATCCCCGCAATAATTTTATCGATGTTGAATATTCCTTCTCAAAAATTTATATTCAGCAAAAATGCCCTTCAGCCTTTGTATAAAGGATTTGCATACTACTCAAACGAAAATGTTTTAGGTTGGATTACGAATAGCGATACACTTATTTATTCTTTTACAGATACAAAAATGCTTAAAGGAAAATCAACAAGTCCTGAAATCAAGCAAGCAAAAGCATATCTTCAGATTCTATACAAAGCCTATTTGGATTACTAAAATTATTGAGAAATAGAAAAAGATCTGACATTACAATATATTTGTTGCATACATAAAGAAATGATGAAACCAACTTTGTCAGAAACTTCTTGCCAACATTGCAATGCTCGTATGCATTCCATTTTCAAAGATTTTAAAGGTGACCAATTAGGTGCATTAAACGACAGCAAGACTTGTGCTCACTATAAAAAAGGTCAATATATTTTTACGGAGAATGGTTTCCCATTAGGCATTTTCTGCATTAATCATGGTAAAGTAAAACTTGCTACAAGTGGGCTAGATGGGAAAGAGCAAATTTTGCGCTTGTGTAAAGATGGAGATATTTTAGGCTATAGGGCATTAATGTCGCATGATCGCTATCAATCTTCTGCTATTGCATTAGAAGATTGTTCGATTTGTTTTATTGCAAAAAATACATTCTTTAGCCTCATTAATAATAACCAGTCGCTAGGTTTTGAGATTATAAAACTACTATCACATGATTTAAAACAAGCTCAACAAAGCATTGTAGCTCTATCTCAAAAAAATGTACGAGAACGGATGGCTGAAGCGTTGCTATTTATAAAAGCCACGTATGGATTACAAGAGGATGGCCAAACACTTAATGTAGTGTTATCAAGGGAAGAGATTGCGGATTTTGTAGGAACCTCTACTGAATCTGCTATACGCTTACTATCAGAATTTAATCAAGATAAAATTATTCAACTAGAGGGAAAGAGAATTAAATTACTAGATCTCGATAAATTGATTAAAACAGCCAATCTACAAGATTAATATTTTATGATAAATATCATATTTTAACCTAATAATATTCATTTTATATTTTTTCAAACAACAATAGCTTCGCCCTCAATAAGCTGTTGTTATGTGTACTACTACAAAAAAATATGCACCTATTATTGATACTCTTGAGCAAGATGTTTATCCTTTTGTAATTGAGTTAATGAATGTTGCCATCCATCCTGACAAACCTATTGATTTAGATCGTAATAGTATATTGTCTAATATACAATCCATCATACTTGTTCAATTAAAAGATGAAGTAGAGTCTCTTTTTCTGTACGAAAAACGACTTGTATTTCCTTCCATACGCAACACATACACTGCGAATAATGTTACGGATGAATTTATTCCAGATATTGTTGCTATTAAAAAATTAATTACGCATAAAGAAGAAAAAATTCGCCAACAGGTTTCTACTCTAAATACGTCTATAATTAAATTAATAACTAATAATGCAAAAGCTTTAATAGACAGTAACGCTGAGCGGGCTCTTATAAATTTGAATAACTATTTTGAAAAAGATTTTTTCCCTGCTAGAGAAGTATGGGGAAATCTACTAGATGATTTACAAAATAATCATAAGGATCAAAAATCATCTCCATGTAAAAATAGAGTTGGTGGTATGTGCTGTTGTAAAAAAGATCAATAAACTCATTCACTGAAATAAACTAATACATAAACACATGCAAAATACATCTAACAAAAATGATACATTTTCTCCTAAGGGGAGCATTGCCTTTTTCATACTATTGTTAATACTGTGTGCTGCTATATGGTTTGGCGTGTATTATGCTCAACTGAATAAAGCATAAATACCATTTAAATTAAACTTAATTGTAATCACCCACTCATCATAATCAATTATGGATAAACATGAATTAAGAATATTACTACTCACTGGCATATTGTTGGGAACATTTTTGTTTGCCGTATTATATGCTGCCAACAAAAAGAACATTGATGTTCCTGCATGTATACCATACAGCGGAGCTTTTAAAGAGCCTCATGTTAGACAATTAGATAAAAATACATATGAGGTTTTTTGTGTAGCAAAAATGTGGGCATTTGAACCATCAGAAATAACTATACCGGCTGGGAGTGAAGTAGATTTTTATCTCACGTCAACTGATGTGGTACATGGATTTCATATTGCTAAAAAGGATGTTAATATGATGGCCGTATACGGCGGCATTAACAAAACAACAGTAAAATTTAACGAGCCAGGTGTATATAAAATTATATGCCACGAATATTGTGGAGCAGGGCATCAAAACATGATGGCAGAAGTAATTGTAAATCGTAAACCCATAAATACTAATCAATAATTTTTTATTCGCTATGCAAATAAGTAAATCATTTAAGCGCACCATTATAATCGAACTAATAGTTCCTGTTGTATTGCTTGTACTTGGCATTTATCATGGATTAATGCAAGTAATATACAGAGCAGGGTTGTTGCACAAATCATCAACAGCTCATTTAGATTACTATCAAGGATTAACATTGCATGGTGTAATTAATGCCATAGTACTTACTACATTTTTTGGTGTGGCCTTTGGACATGCTACAATGGCGTTCTATTTAAAAAAAGAACCTAATAAAAGTACCGTATCCATCTCCATGTGGTTAATGATTATAGGAACAATACTTGCTGCAATAGCCATGCTATCTGGCAATGCATCTGTATTGTATACTTTTTATCCACCATTAAAAGCGCATCCATTCTTTTATTTAGGCGCAGCTTTATTAGTAGTAGGTAGCTGGGTAGCATTTTGGGGATGGATAAAAATGTATAGAACATGGCGCAAAGAAAATGCAGGAGCAAAAATTCCACTTGCAGTATTAGGCACCATAATCAACTTTACCATCTGGTCAATATGTACTTTGGCTGTAGCCTACGAAATTTTAGTTCTACTACTTCCATGGTCTTTGGGTTGGACAAAAACAGTAAATGTAACATTAGCCAGAACATTGTTTTGGTTTTTTGGCCATGCCTTAGTGTACTTCTGGTTGTTACCAGCATATATTATGTACTATACCATTCTACCAAAGGTGGCCGGCGGAAAATTATTTTCAGAAAATGCAGGTCGTTTAGCTTTTTTCTTATTCCTTATACTTTCTGTGCCTGTAGGCGTTCATCATCAATTTAGTGAACCCGGTATTTCGCCTTCTACAAAATTATTTCATTCCATATTAACCTTTGGCGTTGCTATTCCAAGTTTTATTACCGCATTTACCATTAGTGCATCCTTAGAGTATGCAGGCCGTAAACGTAATGCCAAAGGTCTTTTTGGTTGGATGAAAAAACTACCCTATTGGGATAAAAAGAATTTTTTATTTGGCTATTTAATATGTGGATTGATCCTATTCATTTTTGGTGGGTTTACAGGAATTGTAAATTCATCCTATGCTCTAAATAATGTAGTACATAATACTTCGTGGATGCCAGGGCATTTTCATATGACAGTTGCAGGGCCTGTATTTTTAGCCATTTTAGGCATGAGTTTATATTTAATAACTAAACTCGGTGGTAAGAAAATGCGCTTTCAATCATACGCCGTAATGGTTCCATATTTATGGATGATAGGTATCTTACTGTTTTCTGCTGGGTTAATGTGGGGTGGATTAATGGGAGAACCTAGAAGAACGAATTTAGGCATGTCTTATTTAAATCCAGATAGTCCTTTATTTAGGCCCGACTGGGTTCCATCTACATTATTGGCTTTATTAGGTGGAATTATTATGACAGCGGCCGCATTGCTATATTTCATATCATTCTTTGCTACATTATTTGCAAAAAAAACGACCAATGAAATGTTGGAGCTTCCTGTAGCAGAACCCTTACACGAAGAATCGCATGTGTCTATCTTACACAAATTTACACCTTGGCTACTGGTTATGGTTATTGTTATAATACTTGCATATATACCTGCATTGTTAGATATAAAAAAATATGTAGGCCCTTCTGCCCCACCTTATTTACCTACCAATCCATTACCTGTAACGAAATAGCGCCATATTAATATGAAGTCTACAAAAAAAAATATACTGTTTTTTGGATTGCTTATTGCCACACCATTGGTTGCTTTTAGTATCTACCATTGGTATGAAAAAAATAAGCAACAACTTCCAATATATGGCGGAATGGAAAAAGAAAAACAACATACTGTTTCATCCTTTTTTTTTACCAATCAGCAAAATAAAAAAATCAGTGCCGACTATATAAAAAATAAAATTTGGGTAGCCGATTATTTTTTTACGCATTGCGCAAGCATCTGCCCTAAAATGACTAGTAATTTAAACCTTGTGCAGCAGGCATTTATAAAAGATGATGAAGTAAAAATTCTATCCTTTACTGTTGATCCAGAAAGAGATTCTGCACAACGCTTACAAGAATACGCAACATTGTACCATGTTAATAACCTACAATGGCAATTACTTACCGGAGATAAAAAAGATTTATACCGTTTTGCTCGTAATGATTTAAAAATTGTAGCCACATCAGGCGATGGAGGACCAGATGATTTTATACATAGTGAGAAACTCGTATTAATCGATAAAGAATGCCATATAAGAGGATATTACGATGGTACAGAAAAAAAACAGGTGGAACAATTGATAAACGATATTCAACGACTAAAACAAGAATAAATTTTACGCATATGCACATATACCTAACACGCACTATTGTACTTTCTATTTTAATAACAGCAACGCTAACGAGTAACGCACAAAGCGTTGATTTGGGAAAAGAAATCTTCAAAACTCGATGCGCCTCTTGCCATAGTATAGCAAAAGATTTAGTAGGCCCTGCTTTAAAAGATGTAGATAAAAGAAGAAGTATGGAGTGGATTATTTCATTTGTACATGCGCCACAAACTAAAATTAAAAGTGGAGATACTATTGCAGTTACATTGTTTAATAAATACAATCAAGCTATAATGCCTGACCATAGCGATTTAAAAGATGAACAAATAAAAAATATTATTGAATATATAAAAGTAGAAAGTAAAAACTTACCTGCTACTGCAAGCAACACAAAACGTCCGATAGAACAATACCCCCACTATATGCCTATTCAATGGAATAATTATTGGTTTTGGAGTATATTCGGAACATTACTTGTTGTTATGATTTGGGGGTTGTATATAAGAATAAAGATCGCTAACTGGAAGGATAACAATCAACCATAATTATTGATTAAATATTCTTTTTTCTAAATTTTAAAATTGCCAAAAATAGAGGCATAAAAATCCAGCCGAGTAACACCGAGGCAGAAACAATCATACCAAAATTTCCACCAAAAAAATCTTTATAAACAGCACCGGTAAAACCCATTAATGCAGAAATATCTAATTGCATTAAAACAAGAATTCTAGCTAAATCAATTGGGTTAAATGTGGTAAGTAGAATAACTATCTTTTCTAATGGATAATCACTAAAGACTAACATGATGCCCAATACCATAGCATCATACAATATAGAAAAGTATAACCACATTAATAGTACAGCTCCAATGCCTCTTGCTTTTTCACGAGTAAGTACAGATATTAAAAATGATAAGGATGTAAAACTAAGTGTAAGTGCAGCGCCTGAAAATAGTAGTATATATGCACTTTTTGTATTGTTTAATGTAATTAATGGAATACCTACGCCAATTAAAAATGCTAGTAATAAAGCGCAAGCAACTCCCATATATTCGCCCATTATAATAGTATTTCTGCTAAGAGGTTGTGCTACTAATAGTTTAGTAAACTCATAAGCGTTATAATAATAGGTACTTGAAAATACAACACTTATTAAAGGAACAATGATTAGCACAATACTTAATAAGCTTGCAATGCTTTTAGAAGCATCGGCCTCAAAATATAATAATGTGTAGGATAAAATTAAAAGCAATGCTGTGTATAGCAACAGCACCTTGTTTCTAACAATATCATACATAACATGTTTGCCTATTTTTATCATGAGTGGTTAATGAGTATTTTTGAAATAGCTTTCGAGAATTTTTCTTCCTGTGTTTCTATTTTTATTTGTGGGATGGTTTTGTTGAACCGTATAATACCCTCTAAAATATAAATTACGGTATCTGCAATTTCTTCTACCTCGGGCATAATATGTGAGGTGATGATGATGGTTTTGTCTTTTTGTTTTTCTAATTTTATCTTTTCTTTTAATATTTCGGCTGCTACTGGATCAAGGCCTGCAGTTGGTTCATCTAAAATTAAAATATTGGGGTTAAATAAGAACGCTAACGCAGCACTTACCTTTTGTATAGTTCCACCAGATAGGGTGCCCATAGGTTTATTAAACATTTCGGACAACTTAAATTGATGTACTAAATCCTCATCAAGCGTAGAAAAGGGTTTACGTAAATCTTTCATCATATCAAACAACTGGCCCATTTTTATATTTTCAGGATAACTACCTATTTGCGGCATGTAACCTATATTACGCCGATATTCAAATTCTCCATTAATGTTTTGATGATTAATCAAAATATTTCCTTCATTAGGAATGTTCATTCCCAATATACATTTTATAAGTGTGGATTTTCCAGATCCGTTTGGACCAATAATACATGCTACTTCTTGTTTATTAAAGGATATATTAACTCCCTTTAATACATGTAATTTTCCAAATAATTTATGTAGTTGTTCTATACGAATCATTTTTGCACAATTTGCATGTAAGGTTTTTTATCAACAATATGATCAGATATTATGCTAGGGATAGCCTTTTCAGCTTTATCCATTAACAAGGCTATAAGGCTTCGATGTAGCATAATGGCATAAGGTATTTTTTCAACTATTTGTGCATACAAGCTGCAAGGATAAAAAGGCAGATCACCAATTTTATCTTTGTTTAAATCATATCCCTCATATTTACTCCAATAATTATTTTCTACTAAGTTGTCAATATAGCTTTCACCATTGGTTGAAAAATCAAAGGAATTTCCCAAAAAATTGCACAGCCTGATAGTGTCGTAGGTGCAGTTGGCCATCATTTTTATAGCATAGCCATTATCTGTAAGATCATTATATTGTAAGTTGATATAGTTACATCCTTCCATAAAAATAGCAATGGTATTGTAGTTGAAGGTATTGCCTATAATGCGACTATTTGAAATTTCTTTTAACAACAACCCATACGAAGCACCTCCCCAACTGTGTTCAAACCGATTATTTCGCATTTCTACTTTCTTGCTATACATAACCGCTACACCAGTTCCATTGTTTGTAAAAATATTGTCTACATAAACATCATCATCCGAAAACATAAAGTGTAATCCATAGCGAAAATTTTTTTCAGAATAATTTTTTACAATGTTGGAATGTTTAACAAATTCGAAATAAATACCATCTCTATGGCCTTCAATGTGGTTATTGGCTATATAAATATTCTGACACTTCCATAAATGAATTCCATTTCCTGCATCGGAGCTGCCATATAGAGCACCTTTAAGATCGTTTCCATTAACTTCCACATCTTCTGTGTCAGATAAATAAATTCCAAAAAAAGTGTTTACTAATTTATTGTTAAGCAGTTTTATGTGTTTATGTTGAAAAACACGAATACCTGCATAATCTTTCATTGAACCAACAAAACTATTTTTTACTACGCATCCTTGTATAGTAACACTATCGCTTAAAATAGTGATGACCTCATCTTTTTGCTGGCCATCAATATTCGGATAATTTAACCCAATTATAGTTAAAGGGATTTGAATAATGGTATTGTGCGAAATATAATTTCCAGCTTGAAGATAAATAGTATCATACCTTTTGGCTTGCTGAATAATGTTTGTGAATGTTGAGGAATAATTGGACGAGGCTGTCCAATGGCGAGCTTTTGATGAAGCGCAATAAAAAAAGGAGGTAACGAGAAAAAAATATTTGACCACTATTTTATTATTTTTATTTAGCGCTTTCTGTGAACTGAATGATGGTTCCAGAAGTTTCTTTGGCTAATTTTTCTGCATCCAATTGGGTTTCACATGCTGCCATATCTCCACCCATAGGGCTTTTTATGGAATCACTTTTTACCAAAAAACAAGAAGATGCTGCTATTAATTTTCCACTAAAATAATCAGTAAGAAATTTTTTTTCTGCCTGCATATCTGAATTTGAGGCTATTTTCAAAAAATCACTCATGCATTCGTAGGAATCAAACTTATATACTTTCCCTTTAGTCGTAATTATTTCGGCTCCAAATTTTTTTTCGGTTATCGTCATTTTACAAAAAGAACACATATCTACTCCATAATGAATAGGTTCAGGCCCTTTAGCGCCGCAAAACGAAAAAAATAATCCAATAGAACATACTATTATATTACGCATATACTACAATTTTAAAGAATATTTTCTTTTACAAAAAAACAATTCCTTTATTAAACAAGCAACAGCAATAAATCCTGCTCCGATAATTAAGTATCCACCCCAATCCGGAAAAGAAGAAGCTAAAAAATTTAGTAATTGCTTATATCCAAACAATGGTGGTTGATAAGCCATGCCTGGCACTTTTATAGCTGCATGCTCATCTAAATTATGACCATATTGATATTCCCATTTCCAAAAATCATAAGCGCCCCAAACGCCACAACCAACCATCCATAAGGTATGTAATATAAGCATCCATCTTTTTCTAGTTATGCTAGTTAATAATCCTAATAATATCATCGCTATTACTAAATATTTTAGGAAGTCAAATTCATGAAATTTTTCGGGTTCAATTTTTGCCATCCCAATGTAGTGGTTCAGTCCATTTATTTTATCTACATCTCCTGTTATAGTATCAATCCAAATTTGCATACTCAATCCTTCTGGGTATTGTGGTGCTTCTAAATCAATTTTCCATATGGGAAGCCAAAAGGATGGAATAAGTGCTAACGCACTTATTATAAGTAGTATTGCTGTAGTTTTCGAAATTTTTTTTCTCATCCTTTTTGCTTAAATCTAAGTGTATAAAAAATAGGGCAACATATTGTTGCCCTATTTAATGTGTTTCTATTTTTTGCCGGTAGAAAAAGAAATGGGCGTTGAAGATCCCTGAGGAGAAACTCTTATATACCCTTGCATTTCTTGGTGTAGTGCAGAGCAAAAATCAGTACAATACATTGGAAAAATACCAGATTCTTTAGGTGTCCAAAGAAGTGTTTGCGTTTCTCCTGGCATTACAAGCAATTCTGCATTGGCTGCACCTTTTACAGCAAATCCATGGGGCACATCCCAATCTTGTTCTAAGTTGGTTAAATGAAAGTAAACATTGTCGCCTACTTTAATACCCTCAATATTATCTGGTGTAAAATGTGAGCGGATAGAAGTCATGTAAACATGTACATTATTGCCCTCTCTTACTACTTTTGCATCGGCTTCTGTTTTACATACATATTTGTTATTGTTTGCTGCTAATTTAAAGAATTTGACTTCTCGTTTTGTAATTAACGCTGCAGGGCAGGCTTGGGCGTAGTGCGGCTCTCCAATGGTAGGGAAATCCAGGATCAGCTGCATTTTATCTCCGCTGATATCATACAACTGTGCACTTTGGGTCAGTTCAGGCCCGGTAGGCAGGTAACGGTCTTTAGTGATCTTATTATAAGCGATCACATATTTGCCCCAGGGTTTTTTAGTAGGTCCGCCGGGTACACAGAGGTGAC
>CAYVXB010000016.1:12677-24583 GCA_964454275.1 uncultured Chitinophagaceae bacterium | reverse complement strand
CGTATTATCTATTTAAAAACACGAACAGAACCTCACCGAGAAAATTTAAAAGATGATTATAGCCGCATTGCACAAAGGGCACTAGAAGAGAAAAAAAATATAACACTCCAAAAATGGCTTGAGCAAAAAATTGCAAATTATTATATTTACATTGATAATGAATATGCGCAATGCAGCTCTTTAAAGCAGCTAATATCATCAACAGCTGTTCTTAAATAAATTGAGTTCCTTTTTTTATTGATGTCAAAAAACAACGGACCTATATTTAATAGACCGTTTTTTTGATGCCACAGATGTACTACTCTTTTTTTATCATAGAAATTTTCATTCTAATTTCTTTCAATGGCCGATCTTGGGTATTTGTTTTTTGAGCAGCTATTTTATCTACCACCTCAAGCCCTTCATATACCTCTCCAAAAACGGTATAACTGCCGTCTAAATGTGGTGTGCCTCCTATTGTTTTGTACGCTTTTATTTGTTCGGGTGTAAACATGTATGGTTTAGTATAGGGCAATTCTTGTTGTACTATTTTATATATTGTATCCATTATTGCTTTTTTGCCATCTATTCTTTGTACTTGCTGGTACTCTTCTACAAAATGTTTATTTTCCTTTCTATTGATTATGGTATTAAATAGTTTCCATTCCGTAATTTTTTTTGCTACTTGTTGTAGCATAGAATCAGTAAAAACGTTTCCTTGTACAATATAGAATTGTGAGCCAGATGATGTTTGTGTTGGATTTTCTAAATCGTTATCTCTTGCTGCTGCAAGCACACCCTTCTTGTGAAAAAGCTTAGGGTTAAATTCAGCAGGAATAGTATATGATGGTCCACCATTTCCAAGATCTTTTGTTGAGTCTGCATATTTTGAATCAGGATCTCCTCCTTGTATCATAAAGTGTTGAATAACCCTATGGAACAGTAGGCTATCATAATAATGCTCTTTTACAAGTTTAATAAAGTTATCCCTATGTAAGGGTGTTTCGTTGTATAAACGAATTTTAATTGATCCGAAATCCGTTTCAATCAAGATTTTTGTTTGTTTATTTTCTACTCTTTGGGCAAATGATAGACAAGCATTATAAAGTACAAAGAGTATGATCAATATTTTTTTACCCATTATATTTTTTTTGTTTTGTTTGTTAGCGCCATAAAATAAATTGGAATACCTAATAATACGATAATCAATCCGGGCCAAGTATACATGGGCTTATAAATAATAAGGGCAATACAAAATGCTGTAGCTAAGAGAATATAAATGAAGGGTAATATAGGGTATCCAAATGCTTTATACGTTCTTTCTATGTCTGGTCTTTTTTTACGCAAAATAAAAATTCCAACAATAGTTAAAATATAGAATAATACAACAACAAAAGACACATAATCCAGTAAATCATTATATTTTCCACTAAGGCAAAGTATGGATGCCACAATAGCTTGAATCCACAAAGCAAATGCTGGAACCGAATTTTTATTGAGTTGAGCTGATTTTTTAAAGAACAATCCATCTTGTGCCATAGTATAATAAACCCTTGCTCCTGCTAAAATTAATCCATTATTACAACCAAAAGTAGAAATCATAATTAACACTGCTATAAAGATTGTTCCTGTATCTCCAAATATGGCATTAGATGCTGCTACAGCTACACGATTCTCTGTAGAATAAGCCAATTCATTAATAGGTAAAACGGATAAGTACATTACATTACAAGCAACATAAACTATAGTTACAATCAATGTTCCTAAAAATAAACTCAATCCAATATTTCTTTTTGGGTTTTTAATTTCTCCTGCTATAAATGTTACATTATTCCAAGCATCGCTACTAAAAATAGACCCCACCATAGCAGATGCCATTGCACCAAACATGGCAAAATTTAAAACGGGTGTCCATGTATTAGTATCGTTTATTTTGTGTCCTTGCTTCATTACCCATGCATGATTCCAATTTGCATCCCATATAAATGATTTAGCAGCAAAAAAACCAGCTATAATAAGTCCAAATAGAGCTATAAGTTTTGTTGAAGTAAAAATATTTTGTACCCATTTTACACTTTTTAAACCTCTTGTATTTGTATAGGTTAATAAAAGAATTAGTGCAATAGATATAATTTGTGCAGGAAAAATTTTAAAGCTTCCTACCGCAATTAGAATATTTTCATCTTTTAATTCTAATATCGGAAAAAAATATCCGGCAAATTTAGAGAAGGCAACTCCAACAGCAGCGATTGTTCCTGTTTGTATTACAGCAAAAAAACTCCATCCATACAAAAAACCAATTAATGGATTATATGCTTCTTTAAGATACACATATTGCCCACCTGCTTTAGGAAACATTGCACTTAATTCTCCATAACTCAGCGCAGCTATTAAAGTCATAAAGCCTGTTAAAAGCCAAGCTGTTATTAACCATCCCGAAGAACCTACTTCTTTTAGCATATCAGCGCTAACAATAAAAATTCCAGAGCCTATCATGCTGCCAGCAACAATCATAGTTGCATCTAGTAAACCCAACGTTGGTTTAAAATTATTTTGCATTCACTTTTAAATATTAGATTTAAATAAAAGAAACTTACAACCCAGCTCTTGCACTAATTTCTAGCATTCGTTCTATTGGCTTTTTCGATTTTGTTAATAATTCATTACTCATGTTTATTTCAGGTAATTCATACTTCATGCATAGATATAGTTTTTCCAGGGTATTTAGTTTCATATATGGACAATTATTACAAGTACAACTATTGTTTGGTGGTGCAGGAATAAATGTCTTTTGAGGAGCATTTTTTTGCATTTGATGCAGTATACCCGTTTCTGTAACTACAATATAAGTGTTGGCCTTATCTGTTTGGGTATATTTCAATAGTTGAGTAGTAGATCCAATAAAATCTGCAAGTCTAAGCACTATTTCTTCACATTCTGGATGGGCAATAATTTTTGCTTGTGGATGACGAATTTTTAATTTTGTTATTTTTTCGGCACTAAATATTTCGTGTACCATACATGCACCATTCCACAACAACATATTTCGTCCTGTTTTTTTATTTAAATAAGCGCCTAAATTTTTATCAGGAGCAAAAATAATAGGTTGATCTTTTGGAACACTTTCAATTATTTTTTCGGCATTAGATGAGGTACAGATAATATCGCTCATCGCTTTTATTTCTGCTGTGCAATTAATGTATGATATTACAATATGATCTGAATATTTTTGTTTAAATGCTTTAAATACTTCTGTTGGGGCGGAATCAGCCAAAGAACAACCTGCTTTCAAATCTGGCAATACCACTTTTTTATGTGGATTTAAAATTTTAGCCGTTTCAGCCATAAAATGCACCCCTGCAAATACAATAAGTTCAGCTGTTGTTTTAGCAGCTTGTTGAGCTAAACCTAAACTGTCGCCAATATAATCAGCAACATCTTGTATATCAGGCTCTTGATAATAATGTGCTAAGACTATAGCGTTTTTTTCTTTTTTTAATTTTTGAATTTCTCCAAATATATCAATAGTTGGATCAATTTCTATATTTAAAAAACCTGTTTGATTTATTTTATGTATTTCTTCTTCTAATGTTAATTTCATTTGTAATATATATTAATACATTCTTTTATTATAAAAATATCTACTATTACTATGTATGTGTAAAAGAGGATAAAAAAAAGTATAAAATTTGCATATATGAAAAGATGTATGTTATATACAGTAATCAACAAATAATACACAATACATAATGGCTGTAAAATATAGAAAAATACGATTTATACACAATTATTAATTATAAATAAGTTGTGAAAAGAAGAATATGTTTTTATAATTTATCATTGTTGATTTCGTAAGGAAAAAAGGGTAGATATTAACAACAATGAAAACAAAAATCATTCATTGTTCTTTTACCCCCAATTTATATACCATAAATTTAATTACAAAAGAGCACTAATGCACCTATGAAATCAATTATCCACAACGCGTTGTTTAAAACCTACTTAGAAATATACTATATAAGCATTTAAAATAGACAAGATATAAATTGATATGCGTTAAAGACTGTATGAACTTGTTTTTATACTACTTTTGCTCACATTTTATACTTTTTATTATTTATTTTATACTATGTCAATTATACAACGAATTAGAGAAAAATATGCTGCAGTTGTTATTGTTATTATAGCCATAAGTTTAATAGCATTTATTTTGATGGATGCATTTGTTGGGCGTAGTAAAGGCCTTTTTTCTAAAAATAGTAACACCATTGCAAAAATTAATGATCAAAAAATAAGTGCTGATTATTTTTCTGAAAAAATAAATCTGCAAGAACAACAATATGAAATGGCTGGAATGAAAATGGACGATGCAACACGTCAACAAATAATGCAATCTTTATGGGGGCAACTTATTAATGAAAGTATTATCAATACAGAGTGTGAAAAATTAGGAATACAAGTTTCTTCTAAAGAACTATCCGATGTTCTTTTTGGAAATACACCACCACAGTTTATGTTACAACTTTTTACAGATAAAAACACGGGCATATATGATGTAGAAAGAGCAAGGCAAGAATTTGCCAAACTTAAAAAAAGAAGCAATGATCCACAAGCACAGCTATTTATGAAAGTTTACATAGAACCGCTTATCCAAGGATTGTTACAAGAAAAATATTTCTCTTTTTTTGGCCAAGGGGCATATCTCCCCAAATGGTTTATAACGAAGCAAATGACAGATGATGGATCCTTAGCAAGCGCATCAATAGTGCAAATACCATATAATACCATATCAGATGCATCTATACAAATTACCGACGATGAAATAAAAAAATATATACAAGACAATAAAGAACAATACAAACAAGAAGAACCGCTACGTAGTATAGCGTACGTTGTGTTTAGCGCTGCACCAATCTCGACAGACACGGCAGAGGCGTTAAATCAACTCAAAACAAATGAGGAAGAATTTAGAGCAACAAAAAACGCACAAGATTTTTTAAACAGAGTAGGAACAGAACTGGCGTTTTATGATGGCTATTTAAAAAAAGAGCAACTAACCATACCGTCTAAATATAAAGATTCTCTTTCCAATGATAAATTTTTTGGACCATACATTGATGCAAAGAATTATGTGATGGCAAAAGTATTGGATTCTAAAACAATACCCGATTCTGTAAAATGTAGACATATTTTAATTTCTACACAACAAAATCCACAAACAGGACAAGTAGCGCTAGAGGACAGTGTTGCTAAAAAAAGAGCAGACAGCATTGCCTTAGCAATTAGACAGGGAGCCAATTTTGATACAATGGTTAAAAAATATTCTGATGATGAAGGAAGTAAAAATAACGGAGGTGTTTATGGATATTTTCCTCAAGGAAAAATGACCAAAGAGTTTAATAATTTCTGTTTCGAATCTAAGGTAGGAGATAAAAAAGTTATAAAAACAGAGTTTGGCTATCACTATATAGAAATAGTAGATCAAAAAAATATGGGCACAGGCTATAAGATAGCCTATTTAGCAAAACCCATAGAGGCCAGCCAAGCAACGATTAATAATGCTAATAATGCGGCGGCACAATTTGCCGGAGAAAGCCCTAATTTAGAAGCGTTTAATGAAACGATTAAGAAGAAAAATTTGCTAAAATTATTGGCACAAGACATACGAGAAAACGATTACACAATACAAAATATAGGAACAAATAGGCAATTGATAAAATGGATATATGAACACAAGGCTGGAGATGTATCAGAGCCGTTTAGTGTCAACGATAAATTTGTAGTAGTAGTAATCGAACAAATTAATGATGGAGATGTAATAAGCGTTAATCGAGCCAGGCCAACAGTAGAACCTATTTTGCGCAATAGGAAAAAAGCAGACCAAATAATAAGTAAAATACAAAAAAACGCAAACATAGATGCAGTTGCCACTCAATTTGGAAAACAAGTTGTAAAAATGGATAGTATAAGCTTTTCTTCTACTATTGTGCCGAATATGGGTATTGAGCCGAAAGTAATAGGAGCGTCATTTAATAAAGAGTGGCAACAAAAGAGCTCCTTACCAATTGCAGGTAATTCGGGAGTTTTTATTATACGTAGTGAACGAATAAGCGCTAAAGCGGTAATGAATGTTGGTGTTCCTCGAGAACAACTAAAATCAGACAATATGTATCGTTCCGCAGAAGCCTTACGTAAAGCGGCAACGATAAAAGATTATAGAGCAAATTTCTATTAAACGTATTGGGCGAGTTTCTTTAGTTTATGAATTGATTTCGTAGGATCAGAAGAATTAAATATGGCGCTACCTACAACCAAAACGTCTGCGCCAACGGAAAGAATGGTTGTTGCATTTTCAAGCGAAACACCGCCATCTACTTCTATAATTGTTTTAGAGCTAGATAGAAGAATTAATTTTTTTAAGCGCTCTATTTTTTTTAATGTTTGTGGTATAAATTGTTGACCTCCGAATCCTGGATTTACACTCATCACACAAACCACATCAATATCTGTAATGATATCCGCAAGCATTTCAATAGGCGTATGTGGATTAATTGCTACGCCAGCTTTCATACCTAATGATTTTATATGTTGCACCGTACGATGTAGATGCGTGCATGCTTCTAAATGAACGGTCAAAATATTAGCGCCAGCTTGATGAAAAACATCAATGTATCGTTCAGGCTGAACAATCATTAAGTGAACATCACATGGTTTTTTAGTTGATTGACAAATTTCTTTTACAATGGGTATTCCAAAACTTATATTTGGTACAAAAGACCCATCCATTACATCTAAATGTAGCCAATCCGCCTCGCTTTCATTAATCATAGTGCAAACATCTGCCAGATGTAAAAAATCGGAGGATAATAAAGAGGGCGCTATAAGTGGCATATAATAAGTATTAGGCTAAGATAAATAAACTTCTAATAAGCCCTCCGGAATAGACATGTATAGTTTTTTTTCTGGCAGATCTATTTTTAAAATAATTTCTTCTTGCAATGGAATAAATACCTCTGTATTATTTATTATAATTTTAATTACCCATTGTGTTGATGTGCGTATAACATCTTTTACAACACCTAAAAAACTTTTTTTGTCTATTAGATCAAATCCAATTAAAGATATTGGAGAAGTCAGAGAAGTGCCTTTCTTGAAATCCTCCTTCAAAATCCACACCTTTTTCTGTAGCAATTGGGAGGCCTGCTCTTTTGTGTTAATACCCTCTAATTTTAGGAGTATTTTTTGAGTGTTTTTTATTATAAAATGTTCAATAAAATATGGAAGAAAGCTATTTTCAGGATCCTCAATAAATAGCACAGATATACTATTTAAATCTATTTCTCCTAATGATGTTGGCTTAAAAATAATTTCGCCCTTTATACCAGAAGTTGAAAACAGGATACCAATTTCACAATATTCTTTGTGTAACAACTTAGCGGTCATTTTATTTGTCAAAACACAGCGGAATAAAAAAGTCTCAAAAAATGAGACTTTTAAAAATAATATCTAGAAAACTTAGGCTTCTTTTTTATCAACAGAAGCTTTTTCCTCTGTCTTCTTTTGTACAGCAGAGGTTGGCACATGAGCACGTCTTGCTTTTTTATACTCCTCTTGTTTTTTTCTTGTATTGGACTCGTGTGTGCTGTACCATTGTTGAAATTTCAGCATAGCAGCCTCTTCATTGAATAGGCCAAGTTTTACACCACGGAGCAAATGTTTTAAGTACAACACACCCCTGTACGACAATATTTTTCGTACGGTATCTGTTGGTTGTGCCCCCTTGTTTAACCATTTTAAAGCCAACTCTCGGTCTAACTGAATAGTTGCTGGAATGGTTAATGGGTTGTACGTGCCGAGCTTTTGAATGAATTTACCATCTCTTGGAGCTCTAACGTCTGCTATCACAATAAAATAAAAGGGACGCTTCTTCGAACCGTGCCTCTGTAGTCGGATTTTAACTGGCATTCTAAATAGAAATTTTAAATGCGTGAATAATAAATTTAGTTAGCATAAAAAAATACCCCGCAAAGGTAATGAATAAAATAATACTACCAAATTAGATTAGTTATTTAACGTTGCTTTAACCCACCAAAGCCGCTCATGGGCATTTTATTCATATTTTTCATCATCTGTTTCATTTGGTCGAACTGTTTAATAAGTTGATTTACAGCACTAATATCTTTTCCTGAACCAACAGCAATCCGCTTACGGCGGCTCTGATCAATAATGGTTGGATTGGCCCTTTCGTATGGTGTCATTGAATTAATTATAGCAGAAATACCATTGAGAGAATCATCATTTACATCAACATCTTTAACAGACTTTCCTAAACCAGGAATCATAGATAAAACATCTTTCATGCTTCCTAATTTTTTTATTTGCTCAAGTTGTTGTTTAAAATCATTAAAATCAAATTGATTTTTTCGAATCTTCTTTTCAAGCCTCTTTGCTTGTTCTTCATTAAAGTGACTTTGTGCACGTTCTACCAATGTTGTAATATCTCCCATACCTAATATGCGCTGAGCCATTCTTTCAGGGTAAAACAAATCTATTTTATCCAACTTTTCCCCGTCGCTTACAAATTTTATAGGTTTGTTTACAACATACTTAATAGATAAAGCTGCGCCACCTCTGGTGTCTCCATCCAATTTTGTAAGAACTACGCCAGTAAAATCAAGCTTTTCATTAAAGGCCTGGGCAGTATTTACTGCATCCTGACCAGTCATAGCATCTACAGCAAATAAAATTTCTTGAGGAGAGAGAGCGTTTTTTATATTAGCTACTTCTGCCATCATAACCTCATCAATTGCTAAACGACCAGCTGTATCTATAATTACAACGTTTTTATTTTTATTTTTAGCCTCTTGTATGGCTTGTTTGGCAATAGATACTGCATCTTTGTTTTCGCGATCACTATAAACGTCTACACCAATTTGTTCTCCTAAAATAGTCAATTGATCAATGGCCGCAGGACGATAAATATCGGCGGCTACTAATAGTGGAGACTTGCCTTTTTTGGTTTTTAAATAGTTTGCTAGTTTTCCACTAAAGGTTGTTTTACCAGATCCCTGTAATCCAGCAATAAGAATGACTGCAGGATTGCCAGTTAAAAGCAGGTCGCTTTCTGTGCTCCCCATTAATTTTACTAGTTCATCTTGTACAATTTTGATCATTAATTGCCCTGGAGAAATAGCGTTTAGCACTTTTTGACCAATAGCTTGTTCTTTTATTTTATCCGTAAACTCCTTGGCTATAGAGTAGCTTACATCAGCATCTATCAATGCTCTACGAATATCTTTAATGGTATTTGCTATGTTTAATTCTGTTATTCTGGCCTGGCCTTTTAACTGCTTGAAGGCTGTTTCTAGTTTATCTGCTAATGATTGAAACATGTGTGTTAATGTTGTGAATCAAAGGTAAAAAAATAGAGTGAGTAACACAATGATTGTAGCATCTATTTATGATATTATATGATTAAATAGTCAATATTTTCAGAACAATACTCTTGTTTTATCTTATTTTCGCCGCCAAATAAAGAACCATGCAATTCCAATTAACAGAAGAACATGTAATGATTCAAAAGGCAGCAAGAGATTTTGCCCAAAATGAATGTTTGCCAGGTGTTATTGAACGAGATGAAAAACAACAATTCCCGACAGAACAAATAAAAAAATTAGGAGCGCTTGGGTTTTTAGGCATGATGGTAGATCCAAAATACGGTGGGGCCGGCATGGATACCATCAGCTATGTGTTAGCTATGGAAGAAATATCTAAAGTGGACGCTAGCGTTAGTGTGTGTATGAGTGTAAATAATAGCCTGGTGTGTTGGGGGTTAGAAACCTTTGGAACAGAAGAACAAAAACAAAAATATTTAACAAAACTGGCTAAAGGAGAAATAGTTGGTGCGTTTTTATTAAGTGAACCAGAAGCCGGAAGTGATGCCACTTCTCAACAAACTACCGCCGAAGACAAGGGGCAATATTATTTGTTAAATGGGACTAAAAACTGGATCACGAATGGATCATCGGCTAGTGTATATTTAGTTATTGCACAAACGGATATTGCCAAAGGCAGCCACGGCATCAATGCATTTATTGTAGAAAAAAATTGGCCAGGCGTTGTTGTAGGAGCAAAAGAAAATAAATTAGGAATTAGGGGAAGTGATACACACACGATTTTATTTAATGATGTAAAAGTACCCAAAGAAAATCGTATTGGTGAGGATGGATTTGGATTTAAATTTGCCATGAAAACATTAGCCGGTGGCCGAATTGGCATTGCATCACAGGCACTAGGTATTGCTAGTGGGGCATATGAGCTAGCGCTCAAATATTCAAAACAACGTAAGGCTTTTGGTAAAGAGATTATGCACCATCAAGCAATACAATTTAAATTAGCTGATATGGCTACTCGTATAGAGGGGGCTCGATTGCTATGTTTAAAAGCTGCTTGGGAAAAAGATAATAAATTAGATTATGCATTGAGTAGTTCAATGGCTAAAGTATATGCATCTGAAACCGCTATGTGGGTAACCGTGGAGGCGGTTCAAATACATGGCGGATACGGTTTTGTTAAAGAATATCATGTAGAGCGGTTGATGCGAGATGCTAAAATCACACAGATTTATGAAGGTACTAGTGAAGTGCAGCGCATTGTAATCAGTAGGGCTATTTTGAAGTAGAGTTTATAACTAAACTCGCACCCAACCACGCCATCATTCCAGCGCCAATAGATAAAGCATCTTCATCAATATTAAATGTGGGGGTATGAACACCAGAGGTTATTCCTTTTTTAGTATTAGCAGTTCCTAATCGAAAAAAGCAACCTGGTATTTGATGAGTATAATAACTAAAATCTTCAGCGCCCATACGCATTTCTGTTTCTTCTACTTGCTTTTCTCCCAAATAATCTTTAGCTAGTTGCCAAGCAGTATCTGTAAGTTTTTCATTATTAAATAGAACAGGATAACCCACGTCAATATGTACATCAGCCGTAGCGCCCATAGACTGTACCAATTCCTGTGTTTGTTTTTTAATCAATTCATGTGCTTTAAAACGCCAGGCTTCATCCATAGCCCTAAAAGTGCCCATCAGCTTAACTTCCGAAGGAATAACATTTGTTGCATTTCCACCATGTATAGAGCAAATAGATAGTACTGAAGGAGAAAAAGGATTGCAATTGCGACTAATAATTTGTTGTAAGCTTACAATTAATTGTGAAGCTACTAAAATGGTATCTACAGTAAGATGTGGCGCTGCTGCATGTCCACCTTTACCGTTTATGGTTATATATATTTCATCGGCACTAGCCATGGCCATGCCTTTGCGAAAACTTAATTTACCTACTTCTAATTGCGGATTCACATGCAAAGCCACAATGCCCTGTGGACGAGGATTTTCAAGCACCCCTTCTTTGATAAGCAAACTAGCTCCTCCTGGATTTTTTTCCTCTCCTGGTTGAAAAATAAGTTTTATAGTACCTTCCCATTCTGCTGCAGTTTGTTGTAATATGTTGGCTGCGCCTAATAAACAAGTAGTATGCACATCATGCCCGCAAGCATGCATTACCCCAGGCTTTGTAGAGCGATAAGGCACATCATTTTCTTCTTCAATAGGCAAAGCATCCATATCTGCTCGTAAGGCTATTATACGACTATCAGGATTTTTTCCTTTAATCAATCCTACCACACCTGTTGCTGCCTTTATTTCAAAAGGAATATGTAGTTTTTTTAAATATTCTTGCACAAATGCAGAAGTCTCAAACTCTTTATAGGAAAGCTCTGGGTTTGCATGTAAATGATGGCGAATAGATTGCAACTCCTGTTGCATATTTGTTGCCAATTGTTTAATTTTTTCTTGTATCATAGTATATTATTGCAGAACAAATATAACTATTGCTTGTAGTGTAATATTTATTTTGGATTTTTG
>CAYVXB010000016.1:8551-12667 GCA_964454275.1 uncultured Chitinophagaceae bacterium | reverse complement strand
CTCTATAAATGAAAGTTATATATGATAAAAAATGAATGGCCGTTATGGGAAATTTTTATTCGCAGCAAACAAGGCCTTGATCATAAACATGTGGGAAGTTTGCATGCTGCGGATGCACAAATGGCGATAGAAAATGCTAGAGATGTATATACTCGGAGGCAAGAGGGTGTAAGCATTTGGGTTGTAGAAAGCAAAAACATTCATGCTTCTAATCCGGATGAGGCGGATGCTTTTTTTGAACCAGCAAATGATAAAGCATATAGACATCCTACTTTTTATGATATACCCGATGAGGTGAAGCATATTTAGTTTATAAGTTAGATAGGTTGAAAAGTTAATGGGGCTGAAATGAATAATTTAGTATATGAGTGAAAAGTACAGCAGCTTTACAGAATTAGAAGTTTGGAAAAAAGCACGAGTATTTAAAAATGATATAAAAGGATTGGTAACTCATTTTCCTTCGGAAGAAAAGTTTAGACTTGTTGATCAAATCATTCGCTCAACCCGTTCTATTAATGCAAATATTGCTGAAGGTCATGGAAGATTTTCGTATAAAGATCAAATTCATTTTTGTGTTCAAGCCAGAGGATCGTTGAGTGAAACACAGAACCATCTTATTGATTCGCTGGATTGTACATATATTACAGAAGAAATATATCAATCTTACAAAGAAAAAATTATGGAAATAGAAAGATTGTTGAATGGTTATATTAGTTGGTTGAGGAGTAAGGTGAATGGTTAATAGGATGATAGAATCTTTGTTAAATTAGATGCTAATTGTAAAAAAAAACTAAACATGACATTATTTAATCAATATATAAATTCTAAAACTAATCAACCCTTTAACTTATCAACTCTTCAACGGATCAACTATTTACTAAACTTAGGCGATAACGCCCTCATTCTTGGCCATCGTAACAGTGAATGGTGTGGCCATGGGCCGGTATTGGAACAAGATATTGCTATTACGAATATTTCTTTAGATTTAATAGGACAGGCTCGTTTGTTTTATCAGTATGCGGCAGAATTAATGAATGAATCGTCTTCTATAACAGAGCTTGCTACAGAAGATTCTATTGCTTATTTACGAGATCAATCAGAATATAAAAATGTATTGCTAGTAGAACAACCAAATGAAGACTGGGCCAGCACTATATTACGCCAGTTTTTATTTAGTACACATCAACAGCTACTATATAATGGGCTATTAAAAAGTAGTGACCAACAAATTGCTGTGATTAGTGAAAAGGCTTTAAAAGAGGTAAATTATCATGTAAAATGGTCGGCAGAATGGGTTATTCGTTTGGGTGATGGCACAGAGGAAAGCCACCAACGCATGTTGCAGGCTATTGATAATTTATGGATGTATACGGCAGAATTATTTGACTTAACGGATTATGAAAATTGGGCTGTACAAAATGACATTGGAGTGGATGTATCTATTTTACAAAATGAGTGGATGAAAAAAGTTGAGGATGTTTTTGCAGAAGCAACATTACCTGTACCTACTCAAAAAGCTTGGCAAAAAGGAGGGAAAACAGGAGTACACACAGAGCATCTTGGATATATTTTAACAGAATTACAATATATGCAAAGGGCTTATCCCAATTGCATTTGGTAGTTTATACAATGAATAATTAATAATGGATACTGAACAAGAAATATGGAAGATATTGGCGACAATAAATGACCCAGAAATTCCTGTATTATCCATTCTTGATTTAGGTATTGTGCGAAATGTAATTTGTAAGGATGATAAAACAGTTGAGGTTATTATCACACCAACTTACGTAGGCTGCCCAGCAATGGACGTAATTGCTACAGAAATTCGAATGAATTTGTTGCAATTAGGTATTAAAAATATTCAAATTACAACAGCACTTTCTCCAGCATGGACAACGGATTGGATGACTGAATCAGGCAAACAAAAATTAAAACAATATGGCATTGCGCCACCACGGGTACAAAAAGCTGCACATCAACAAAATAATTTATTTATAGAAGAAGAATCTGTTCCATGCCCGCTTTGCAGCTCAACCAACACACACCTTATTAGCCAGTTTGGTTCTACAGCTTGCAAAGCATTATATCAATGTAACGATTGCAAAGAACCGTTTGATTATTTTAAGTGCCACTAAAAAATAAAAATTTAAAACAGAAAAAAAATTTCTCATTTTTGATTCTTTCACTCTTTCGTTTTTTCTAGTAGAACCGTAGCATAGGCCACCAGCCCCTCTTCTCTACCAGCAAAGCCCATTTTTTCTGTAGTAGTAGCTTTTATGGAAATATCTTCTATGTTTATTTGCAATATGTTAGAGATGGTTTTTCGCATTTCGGGAACATATTTCATTATTTTAGGAGCCTCCAAACATATAGAAGAATCTATATTGGCTATTTTATAATTTCTAGTTGCAACTATTTCCCAAGTTTTTTGCAGTAAAATTTTACTATCGATATTTTTATATTCTGGTGATGTGTTAGGAAAATGCATTCCAATATCGCCCAAACAAGCAGCGCCTAATAGAGCATCACAAATAGCATGGAGCAGAACATCAGCATCACTATGCCCTAGAGCTCCTTTGTGATGATCCATTTTGACACCGCCTAACCAAAAAGGCCTTCCTTCCACCAATTGATGAAAATCAATACCAAATCCAATGCGATACGACATAAGCAAATATAGTAAGACAATTGTGCAATCTAATAATGAAAACATTTTTTAAATTATTCATCTTGAATGGTTGCTTTTATTTTCGATCAGTTATTTTTGCATGATATTTTAAATTATATGAGACAAATTACATTTAGAGAAGCGTTGCGAGAGGCCATGAGTGAAGAAATGCGAAGAGATGAAAAAGTTTTTTTAATGGGCGAAGAAGTTGCTGAATACAACGGTGCTTATAAAGTAAGCCAAGGAATGTTAGAAGAGTTTGGTGCTAAACGAGTTATTGATACACCTATATCAGAGCTAGGATTTACCGCCGTTGCAGTAGGTGCTGCACAAAATGGATTGCGGCCTATTGTGGAATTTATGACATGGAATTTTGCGGTATTAGCACTAGACCAAATTTTAAATACAGCATCTAAAATGCTAGCGATGAGTGGAGGCCAGGTTGGTTGCCCTATTGTATTTCGTGGACCAAATGGATCAGCCGGACAATTGGGCGCTCAACATTCCACGGCATTTGAAAGTTTATATGCGAATATTCCAGGAATTAAAGTAATATCCCCCTCTAATCCTTATGATGCTAAGGGTTTATTAAAGAGTGCTATACGAGATAACGACCCTGTAATGTTCATGGAAAGCGAGGTAAGCTATGGTGAAAAAGCAGACATACCTATAGAAGAATACTTAATACCCATTGGTAAGGCAGATATTAAAAAACAAGGTACAGATGTTACGATTGTTTCATTTAATAAAATGATGAAAGTAGCATTAGGCGCCGCCGCTGAATTAGAAAAAGAAAACATTTCTGCTGAAGTAATTGATTTGCGCACCATTCGACCGTTGGATTGGCAAACGATTTTAGAAAGTGTAAAAAAGACGAACCGATTGGTAATTGTAGAAGAACAATGGCCATTTGCCTCTGTATCTTCAGAAATAACGTATCAAATTCAAAAAGAGGGATTTGATTATTTAGATGCACCTATTCGTCGTATTACCAGTGCGGATGCGCCGATGCATTATGCCCCCACCCTAATAGACGCATACTTACCAAGCATTGGCCGAACCATACAGTTGGTAAAAGAAGTAATGTATATGAAGAAATAAAATAAATTATGAAGAAATTATTCTTAGTATGTCTAATTGCATTTGCTGTAAAAAGTAAAGCTCAAAGCAAAGAAGAATTATTTGACAAAACATGTAAACAAATAATTACATATTTAGCTCAAGGTCAAATCAATAGTATAAACAAATATACTAAACCAGATATAGGCGTGTACTATATTGTAAGGCCTGGTGCTATGGATGCTATTCGATGGGAGAAAAAAATAGATACCAATTCTTTTCCACATCAAAGCGAAGCGTATATTGCTATTAATGTAAACAAAACGTATGTAGATGATGATTTATTAAAGCAATTACATATAGAAAAGATACATAATACTGGACAT
>CAYVXB010000016.1:869-8541 GCA_964454275.1 uncultured Chitinophagaceae bacterium | reverse complement strand
GATTTATTAAAGCAAATACGACGTACTATTTTTACACAAAAAAATAAATTCGCTACGTTTAATTGTGAAAGCGAAAAATGGTCAGAAGAGGGAATTTTTACAGACATAAAAAAGAAAACAAATCGATTAACACAGGTTATTAATATTCGCAAGCCGTATGAAGCAGAGTATAAAAAGTTTTCTAAACAAAAAGAAGTAAAGAAAATTGAAGCAACGGCTCGAAAAATAATAATTACTAAATATAATATTGCAATCTATTTATTTTACGAAAATAATAAATGGTGGGTAGGCATTGTTGATGTTACAGAATCAGATTGTTCAGCATAAGCCACTACTCTTCCGCTTTTTTTTGAACTGATTTTGAATGTTGCCATTCATCTTGCATCAGATCTAAAGAATCTGATATTGCATCTAAGGATGTATTTTTTGATAATGTTATGGTAGACAAGTCTGGCTCTCCTGCATTTACCCAAGCGGTGTACCAAAAACAAGCTACCGCATAAATAGATTGCCGCATACGGCGCTCCACCATACCTTTTAGTGCTTTGTTATACAAGGTTGCATAATAGGAAGAATATTGCTTTACGTCTTTTCCATTCTTCTTTTCAAAACTATATTGTTGATCGGTTGGTATTTTGAGCGATAATGCTTTTTCTACTTTTAATACAGTATCTGCTGCTAATGCACTTTCCAATATACGATCCCATGTAAAAGATAAGGGGTTATCAAGATATGTTGCTTGACCTATAAAGAAATCCCATTCTTTTTCTGCTAACAATTCTGGAATACGAGACTCCCAAAACCCGTGAATACCCTTTTGGTCGGTTAGTTGACCATCATGATTGCTGGATGCATGTAGCGGGACATGCGCATCGGCAACATAATGCCCTAAGTCGGCAGATATTTTTAAAATTTTGGCAACATCTTTTTCTTTAAACGCAGTAGTTAAGCGTTGTTGCATTACTTGAATCCACCATGGAACAACGCCATAAGCCTCTAATGTATCAATCGTATATTTTTTAACAGCATCATTCCAACGACGAGGTAATTCTGTATAGGGGTATGCACCATAATAATCTATGTCGATATAATGCCTTGGAGCTTCATACGGTAATAAACGACGACGTTTATCCGGATCAACGGCATGGGTGGTTATGTAATCAATATGTTGTTTATAGAACGCCAACAATTTCGGTGGCAATAAAAAAACAGCCTGATGGTTAATAAGTTTATGGCCATAAAATCCCCAAGCGTGTGCTTTTGGTGGTAATATGCTTAAGATCAATAAGAGAAATAAAAATAAATAGCGCATGGTTGTGTTATTAATGTTTTAACTGCTCTCCATTTGATGGGTTATGGGCAGCCGCTGTTATGCCACCAGAAATGGCAAATTTCATTGCGTCTGAAGCGCTAATGTTTAATTTTTTCATTTTATTTTTTGGAACTAAGTATACCATTCCAGATAAAGAATAAGCAAATGGAATATATACTGCAACAGAATCGTCTAATCCCCATTTTTGTAATGCCTCGTTGGTTAAAAACCCAACACGCCAAACATCAGCCCCATCCACATTTACCAAAACAGGTATATCAAATTTCTTTTTTTCACCTGCAAAAGCCTCAAAAAAATCTCTTATGGATGAATAAATAAATTTAACCCCTGGAGTCCGCTCTAGCCAATGATCAAACAGATCAATAAGCCTACCCATCAAAAATAAATTACTTAACCAGCCGATTAAAAAAACGCCTACAATTATGGCAATAAAACCAATACCGGGTATTTGTATGTAAGGCAGTAAAATATCATCCACCTGTTTAAATATCCAATATAAACTAAATGCCGTTACAGCAATAGGAGCCAAAATAATAATCCCTTGCAAAAAATAATGCAATATTTTTTTGTATGTAAACTTCGCAGCCTTACGAGGTTTGAATGAGTTGATCATGCTAATAAAATAAAGATAAACAATAAAGATAAAAAACACCTATGGAAACTTTGGGAACATAAAAAGTTTCCATAGTTTTGCGCACTTTATGAAGATAAAAGATCATATACAAAATGAAGCAATAGGGCTTTTTTTTAGACATGGCATTCGTTCTATTACAATGGATGAAATAGCTAATCAAGCCGGAGTATCTAAAAAAACAATTTATCAATGGTTTGTAGATAAAGATGAATTAGTGGAGGCTGTAATAAACAAGGAGCTTAAAAAAGATGAACAAGAGTGCCACCAATGTAGAAAGGAAGCAAAAAACGCTATACAGGAGTGTTTTTTAGCGCTGGATATGGTGCAAGATATGTTGAAAACAATGAATCCGCTTATCATATATGATTTACAGCGTTATCACCCAAGGGCGTATAAAAAATTTAAAGATCATAAAAACACATTTATGGTCAACATTAAAAAAGACAACTTAATTCGTGGAATAAAAGAAGGCTTATACAGATCAGATATAGAGGTTGATATTGTTGCCAGAGCGGCTCTTGAAAATATATTTATGGGATTTGACCCGGACGTTTTCTCGCATAATAAATATAGCTTAAACGTTATTCAACAAGAGTTGTTTTATTTTTTCTTGTATGGAATTGCATCTACAAAAGGGCATAAAATGATTAACGAACACCGAAAACAGCGGTTAAAAAATAAATAATATCCAATGTTAAAAAAAAGACTACTTACGTTGTTCTTTATAAGTGTTGTTGTTGTTAATGCACAAACAGTCCATAGATTGTCGATAAAAGAAGCAGTGGACCTTGCCTATAAAAATGTTGTTGAGCTTAAAAACGTAGTAATAGACTACGAAATACAAGATGCCAAAAACAAACAAATTGTGGGACAAGCGTTGCCACAAATTAATGGCTCTGCTTCGATGCAGTATTATTTTAAGCTACCGGTTATTTTATTTCCGGATGCAACAGAAACAGCAATATATGGCGTATTAAAAAGAGAGGGCGTAAAAAATGGAGCCGGAGTGCCTATAATAAACATTCCTGCCCCTCAATTTAAAGAAGTAAGCTTTCAACAACCTTGGAATACGAGCATTGGCGCTCAATTAACGCAATTATTATTTCAGCCAGATATATTTGTTGGCTTGCAAGCTCGTAAAGTAGCGCTTGTTGCAGCACAGAAAAATATAGAATTGGTCAAAGAAAAAATTAAAGACTCCGCATATAAAAGATATTATGCTATACTTATAGCAGAAAAACAGGTAACCTTTTTAAATGATGGTGTAAAACGATTGGAAAAATTATTGCATGATAATGAAGTCTTATATAAAAATGGATTCGTTGAAAAATTAGATATTGATAAAACACAAGTTCAATTAACCAATTTAAAAACAAGTCAAACGTCATTGCAAAACGGAATAATGCTTGCCTACGCAGCATTAAAGTACTCTATTGGGGTGTCACAAAAAGATGAGATCGTATTGTTAGATTCTTTAAATATACATCAATTAAGAAATGGTGTTTTGGCAGACACATTCAAATACGAAGATCGCCAAGAGATACAAGCTCTAAATACAGCAAAGCAACTACAGCAATTAGATTTAAAGCGTAACAATTTAGCCTATATTCCAACAATATCTGCTGTTGCAGCCTATAGTATTAATGGGCAAGCACAAAACTTTATTTTTTCTGATAAAAATCCATTATGGTTTAAGGCGGCTTATGCAGGATTAAATATTAATATACCCTTATTTGATGGACTATCTAGAAAATATGCTGTTCAAATTTCTCGCCTTAATATTCAGAAAATAGATAATAATTTATACAATGTTAAGCAGGCTATTGACTTAGAGCAGGCCGTTTATAAAACAACACTTAAAAATGCGTTACTTAAACTGAGCGGGCAAGAACGAAATACTCAATTAGCAGAATCGGTATATAACACAACTAAAAAGAAATATGAACAAGGTTTGGGGTCCAGTTTTGAAGTGCTTCAGGCGGAAAATGATTTGCAACAATCACAATCAAATTATTTTAATGCGCTATACGAAGCTATTATTGCTAAAATAGATTACCTGCATTCGTTGGGAAAGTTAGAGTAAAAAATTATTTTAAATTTTTAATATCAAATCTTAAATGAAAAAAAATCTATATCCACTTGTAATCTTCGCTTTATTTATTGCATCTTCTTGTGGTAGAGGAAACAACGAGAAAAAATCAGCTATTGCCGAAAAAAAAGCACAATTGGAGAAACTGAAAAAGCAATCGGAAGATTTAAAAACCCAGATAGATAAATTACAAGCAGAAATAGTCAAATTAGATCCTACCGCTGCAAAAGAAGCAAAAGCAAAATTGGTTCAACTAGCTGAAGTGCAAACAGAAACATTTAGACACTTTATTGATTTGCAAGGAAAAGTGGAGGCCGAAAACGTGGCGTACGTGGCGCCTCGTGGGCCTGGTGGGTTAGTGCGTGCTGTGTATGTTAAGAAAGGAGATTTTGTGCGCAAGGGGCAATTATTATTAAAATTAGATGACGCTGTTGCTCGCCAACAAATACAACAAGTAAGAACACAGTTAGATTTTGCTAAAAATGTATATCAGCGCCAAAAAAATGTGTGGGACCAAGGTGTTGGAACGGAAGTTCAATTAATTTCTGCAGAAAATAATGTAAAATCTACGCAACGACAATTGGCATTATTGCAAGAACAACTGTCTATGTCAAATGTGTATGCATCTTTTTCAGGAATAGCTGATGATGTGACTATTAAGGTGGGAGAAACATTTATGGGCGGTGGCATGGGGTCTGGAATTAAAATTGTAAATACAAGTACCTTAAAAGTTCATGCTGATGTACCTGAAAACTATGCAAGCAAAGTAAAGCCAGGAAGTGAAGTGGAAATAGTGTTTCCATCATTAAACAATAAAACTATTTTAGGTAGGGTAAGTGTTGCTGGTAAATTAATTGATCCAACCACTCGATCTTTTTATGTGGAAATCAACATTGCTGCCAGCGCGGACCTGCGCCCCAATCAAATTGCATTAGTAAAAATAGAAGATTATAGTAAAGCTGGTGCAATAGCCGCACCTATAAATATTGTGCAAAATGACGAAAAGGGAAAGTATGTACTAGTTGCTTCTAAAGAAAATGGCAAATGGGTGGCCCGAAAAAAAATAATAGAAGTAGGAGAATTGTATGGAGATAAAATAGAAATTAAAAATGGCCTACAAACAGGGGATCAATTAATTACGGATGGATATCAAAGTTTGTATGATGGACAATTAATTACAACAGATACTAATTTATAAGGGCTTAAAAAGTTCTTTAGAAAGGCCCGGAATGGCGTATTTAACATTGAATGATCTACTATCATGAGTATAATATCAAGCGTATTATCGACATTAGTTAAGCAAAAAGAAAAAAATTTTAAACCTACAAGTTGGGCTGTAAATAATAAAACATCTATTTACTTAACTATTATTTTTATTAGTATAGCAGGGCTGTTTCAGTTTATTACGTTGCCTAAGGAACAATTTCCTGATATTGTTATTCCTACCATTTATGTGCAAACTGTTTATATAGGCAACTCTCCCAAAGACATTGAAAATCTAGTTACACGGCCTATTGAAAAACAAATTAAAGGTATTTCAGGAGTAAAAATAAAAAAATTCACCTCTACCTCATTACAAGATTTTTCTGCCATTATGGTTGAGTTTGAAACAAATGTGAGAACAGATGTGGCTTTGCAAAAAGTTAAGGATGCTGTAGATAAAGCTAAAAAAGATTTACCCACTAATTTAACGGTAGAGCCCAATGTACAAGAAGTAAGTTTTTCTGAGCAACCTATCATGTTTGTAAACCTTAGCGGAGACTATGATTTATCCAGATTAAAAAAATATGCAGATGATTTAAAAGATAAATTAGAAGAATTAAGTCAAATAAATCGGGTGGACATTGTGGGTGCGCCGGAAAGAGAGTTTCAAATTAATGTTGACAATTATAAGATGCAAAGTGCTGGCGTAACATTTGATGATATAGCAAATGCGGTGGCCCGAGAAAATAATGATATATCTGGAGGATTGCTAAATGTTGGCAACATGAAAAGAACACTTAGTATAAAAGGACAATTTAAAACGGCTACAGATATTAATGGACTTATTATAAAAAATATAACAGGAGGGGCTATCTATTTAAAAGATATAGCAGAGGTTAGGGATACAACAAAAGAAAAAGAAAGCTATGCTCGGTTGGACGGTAAAAATGTAATCACACTAAATATTATCAAACGATCTGGGGAGAATTTAATTGAAACCTCTGATGATGTAAAGCGAGTGGTTGATAAAATGAAGGCAGATCAACTTCCTCAAGATTTAAAAGTTGTTATAACGGGAGATCAAAGCAATAAAACAAGAACATCGTTTAATGATCTAGTGAATTCGATTGTTATTGGTTTTGTATTGGTATTAATCATTCTCATGTTTTTTATGGGTGTTACGAATGCTTTTTTTGTAGCATTATCGGTGCCGTTAAGCATGTTTGTTGCTTTTTTATTTATTCCGGCGGCCGATCTTATAGTAGGCTCTCATGTAACACTAAATTTTATTGTGCTTTTTGCATTATTATTTGGACTAGGGATTATTGTAGATGATGCTATCGTAGTTATTGAAAACACACACCGTATTTTTAGCGAAAGTAAAGGAAAAATATCTGCAGCAAAAGCTGCAAAAATGGCTGCAGGAGAGGTTTTTATTCCTGTATTAGCAGGAACTATTACTACATTAGCTCCGTTTTTTCCATTACTATTTTGGCCAGGCCTTATTGGAAAATTTATGGTGTATTTGCCCACCATGTTCATTTTTACGCTAACAGCATCTCTTATAGTTGCGTTTATTATGAATCCTGTTTTCGCTGTAGATTTTATGAACCATCAAGAAGGTGAACATAAACAATCTAAAGCTAAAATCTTTAAAAAGCCACTATTGTGGGTTGCTGTTGCAGCGGGAATTTTATTGGATTTTGGAGGAGTTCCTTTTGTAGGCAATCTTATTTTGTTAATGGTAATCATGTCTATTTTAAATAGATTTTTTATAAAGGATATGATTCATGCGTTTCAAAATAGAGTGCTACCCGCTATTATGAATCGGTATGAAAAATTATTGCGTTGGGCATTAAAAGGTTGGAAACCGGTTTATTTATTGTTGGGAACGTTATTATTACTTGTATTTTCCTTTGTATTCTTTGTGAGGCAAAAAGTACCAGTAGTATTTTTTCCAAAAGGAGATCCAAACTTCATTTATGTATATGTAAAATTGCCGGTAGGCACAGATGTAAAATATACAGATTCTATAACCCATCAATTAGAAAATCGAGTTTATAAGGTATTGGGGATGGATGGTGGAAAACAAAACCCTGTTGTAGAAAGCGTAATATCAAACATTGCTGTGGGCGCTAACGACCCTCAAAGTGGCGATAGAAGCACTCGATCGGAACTTGGCCGTATACAAGTTTCTTTCGTGGAATTTGAAAAAAGACATGGAAAATCAACAGCACCCTATTTAGATGCTATTCGATCTTCTATGAAAGGAATACCGGGGGCTGAAATATCGGTAGATCAAGAAAAAGGAGGACCTCCAACAGAACCACCTATTAATATTGAAATAGCAAGCGATGATTTAGACCAATTAACTACAACGGCCGTCGCATTAAAGAATTATTTAGACTCTCTT
>CAYVXB010000016.1:0-859 GCA_964454275.1 uncultured Chitinophagaceae bacterium | reverse complement strand
GACCCTCCCATTAATATCGAAATCGCTAGTGAAGATTTTGATGCGATGATCAAAACAGCTTCTTCACTTAAAAATTATTTAGACTCCATTCGCGTACCAGGTGTGGAAGAATTAAAAATGGATGTGGATTTAAAAAATCCAGAAATATCATTAATTATAGACAGACAAAGGGCTTTAACAGAGGGCGTTTCAACGGCTCAAGTAGGCATGCAAATTAGAACAGCATTATTTGGAAGAGAGGTGTCAAAAATAAAAGAGGGAAAAGAAGAATATAAAATACAATTGCGTAACCAAGAACTACAACGTCAAAGTTTAACAAATTTATTAAACATGAAAATCGTGTTTCGTGATTTTAATACCGGCCAAATAAAGCAAGTTCCTATCAGTTCTATTGTAAAAGTAGACTACACAAGCACATATGGGAGCATTAAACATAAAAATCAAAAACGTGTTATCACTTTATTTTCTAATGTCTTGAGTGGTTATACGCCTACTCAAGTAAATCAAGAATTAGAAAAGGCAAAAACAAATTTTACTCGAAAGCCAACAACAGTAAGTATAAACTTAACAGGCGAGGGAGAACAGCAAGCAGAAACGGGAGCGTTTTTAGGAAAAGCGCTAATGATTGCGTTAATGATTATCCTGTTTACTTTAGTGCTACAATTCAACTCTATTAGTAAATCGGTTATTATTTTGATGGAAATCATATTTAGTATAATAGGCGTATTACTTGGATTTGCTATAACAGGGATGGAAGTTTCTGTAATCATGACTGGTTTGGGAATTGTAGGATTAGCTGGTATTGTGGTGAAGAATGGGATTTTAGTAATTGAGTTTGCTGATGAATTACGCAAACGTG
>CAYVXB010000015.1:14716-24949 GCA_964454275.1 uncultured Chitinophagaceae bacterium | reverse complement strand
CCAATATTTGTTATGTAAATTTTAGACTATTTTATATATGCTAATGGTATTATACATTAAATAATATTTTTACCCATACAACAAAATGGTTATTTCTGGTGTCAACATATATAAACAAAATATTCTTAACAATGGGAAAACATTTAGCATTTTCGCCGCAATCGCAGTAGTATGCATTTTTGAGGTTTGTTCAAAAAAGATAGCGGTCCAACTTTAACAGGTTTTGAAGAAACTAGCTCTGGTATAGGTTTGTTTTTGTTAAGAAAAAATAATCTTTGCAAATAAAAATTTTAAAGGGGTAGTGAATTTATTAGCCTTTTATTTTTTTATACGTCTCCTTTCTAACATAATTATATACTACTCCAAACAATAACACTAACATTATAGGTACACTAATATTTACCCATTGCCATAAACTGGCTTCTTTATCTACTTTTTTCAAATCTAATAACCGAAGCATATAGCCTTTAGAACGTGTTTCTAAAATATTGTTAGTGTTTACTAAATAATCAATGCTATTCAATAAAAAATCTACATTAGCATATTGTTTATGCGTATATCGATTCATGCCCATGGGTAAAGGCCCTTCGGTTTCTGTAACAAAATTGAGTACAATATCTCCATCAGCTATAACAATCATCTTATTAGAAGAAGAATTTTCTGCAAAAGGCTGCTTCATTAAAGTAGATAAACTATCTTTTTGTTTATTTGTCAATCGATGCACAAACAGTGAATTAAATTTTCCTTCTAACAAAATGGCTACTGGAATATTTGGTTTTGTAAATATATTAGGATCATTAGCAATTTTTAAGCTTTCAAAACTTACAATAGCTGGGGTACTTATTATACGACCATTTGAAGAAGTAGAAAGCAAAATAGTTTTTTGTATGCCTGGGGCATTTACTGTATCAATAGAATTACAAAATATAGATAAAATAGGATCTAAATTTTTGGTAATAGGCGATGCAGCGTTTCCTTGTAATAGTGGAAAATAGGGCCATTGAAGCAATTCCGTTTGTGGTTGGTTTCCCATCGATCCAACCACCATAGGTATTTTATCGCTTTGTATGTCTTGAACCAAATCAGTATTAATACGTATACCATATTTAAATAAAATATCTCCCAAATTTAACCCTCTATCAAACGCCACATATTTATTAGCATGATAAAGGCTGTCCATTTCTGCATATAAATTATCTATACACCACAACACTTTACCACCATGCATTACATATTGATCAATTTTTAATTTATCATCATCTGTAAACGACTTAATCGGCTTTACAATAAGCATCGCATCAAAATCTGTGGGAATAACTGCTTGTGTGTGAATATTGATTGTATCTACCGCATAATTTTTAGATAATGTTTTCAACGCATCTACCACATTATATCCCAAGGGTTCCCCATGCCCCACTGCATAACCTAATAGCGGAAAACGTTTTCGTGTTACATGATCTATAGCATTAGCAAATTTGTATTCTAATAACGCTTCTGCATTGTTTAAGGTTTCAAAACTTCCTGCTTGATTAACACCTTTTAATAAATCAACGGCTACAACTCTATCTTTATAATGCACCAATGCCCCAGGTAATACTAAACGTTGACGATCCTCCTCTCCTACTTTAGCTTGTACGTGAATATTGGTAGGTTGTAAACCCAATCGATAAATGGAATCAATTAATTTTCGTTGGGAAGAATCCGTTGTATTTTGTAATGGATTTGAAAAATGAATAACAATCTGTTGTGGATTATATTCCTTAAAAGATTGCAACATTTCTTTTGTGCTATTAGCAAGCTTTTTAAACCCTGCTGGCAAATCTCCATACAAAAAAACATCTACATATACTTTATCCTCTAATGCAGCAAGCATTTGCGTTGTAGCATTGCTTAATGTAAATCTTTTTTCTTTGGTGAGGTCAACGCGATAGTGTACCAGGGAAGATGCATATACTAATATTGCTATGCCTATTAAGCAAAACAACCATACATATATGTTTTTTTTATACTGCATTATTATTGTTTCAAAATATTTTTTATCATCTCCCCAAGTAATTTTTTGTTGTATCGAGCGATAGCGAGATATCTCTTGACAAAGATTAATCTTTCTATTTATTAGCTATTCTACATTTTGGAGATTTCTCCCTGCGGTTGAAAATGATAAGAAAAATTATTTTTTCCTCTGCAGTTGTTGTTTGGTAGCTAATAAAAAAATACTAATTATGCTGATAAAATATATTACATCTCTTGTATCCACTACACCCCTACTAATATTTTTATAATGAAAATCTATTCCCAACATTTCAATATAATAGTCAGCACCAGCTTGAAATACAGCAATTTTACTAATCGCATTAAATCCACTATACAATATAAAACACACAAAAGCACTGCCTACAAAGGCTATTATAGTATTGTTGGTTAAGCTACTTGTAAAAATACCAATAGCTGTAAAACATGCGCAAAGCAATAATAACCCCAAATAGGAGCCTATCGTTGCGCCAACGTCTATACCTCCACTAACGGATAAGTGTTGAACAGTATACACATAAATACTAGTGGGTAATAAAGCCATCAATACTACACAAAAACATCCTACATATTTACCCATAATAATTTGTGTATATGATAATGGCCAAGTCCGCAACAATTCGAACGTTCCTGATTTAAATTCATCGGCAAATGAACGCATGGTTATGGTAGAAATTAAAAATAACATTATCCATGGTGCTATATTGAAGAAGGGGTCTAATGTGGCATACCCGTATTCTAGCAAGCTTGTATTGGGAAATACAAATAGAAATAATCCTGTAAGTAATAAAAATAGAATGATGGTTACATAACCCGTTAAGTTACTAAAAAAAGATTTCCATTCTTTTAAACAAATTACAAACATATACAGTAATTTTTTTATCCGTTCTGCTGCATTTATTGTGTGAATTTTAATTCTTTTTCAGACACACTCCACTCGGCCAATTTTTCGCCTTTAATGCCTAAAAATTCTACTTTCATTATACGTTCGTCTTTGTTACCATTTACCGAAATACGAGTATAGTTCTGCTTTTCAACCAACGTATTAGGCAATCGATCTGGATTATCAAACTCTTTATCCGCTTCTTTTAAAATTCCTATACCGGATGTAAATGGTGAATTGGTAATATCATATAAAGGATACGCATGATCTCTTTTATATTGAACGATTTCGCTATGGTGCCTATCGCCTGTTAAAAATAATAAGCCATTAATTTTTTCTGTTGTAAAAAAATCCATTAGCTCATTAAACTCAGTAGGATAATGTTGTAAGCAATCATCTGGATTTAGTAAATTAAGCGTTTGACTTCCAGTAGCAATAATTTTAAAAGTTGCATTACTAAATAATAATGCATTTTTCAACCACTCCATCTGTTCCGCTCCCCACATACGTTTTGCAGGATTAGGCTTGCCCTTTATAAACGGTTGCATATTATCAGCACTCCTAAAATATCGATCATCCATTAAAAAAACATCCACATCTCCGTACGAAATTTTGGTATAAATACCCTTGCCTTCTTGGCCAAAACTTGGATTTCCCCAATATTGCATAAATAATTTTCTGCTGTCTTCTTTTAGTATGTACGCTTTATCCGCATTATTGGGTCCATAATCATGATCATCCCAAATGGCATAATGTGGCATAGCTTTCCATAAGGGTTGTAAAATGGGTAAGCTACGATCGTGTGATGCTCTATAATTCAATCCCCAGATGCTATAATAATCCACTTCTCGAGTATACCAATTATCTCCTAACCATAACATAAAAGCAGCTTTTTCTTTAGCCATCGTTTCAAAAATAGAAGAATCTCCACCGTAGGGTTTTCCAGGTCTATCATATATTGGCTGATTAAAATATGCACAAGAGCCTGTTATAAAACTAAAGTCTGGAGCAGGCTTACGCCATTGCCATAAATCTTTAGTAGTAAACATGCCTTTGGTTTGAGGCATTTCCTTTTTATCAATCATACATTGATACGCATACGTGGTATTGATATCTAACCCACCAATATTTATTTTTATAGGATTAAAATCATTCCCTAATGCGCCTTTGTAGATAACCGTTTTAGCCGTTTTTAATCCTTCCTCTTGTTTCCAATATTGCAAAGAAACAAATTGTACAGATGGGTCCACTTCCAGTAAAATGGTTGCTGTTCTTAATTCTATCTGGCCTAATACAGGACCAGAAATAATTTTGGAAGATTGTGCATTTGTAAAAAATGTAAGGAATAAAAAGATATATACAAATAATATTTTTTTGAGCATAACATTTTAATTTCAGCGCAAGGTATGTATGTTACACCAAAAGTAAAAACAGAAAAAGGTCTAACTAAAAGCTTGTAGATTGCATCCCAAAATTTTACTTTTATTAAAATGAATATAATGGATGACATTAAAACACAAATTAGCGAAGTATTTTACAAGTATACTCAAGCAAAACCAGCGCAAATAGAACCCATTCCACAGAGTGGTGGCGATAGAAGGTATTTTAGAGTTCATGCCAATGGCAAGTCTTATATTGCTACGTATAACCTCAATATAAAGGAAAATAATACGTTTGTTTATTTCAGCAAGCACTTCGCCCATTTAAAACTACCCGTCCCCAAAGTATTACACATAAATGATGTAAAAACAATATACATTCAAGAAGATGTAGGATATAACTCTTTATTAAATATTTTAGAAGAAAAAGGATATACAGATGAAGTATATAAGCTATTTCAACAAAGCCTAAAGCAATTAGCACATATACAAATTATAGGCGATAAGGGATTAGACTATAACGCCTGCTTAACCGCTAAAGAATTTGGCAAACAAGCCATATTAAGTGATCTATTATATTTTAAATATTATTTTTTAGATACATTACGTTTACCCTATGATAAACAAGCTATACTGGATGATTTTGAAGCATTAAGCACATACCTAACTCGAACAGCTTATAAGCATTTCATGTTTCGAGACTTTCAAAGTAGAAACATTTTGGTAAAAAATAGTACGGTTCATTTTATAGATTTTCAAGGAGGAATGAAAGGTGCGCTACAGTATGATGTTGCATCCTTACTGTGGCAGGCCAAAGCAGGATTAAGTGAAGAATGGAAAAATAATTTATTACACTACTATATAAATGAAGCCAATCAATTACTGCCACAACCTATTGATGAAACTACATTTATTAGTCAGTATAACGGATATGTATTAATTCGTTTACTGCAAGTATTAGGCGCTTACGGATTTAGGGGACTATTTGAACGAAGAGCGCATTTTTTAACCAGTATACCATTGGCATTGCGCAACTTAAAATGGTTTATAGAAAACAAACGCATAGGCATTGACCTACCTGAATTTGAACGCATGTTACATACCATTGTACAAGATGATATTATAAACCAATTTGAACCATTAAGAGCCAATGAGCAAACTCCATTAGTAGTTAAGATCAATAGTTTTTCCTATTTAAAAAATGGTATCCCCAAAGATGAAAGTAAAAACGGCGGAGGTTTTGTGTTTGACTGCAGAGGCATTTTAAACCCAGGACGCTTTGAAGAATATAAAACCCTAACAGGAAAAGACAAACCTGTAATAGATTTTTTAGAAGAAAAAACCAAAATGCCTAATTTCTTGAACAATGTTTACAACATGGTAGATATAGCCGTGGAAAATTATATAGAACGCAATTTCGATAGTTTAATGATTAATTTCGGTTGCACCGGCGGACAACACAGAAGTGTATACGCCGCCGAACAAACAGCTCGACATTTAAAAAATAAATTTGGCGTAAAAATAGAGTTGAAACACATTGAACAAGAAGCGTCTGTTCAAAAAAAAGACCATGAAAATCAAAAGTTACATTTTTGATTTTCATCAATTATAATTTCAAATAATTTTCTTAACGATGAAAGCTCTCTTATTTTCAGCCGGATTAGGCACTCGTTTTAAACCTTGGACAGACAAGCATCCTAAAGCATTGGCAGTAGTAAAGGGAAAAAGTTTACTACAACGCAATATTGAATATCTGCAACAATATGGCATTACGGACATAGTAGTGAATGTGCATCATTTTGCTGATCAAATTATAGAAGCTATTCAAAAAAATAAGGGCTGGGGAAGTACCATTGAGATTAGTGATGAACGAAATGAGCTCTTAGAAACAGGTGGCGGATTAATTAAAGCCAAATCGTTATTACAAAATGATACTCCTTTTTTAACGGTTAATGTAGATATATTAACCAATTTAAATATTAATAACCTACTAACGTATCACAAACAATATAATCCGCTAACTACCTTAGCCGTTACAAATAGAGCAACTTCTCGCTATTTTTTATTAGATGACAATAACCGTTTATTTGGATGGCGTAATACAAAAACAAATGAAGAAAAAATAATTATCCAGCAAGCTCATCTCACACAAAAAGCATATAGTGGAATAGCCGTTTTTAATCCAGAAATATTTTCTCTTATTCGTCAACAAGGAAAATTTTCACTTACAGAAACATATTTAGATCTATGTAAAGACCATACCATCCTAGGCTATGATCATTCTGGAGATATCATTATTGACGTAGGGAAACCAGAAGCTGCAAAAGAAGCTGAAGCTCTTTTTTCATAACTATTTCATTGAGTATTGTTACATTAATATAGATTTTAGATTAAACATTATGAGTTCCCCCTTTCGACCGTAGGGAGAAAACCCTTACCATATAAGTTTTTTTTTATTTTGAGAAATACCTCCACCGTTTATCCTAACGAAGGATGAGTCAGTAGTACAAGATATCTATAACAAATGAAGAATGCCTTTCATTTAAATATATTTTTTACTTCAATTTACAACCTTGAAAATCCAACATTAAATATTTGATTTTCAAGGTTAGTTTATTACCTTTGTACTATGATTTTTCGTCAATTACAACAACATATTTTAAACTTACTAAAAGAATACCCAGCCATTGCTGTACTAGGGCCCAGGCAAGTAGGTAAAACAACCTTGGTGAAAACAATCGTTAAACAGCAAAAGAAAAAACCTATGCTGTACATTGATATAGAAAAACCAAGTGATGCACGAAAACTGAATGATGCAGAAACTTTTTTTCATATTAATAAAAACAGCTGTGTTATTTTAGATGAAGTACAAATAATGCCTGAGTTGTTTAGTATACTTCGACCAGCCATTGATGAACATAGAAAACCAAGTAGATTTATTTTATTAGGCTCTGCATCTCCTCAGCTCATAAAGGGTGTTTCAGAAACATTAGCAGGACGTATAGCCTACATAGAATTACCACCTATTGGCTTATTAGAATTACCTAAACATATTACACAAAATAAACATTGGTTTAGGGGCGGTTTCCCAAATGCTTTATTAGCCAAATCGGATGAATCATATAAAAAATGGATGGATAATTTTATTAAAAGTTATATTGAAAGAGACTTATCATTCATTTTTAATATTGATTTTTCTTCTGCCACTATGAAAAATTTTTGGAGTATGCTAGCACATGCTAACGGAAATATTTGGAATGCAGAAACATTTGCTCGATCGCTAGGCATTGCAGCTACTACCGTAAATCGATATGCAGATTATTTAGAAGCTGCTTTCATTATACATCGTTTACCTGCGTATTTTATGAATGCCAAAAAACGATTGGTAAAAGCTCCAAAAGTTTACATTAGAGATAGTGGTTTGCTGCATCGATTGGTAGATGTTCAACATGCTACAGATTTATTGGGCAATCTTATTGTAGGAGCTTCATGGGAAGGATATGCAGTAGAACAACTATATCAAAATGCACCTTCTACTATTCGGCTTTTTTATTACCGCACACATGCCGGCGCTGAGTGCGATTTGGTATTGGTAAAGGGTGTAAAAGTTGTAGCGTGTATAGAAATAAAATTTTCAAACAGCCCTACCGTTTCTAAAGGTTTTTTTGAAAGCATTAAAGATCTAAAACCTAAATACAAATTTGTAATTACACCTTCTAGTGATGAATACCCATACAAAGAAGGTATAATAACAACTTCTTTATTTAAATTTTTAAAAAATCATCTTCCTTCTATTAAATAATTATAAACCATTCTTTTTTATCAACCTTGAAAATCCAACATTTAATGTTGGATTTTCAAGGTTAGTTTTTGAGGTTCTATCATTTATACCTTAATATATATTTTCTTTTTATCCATCCAATACCCAATAGCCCATAACAATAAAATAAAACTAAGAGCGTACAGCAATGATCCATTTTCTTTAACAGCAAACAGTGGATCACAGATGTGTTTATAAAACCATCCAAATGGAGAAATATAGTTTACTTCACCCTTTGTAGTTATTCCATCATGGATACGTATTAATGATTGCAACCGAATGATGACACCGCTTAGCACAAAAATAAATAGCGGATTTTTTCCAAATACATCAAAAAATTTACTCCATACCCCTTTTTTATTTTTGAACTCAATTAAATAAATCAACATAGATATTACTAGCATGGCTAATCCTGTAGAATATACTACGTAAGAGCTTGTCCACATTTTTTTATTAATTGGGAAAAATACATCCCACATCAATCCGCAAGCCATTAATATGCAACCACCTATTAATAAATGAGCTAACATTTCAAATGTTTTTCCTTTCTGCTGAATATACAATCCAACAAAATATCCAAATATAACTTGTACGATAGCAGGTATGGTGCTAAATAATCCTTCAGGATCAAAAGGAACAATATCTTTTTTATAAATATGATTTCCTAAAATTAAATTATCTACGTAGGTACCAATAAAGCCTTGTATAGTATAATCTCCAAAAGCTAATACCACAGCCCAATATCCTAACAATAAAACAGTACAAATAAAAAATACTTGCCTTATTTTAGCATAGTAAACGATTAGTGAAGCAAAAAAATAACATAAAGCAATACGTTGCAATATGCCCATAATACGTAATTGATCTAACGGTTTCCAATGTAAAATCCCTCCATCCCATTTTACAAAAGGACTCCAGTGCAACAAAACTCCAATGCCGAAAATGAGCAAGGTTCTTTTAATTACTTTTTTCCAGAATTCTGCCGCGCCTGCTGCTTCAAACCGGGGCATTACAAACGCCATAGCATTCCCTACTGCAAATAAAAAAAAGGGGAATACAATATCTGCTCCACTAAATCCATTCCAGTTAGCATGCGTAAGTGCAGAAAACACATGATCATCACTACCTGGATAATTTACCAATATCATGAGTGCAACGGTTGCCCCTCTAAATACGTCTAATGAATAGTAACGTTGTTGCATAGTTTATTAGATTTTATTAGTATTATTTTTTTGATCGTACAAAAATTTTAATCTTTTCATTCTATCCTTTTCTATTTTGCTTACTTTGTTTAATTGATCATCTATTGTTAAATCAAGCTCTTTCCAACGATCAAGATTTTCTAATGTATATTCTTTATAAACAGTAAGAAAAGTAATCAATATATCTTTTACATCTTCCAAAGTACCTAAAAAGTAGCCTTCTGTTGCTAAGTCATAACTGTAATCAATCTCAGACATAAAATTTTCTTCTTTTTCTGTAACCACTGCAGCATGCGCCCATATTAAGTTATAAAGAATATGTACAGCGTCCTTCAACAAAATCTGGTTCTCTGAAAAGCGCTTCCACAAAAGTCCTAACAAGGGTCTACCTGTTACTATTGGTTCTTCAAAATCTATGTATTCGCTTATATAATGTAGAATTTCTTTATCTGTTTTATTTCTTAGCAAGAAAAGATCTATAAAAAAAATATCGGGCTGAACTGCTTTATTTATAGCCCTTTCAGTCCAAGCCATTAACTCCTCTTTCGATAAGAGGCCACTCATGAAAGCTGCTCTTATTAAATGAAGAAGTGATAAAAGATCTTTAGGCCTCTTACTCATATTATGTGAAAATACAATAGAATATTCTTTATTTAATCAATTTAATCATTGTAATTTAGCATTGTTTTTTAACACTAAAAATTTGAAAAAATGAGTTCTATTAAAGTTGCCATTAATGGCTTTGGAAGAATTGGCCGCATGGCTTTTCGCCAAATTTATAATATGCAAGGCATAGATGTTGTAGCTATTAACGATCTAAGCAATCCCAAAGTATTGGCACATTTATTAAAATATGATACCGCACAAGGACGTTTTAATGTGAATGTAACATCAACCGACAACTCTATTATCGTTGAT
>CAYVXB010000015.1:13729-14706 GCA_964454275.1 uncultured Chitinophagaceae bacterium | reverse complement strand
GTATCATGATAAAACGTAAAATCCTGTTAATCTTGTAAATCCTGTCAAAAATTTATGCGCAAAAAGATCCTTCCCAAATACCTTGGTTAAAGCATGAAGTAGATGTTGTGTTGGAGTGTACCGGTTTTTTTACGGATAAAGATAGAGCTGAAGCGCATCTTAAAGCAGGTGCCAAGCGAGTAGTTATCTCCGCCCCTGCCACAGGCGATTTAAAAACGATTGTTTACAACGTAAATCAACAAATATTAGACGGTTCTGAAACGGTTATCAGTTGTGCATCGTGTACAACTAATTGTTTGGCGCCAATGGCTAAAGTATTAAATGATCAGTTTGGTATTGTAATGGGATTAATGACCACTATACATGCTTATACCAATGATCAAGCTACGCAAGATGGACCACATCCTAAAGGAGATTTACGTAGAGGTCGTGCTGCAGCTATGAATATTGTACCTACCAGTACAGGTGCTGCTAAAGCTATTGGTTTAGTATTACCTGAATTAAAAGGCAAATTGGATGGTATATCCCAGCGAGTACCCACTATTGTTGGCTCTCTTACCGAATTAACCAGCACATTAAATAAAAAAACTACAATAGAAGAAGTAAATGCTGCCATGAAAGCTGCTAGCAATGAATCTTTTGGTTATACAGAAGATGAAATTGTAAGTAGCGATATTATTGGAATAACGTATGGCTCTTTATTTGATGCCACACAAACGAAAGTGTTAACTGTTGGCGATAAGCAAATGGTTAAAACCGTAAGTTGGTATGATAATGAAATGAGTTATGTACATCAATTGATTAGAACGATGCAATATTTTGTTGGATTGGTTAAATAGTAATCTATTATTATTGTTTGTATTCATCATAAATCATTTTCGTAAATCGAAGTCATTTATAAGTGTTAAAAAGATATGAATTACTTTTACACGCATTCTCCATGCGCCTATGAAACAACAACAAGCACATGAACTATT
>CAYVXB010000015.1:0-13660 GCA_964454275.1 uncultured Chitinophagaceae bacterium | reverse complement strand
ACCTCAAAACTAGGTTTATGCAGTAGTAAGCTCACCATACGAAGTATGCATATTTGAGTTGCATATATATCGGATTTACTTTCTTTAAGGTTAAAACCTTTCAGTGAATTGTTATAACCAGTAGTTTTTAGGCTACCGAGTAGTTAGAGCATACCATAGAACATTGATAAAAATTATTTTTTACAGTTGATGCAACATTGTTAAAAACCTCTTGTCACTAATTATAAATCTTTCTTTTTGAAACTGACAGTATTGCCACAACAGGATGAGCTGATAGAACGCTGCAAAAGTGGCGATACACTGGGCTACAAAGAATTGTATGAGCGTTATGCAAAAGCGATGTACAATACTTGCCTGAGAATCGTTAACAATGTAACAGAAGCAGAAGATGTATTGCAAGAAAGTTTTGCGGAGGCATTTAAAAATTTACACCATTTTGAATATCGCACCAGTTTTGGTGGATGGCTCAAGCAGATATGTATTAACCGTAGCATTAACCAGCTTAACAAAAGAAAAATCAATTGGGTGGAAATTGATGGAACAGATGCTTATAATATAACTAATGAACCTGTTATTGATGAAACTGAAATTCAGTTGAAAGTTGAGTTAGTGAAACAATCAATAATGGCCTTGCCAGATGGATATCGTACCGTACTGAGTTTGTATCTTTTGGAAGGATATGATCATGAAGAAATTGCACAAATACTTCATGTGGCTACCTCAACAACCCGTACTCAATACATGCGGGCTAAACAAAAATTGTTACAATATTTAAAAGAAGGTATATGAGCAGAAAATTAGAAAAATTCATCAGTGATAATCGCAATGAATTTGATGACAAAAGTCCATCTAACAAAGTATGGGAAAATCTTGCAGTATCTTTTGTTAAAAAAACCAAAAAGAATTACACTCTTAACCCACTTTTTAAATGGCGTATCGCAGCAACAGTCTTGATAACTATGGGTATAGCAACTTATTTTTATCTAGGTAATAAAAAACAAAATATCGAACCTATTGCCGTTGCAAAAAATGATACCTCAACGGATATTTATTCTATTGCACCTGAATATATACCTCAGGTAAATGAATTTGCAAAGCTTGTTACACTAAAACAGAATGAATTAAAAGCATTAGCACCCGAACAACCTGAGCTGTACAGTCAGTTCATTACAGATATTAACCAACTGGATAGTTCCTACCGAGCTCTAAAAATTCAACTTAATATTTCACCCAATCGTGACATATTAATAGAAGCCATGATTCAAAACATGCAACTGCAGTTGCATGTTTTGAATCAACAATTAAATATCATTAACCAAATTAAACAATCAAAAAAGTATACTCATGAAAAAGATTTTAAAACCATTTAATGTTTTACTACTGGTATTATGCTTATTACAAGTGAGCCTATTTGCCCAAGAAGAGAATGAAAAGGAAAATAAAAAATATGCATTCTCTAAAATAAAAAACATCGATAAATCGTACACTGTTTCAGTTAATGACAAGCTCAATATCGATAATTCTTTTGGCAAAGTGGAAGTGCATATTTGGAACAAGAGCGAAATAAAGGTTGATGTGGCTATTGAAGTATCGGCCACTAAAGAAGAGATTGCACAAAAGATAATTGATGCTATTTCGGTTGTTGAATCTAAAAGTGATAAAGAAATATCCTTTAAGACTAAAATTAATGTTCACACTAGGTCAAAACAAGATGAAAGCAACATGAAAGTGAACTACAATATTTACATGCCATCATCAAACCCATTAAATATTGCCAATCATTTTGGTGCCACTATTATTCCCGATTACCAAGGAGAAGTTCAGTTAGAAAGTAAATTTGGTTCTTTAACTACGGGGAATTTATCCAATGTAAAAAAAATTCGGGTTGAATTTGGCAAAGCCAAGCTTGGAAATATTACCAACGGGGATATCATTATTAAATATTCCAAAGCAGCTTTTGAAAGGTTGATGAGGAATGTAAAAATGAATATTGAGTTTAGTTCATCGATTAAAATGAATTTGAATAGTACGCTTACTAACCTTGATATTAAAGCATCTTATTCTACAATAACCCTTAAAATAGATGCCTCCCTGAGTGCATCTTATACCATATCCAGCAGTTTTGGAAAGTTTAAAAATAATACTTCCATAAAATTTAATGGAGATAATGAAGATAATGATAGAGGGCCAAAATTTGATCATACGTATACCGGCAAGTCAGGCAATGGTTCCGTTCCAATTAAAATTAACAGCAGTTTTGGTAATGTTATTTTAGGAGAACCTAGCCCGGATGATGTAAAAGACTAAACATTTCTGCAGTTTCCTCATTCTTAAACCCTATACCAGCACAAAGCCTTATCTAATGAGACTTTGTGCTTTCATTCTAATTTTTTTATTGACACTAGATATATGAAACAACTGTTTTTATTTGCTGCTATTACGCTCATATATTCGTCAATCTCCTTTGCACAAAATGATACGTTAGTACAAAAACAACTTGAAGCAAAGCGGACGCATAAGCCAGTAATAATAGATGGTTTATTAAATGATGAAGCATGGAAAGATGCTTCAGTTGCAACTAATTTTATTGAATTCAAACCAAAAGCAGGAGCTCCAGAAGATACCGCATCCAAAACAATAACCTATTTAATGTATGGTGATGAGGGCATATATTTTGGCGGTTATTGTTATGAACGAAACAGAGAAAATATCTCCACCGAATTAATTGGTCGAGATGGTTTTGGCAATAACGATTTAATTGGAATTATTTTTGATACATACAAAGATCACTTGAACGCTTTTCAATATCTACTCACTCCGTTGAATGAGCAAATAGATGCTAAACGAATACCTAATAGCAATAGCGAAGAAGATTATTCATGGAATGCAGTATGGAAAAGCGCTACCGTTATACATAATGATAGCTGGAGTTTTGAAATTTTTTTACCTTACTCAGCTATACGTTTTGGGAAAAGAAAGGTTCAGGATTGGGGCGTAAATATAATTCGTCAACGAAAAAAAACAGGACAGCAGTACGCATGGAATCCGATAAATCCTAATACAAATGGTTTGCTTACTCAGGAAGGTTATTGGACAGGAATAACGGATATTAAACCACCAATGCGCCTAGAATTTTCACCTTATTTTTCTTCTTATGTTAACCATTATCCTACTAACGAATCTGGTCAAAAAAATTGGACTACCCAAGTAAACGGAGGCGTTGATATAAAATATGGAATTAATCAGGCTTTTACGCTTGATGCTATGCTAATTCCCGATTTTGGCCAAGTAAAAAGTGATAATAAAGTTCTCAACTTGTCACCCTTTGATATACAGTTTAATGAAAATAGATCGTTTTTCACAGAAGGGTCTGAACTTTTTAAAAAAGGAAATCTCTTTTATTCAAGGCGGATAGGCATAGAGTCGAAATTCTCAAATGATCCTTCCGAAAACTTAGGTGTAGACGAAGAAGTAAAACAAAATCCCATAGAATCAAAAATTATTAATGCAACAAAAATATCGGGCAGAACAAAAAATGGTTTGGGCATTGGTATGCTAAATGCTGTTACCAATCCTAGATTCGCAACTATCGACAATAAAACCTCAGGATCACACCGAGATTTTGAAATAGAACCGCTTACCAATTACAACGTTTTGGTTTTGGATCAAACGCTAAAATATAATTCCAGCATATCGTTAGTTAATACGAATGTTTGGCGAAGTGGCCCAGATTATGATGCTAATGTTACTGCTGGCTTGTTCAGTTTCAACGATAAAAAAAATAAGTGGAATTTTAGCGGTAAAACTGCGGTAAGCAATCGAATAGGTTTTTTAGCTGATGGGAAAACACAAACAGGCTACAATCAACAATTAAGCTTTAGCAAAACTAGTGGACGATTTCTTTTTAATATAGGCAACGAATTGGCAAATGATAAATACAATAGCAGTGATATGGGGTACTTCACCATTAACAATTATTCAGATTATTATTTATGGATGGGCTATCGCTGGCGAGAACCCACAAAATGGTACAACAGCATATCTTTAAATATAAATGCTTTTTACGAACAACGGCTTAAACCTACAACTTATGCCAATACAAACTTCAACATAAGTGTAAATGGACAGCTAAAAAATCTTTGGTTTGTAGGAGGCTTGATAGAATACGCACCAGCATATAACAATTTCTATGAACCTAGGGTTGCTGATCGCTTTTTTAGAGGAAGCGCTGGAAGTACCTTTGACATATGGATAGAAACGAATGAAGCAAAAAAATATAGCCTTAGTACAGAATGTATTTTTATATCAAAAAGCCTTTTTAGCGGTAGAGCAATTTCTCTTACCATCAATCAAAAATTTCGTTTCAATAATAAGTTTTCTCTAAGTCATGACTTTTCTTTTGAGCCAAAAATAAACGATGTTGGCTTTGCTGGAAAAAGCAGTGCTGATGTGATTTTTGGTCGCCGAAATGTGCAGAGCATTAGTAATACCTTGAGCGCTAAATATAATTTCAACGACAAAATGGGTCTTACGTTTAAAGCAAGGCATTATGTAAGTACTGTAGATAATAAAGCGTTTTTCACCCTACTCAATGACGGAAACTTAACAGCAAATAATACTTTTAGCAAAAATGTAAATCAAAACACAAATTTCTTTAATATAGACTTAGTTTATACATGGCAATTCGCTTCGGGAAGCTTTGTTTACATTGTATGGAAAAATGCAGTAGTAAATGAAACTGATCAGATTGAAAAAAGATATTTCAAAAACCTCAGCAATACTATAAAGACGGATGCTAATAATAATCTCTCTCTAAAAATAATTTACTTTTTAGATTACTTTAACATAAAAAAGAAAAAGCCAATTCAGTATAAACCTCTTGCATAAGTAGATGAGTGCAGATTTCTAAAGTTTTCGCCCCAAGCAAAGTTGAGAAGTAGCCAAGATTTTGATAACACTTCTTATTTATAAAAAAAATGCATACAATAACAAAAAATGCTTTACTACCCTTCAATATTATTTTTTTCACATAAGTACCAATAAAATCATTATTTTTAATAAACTCATAAAATGATATCCAAATTTGCTTCATATAATTTCTCCAATCAAAAAGCATTAGTTCGTGTAGATTTTAATGTGCCGTTAGATGAAAACTATACTATAGTTGATGATACACGTATACAAGCTACTATCCCTACTATTCAAAAAATTATAGCTGATGGCGGATCCGTTATTTTAATGTCGCATTTAGGAAGACCAAAAGACGGACCTAATGAAAAGTATTCTTTAAAACATATTTTGGGCCATTTAAAATCACTATTAAACAATAAAGAAATTTTGTTTGCGGATGATTGTATTGGGCAATCTGCCATTCAACAATCAAAATCGTTACAGCCTGGCCAAGTGTTATTATTAGAAAATGTACGCTTTTACAAAGAAGAAGAGAAAGGCGATAGGGCATTTGCAAAAAAGCTAAGCGAGCTGGGTAATGTGTATGTAAATGATGCTTTTGGAACTGCACACAGAGCACATGCTTCTACTGCTATTATTGCTCAATTCTTTCCAACAGAAAAAAAAATGTTTGGGTTGTTAATGGAAAATGAAATTGAGAATGCAAAAAAAATTCTGCATGATGCACAAAGTCCATTTACGGCTATTATAGGCGGAGCAAAAGTTTCAGATAAAATTCTGATAATCGAAAATTTATTGAAAAAAGCGAATCATATTATTATTGGAGGAGGCATGGCTTATACATTTATAAAAGCAGAAGGTGGTAATATTGGAAAATCGCTTTGCGAAGATGATAAAATAGAAACCGCAAAACATTTATTGCAAATGGCAAAACAAAAAGGTGTTACCATTCATTTGCCAGTAGATTCTGTAATAGCCGATCAATTTTCAGCCAACGCAAAGACTAAAACCAGCGACAGTCATAATATCGATAAGGATTGGATGGGGTTAGATATTGGCCCCAAAGCTTGCGAACAATTTAGTGCTGTTATTAAAAAATCGAAGACTATTTTGTGGAATGGCCCCATGGGAGTATTTGAAATGACGCCCTTTGAAAATGGAACTAAAAGTGTTGCAAACGCTCTAGCACAAGCCACACAACAAGGCGCATTTTCATTAATAGGTGGAGGAGATTCTGTTGCAGCGATTCATCAATTTAAATTAGCCGACCAAGTAAGCTACATATCAACAGGTGGTGGAGCTATGCTTGAATACTTTGAAGGTAAAATACTGCCTGGGATTGCCGCAATTGAATCTTGACCTATATTTTATAAATATCTCCATTTAAAAAGTTTCAGAAGACAATAGAAAAATACAGCCCCTTAAAAATAAAATAACAACATCTATCAGCTCTTCTATAAAAGTTAGTAAAGATAATGTTGATCAAATTATCCAAAACTACACAACTACCAATTCAACAATAGCTAATAACAAAACATGGAATAGTTGCGTACTATTTTCATAGAAGTACGAAACCTACAAATGACATGAATTATAATGCTCTTGAGTTAATTTTTGAAAAATATAATGGAAAATGGTACTTGGTTGCTATATTGCAAGATGTATGACAAATCTAAGTCTAATAGATATTTAACGGATTTAATAAAAACAATGTATGGCTAAGTATATTTTCATAACAGGCGGTGTTACCTCGTCATTAGGTAAAGGAATTATTGCAGCATCTTTAGCAAAACTCTTACAAGCCAGGGGCTTGCGAGTTACTATTCAAAAATTTGATCCGTATATTAATATTGATCCAGGTACATTAAATCCTTATGAACACGGTGAATGCTACGTTACAGAAGATGGTGCAGAAACAGATCTAGATTTAGGACATTACGAGCGCTTTTTAAATATTCATACCTCACAAGCCAATAATGTTACGGCTGGTCGTATTTACCAAACGGTTATTACAAGAGAAAGAGAAGGTGCCTACTTAGGCAAAACGGTTCAAGTCATTCCACATATAACCGATGAAATTAAACGAAGCATGTTGTTGCTAAGTGCTAACAACGAGTACGATATTATTTTAACCGAAATTGGCGGTACTGTAGGCGATATTGAATCGCTTCCATTCATAGAGGCTGTACGCCAGTTACAATGGGAAATGGACAAAGAGAATTGTTTAGTCATTCACCTTACTTTAGTTCCTTATTTAAAAGCGGCAAAAGAGCTTAAAACAAAACCTACTCAACATAGTGTAAGAATGCTCAGTGAATATGGTGTACATCCTGACATTATTGTATGTAGAACAGAAGGTCAATTAACAAATGATATCAAAAAGAAAATTGCGTTATTCTGCAATGTAAAACAGGAGGCTGTTATAGAAGCCGCAGACGCAGAAACGATATATGAAGTTCCGCTGATTATGATGAGCGAAAAGTTAGATGTTATTACTTTAAAAAAACTAGGTATACCAGACAATAAGGAGCCATCATTAGATAAATGGAAAACATTTATTGAAAAATTAAAATACCCAAAATCAAAAATAACTATTGGTTTAATTGGAAAATATGTAGAACTTCAAGATGCTTACAAATCAATATTAGAAAGCTTTGTACATGCTGGTGCTATTAATGAATGTAAAGTACATGTAGAATATGTTCACTCTGAATTTATTACAAAGGAAAATGTAACAGAGCAATTAGAATTATTGGATGGATTGCTTGTTGCACCTGGTTTTGGGCATAGAGGTGTAGAATGTACTAGGGCTAGAAAATGCGCATAGCACAGAAATTGATATTAACACGCCTCACAAAATAATTGATATGATGGAGGCACAGAAAAAAATTACTATAAAAGGCGGAACCATGCGATTGGGAGCATACACTTGTGATATAAAATCAGCGTCTTTAGCATACACTATTTATAAGGAAAATAGCATTAAAGAAAGGCATCGACATAGATATGAATTTAATAATGAATATCTACTCTCATTTGAAAAAGCAGGTATGATGGCCAGCGGTAGAAATCCAGAATCCGGGTTGGTAGAAATTCTCGAGCTTCCCAATCATCCATTTTTTATTGGATGTCAATATCACCCTGAATTAAAAAGTACGGTAGAAAATCCACATCCTTTATTTGTTCATTTTGTTGCTGCTGCTAAAAAAGCGAGTGAAGAAAAGCAGATAAGAAAGAACGTAGCTACAAAAAATTAGGCCAGAAACAGCTTGAATACTAATAAACTAAGGGATATAGGTCACTATTAGCTGTTGCGCTATATGCGTAAGTTGAGTATGTAAATCATTTACATCAATATAGAAAATATGAAAATCACTTACTCCTGAGACAGTGCTGGAATGATCTCTATCAGTGTGCCGAATATAAATAACCGGCTTGCCTTTAGCTTTTGCATACCCAACTTCCACTCCAATACCTATTGCTTTATCTGAAGCCTCTGCAACAAGTATATCACATTGATCTATAGCAGCAAATGCCTGTTGCATCATTTGCCGTTCTTGTTTTGCATTAAATTGATAAACGTCCACAAATACCAGTGGCTCTATCTTGAATTGTTTTAAAGTATTAATTATTGTGCAAAGCGCTGTATCTAATATTTTCCTTTTACTATAGCTGATCGAGATATATGCATTCATGTACAATTTTTAAAATCCGGAAGTTTGTTTACATGCATTTTGTGTGTTAGAAACTTTTTTTGTTTCCAAAGTTTCCTTGTTTCGGTTAGCCATTTTTACCCCAAGCCAACATACCACCTGTAAGGTTTTTTACGTTTGTAAATCCTAGTGTTTCTAATATTAATGTAGCTGATGTACTACGAACGCCTCCATGGCAATAACATATCACTTCTTCATCTTTCCAGTCTTCTAATTCATCTACTTGCATAGTTTGTATTTTCCCAACAGGGCAATGTATACCCCCTATATTAAATGCTTCTCGTTCATGTAATTCTCGTACATCTATTAAATGTAGCTTTTCTCCATTCGCTAATCTTTCTTTTACTTCTCCAACACTAATATTTTGCATACAAAAATTAATTTTACTACTGATAAAGTATATTAAAAAAATGACCAACTCTCCTGCGTTAACGATCTTCTTCTTTAATGGTTGTGCTATCTATGGCTATAGTTGATTGTTTAACACTTAGCCACATATCCATAACTTGTCCAGAACGTATGCGATTATGCACCTTTCCTTCCTCTGTTGGAATATCCATGTATTTCGGCGGATTTTGGCGGTATACAAAAGCGGTTGCAGTATCTCTAACATCAGGATCAGCAATAATAGCACCTACATTGATATTGTGTGCTGCTAATACCATTTGCGCTTCAGTATACGTAAGCCCAAACAAATCGGGCACATCAAATTCTTTATCTCCTAATCCACTACCCAACACAAGATCTATTTTTGTACCTACTAATACTTTTTCACCCGGTTGAATATCACCGCCCTTTTGCATTTGCTGTAGTACAGTATTTTCCGCAATATCCGGTTTATATGTGGTGTCTCCCAATTTTAATCCTAAACTTTTCATATACATTTTAGCAGCAGTATACGATAAGCCAATTAAGTTAGGCATATTAATAGTAGGCGGTTGAGCTCTATTAACAGTTAAGTAAATTGTACGACTTCCTTTTACAACACTTCCTTCATCTGGAGATTGTTTTACAATAGCCAAGGGAGGCATCGTATCTACATATACTGAATCAATTACTTCAACATTAAACCCCTGCTTTTCTAAAATTTTTGTACCCTCATCCATAGAAATTCCATGTACAGAGGGGACTTTGGTGGTATTATTATGTTGCGTAATATCACTCAAAAAATAAAAAAAACTAAACACTAAGAGAAGCGTTAAAAAAATGGCAACCAAAAGATTGAGCCAAAAAGGTCGATGCGTTAAAAATTTAAACACAAGTTGAATTTTGAGTTGAAAAATGAATATAAGATAGATTGTCCCAAATGAGGTATATTATTTTTTGAGTGCTTCATTTAGTAAAGTACTGTAAAAATCTGTTAATGTCCAACCCATTGCCATTACTTGTTGGGGTACAATACTAGCCTCCGTTTGACCAGGAACTGTATTGATTTCTAATAAATAAGGCTGCTGCATTTTTTCATTATAGATAAAGTCTATCCGTACAATACCCCTACAATTAAAAATAGCATAAATCTTTTTAGCACACGATTGCATTTTGTGCATGATTGATTCCTCTACGTTTGCTGGAGTCACTTCTGTAGACATTCCAGCGGTATATTTCGCTTCATAATCAAAAAAATCTTTTTTAGGAATGATTTCCGTGATGGGTAATACTTTTATTTCATTCTTTGTTTTAAATACTCCAACAGTAAACTCTCTACCACTGATATATTCTTCTATCAGTATTTGATCGTCTTCTTTAAAAGCCTTTTCTATAGCCTCTTGTAAATTGTTGGCATGCATTACTTTTGACATACCTATACTAGAGCCACCATTATTGGGTTTTACGAAAACAGGAAGTTGTAATTGTGCCAACATTTGTTGTATATCAACTACATCTTCCTTAAATAAATGAACTGATTTAGCTACTTGTATTCCTGCAAAAGCAGCTACTGCAACAGTATAACGTTTGTTAAATGTTAGAGCAGAAGTAGCTGCATCACATGACGTGTATGGGATGTGTAACATATCGAAATATCCCTGAAGTTTACCATCTTCACCTGGTGTTCCATGTATGCCTATTAATACAGCATCAAATTTTATTTTTTTATTATCTCCTTGTATAGAAAAATCATTTTTATCAACTACTTGTTTAACTCCAGTTGAGCTTTCATAATACCAGCCACTTGTTGTAATATCTATCTTATATATATTATACTTTGTACTGTCTAGATGCTGTAAAATGGTGATAGCACTTTTATATGATATTACGGCTTCACCAGAATAGCCACCTGTTACAAAGGCTATATTGGGTTTCATTAAAATGATTTTTTTTCTTTTGTAGTGAAGTATACTATTATAAATGTAATTTTTCTTTTTTAGCCATTAATTCCTCTACTGTTTCTTTATACATTTCATCAGGCACACAACAATCCACAGGACAAACGGCTGCACATTGAGGCTCTTCATGAAAGCCCTGACATTCTGTACATTTATTAGGGACAATATAATAAAAATCCACAGAAACAGGAGTATTACGTTGTTCTGCATTGATTGAAGTTCCATCCATTAATATAAATTGACCAGTAATACTAGTACCATCTTTAATAGCCCATTCTACGCCACCCTCATAAATAGCATTATTAGGGCATTCTGGCTCACAGGCGCCACAATTAATACATTCTTCCGTAATCTTAATTGCCATATAATTTTATTAAATGATTTGAAAATTTACTTTTGCTTTACAAAAATAAATTAAAAAACCGACTGATCATGGATTTAAATGAAAGAATAGATTTGCTTATACAATTAGGTAAATACATGCTAAGCGATGATGAGAAATGGCTACAAGCACGTACGATTGCACACAATCGCAACAGTTGGTTTACCCATCAACATATAGACAATTTAGTGCATTCCATTGCAAGTGCTTTCTTACAACAATCTATTATAGAAAACTGGCTTGGCAAATATAATATGCCTAAAATAAATCAAAATCCTTTGTCAGTAGGTATTGTAATGGCCGGGAATATTCCTTTAGTAGGCTTTCATGATTTTTTATGCACTTTTATAACTGGGCATCAATCGGTTATAAAACTATCTTCAAAAGACAATATATTATTGAAGCATTTAATAGAAAAAATGTATGAATGGAATAATGAAGTACAAGAGCTTGTAAAACTATCAGATACCTTAAAAGGTTGCGACGCATATATTGCTACTGGCTCTAACAATTCAAGTAGATATTTTGAATATTATTTTTCTAAATATCCACACATTATTCGCCGCAATCGAACATCTGTAGCCATTTTGGGAGGACAAGAAACAAAAAAAGAATTAGAAGAACTTGCTGACGATATTTGCTTGTATTTTGGGTTAGGTTGTAGAAACATTACACATATTTTTATACCTCCAAACTATAACTTTACAACCTTGTTAGAAGCACTAAAAAAGTATACTTATTTTATCGATTTTCATAAGTACAAAAACAATTATGATTATCAATTAGCCTTGCATTTGTTGAACAATACACCCTACATGAGCAATGGATCTATCTTATTAGTAGAAAACGAGTCTCTCTTCTCTCCTATTGCTCAGTTACACTATTCTTACTATCAAAAAGAGAATGATGTAATCAACAAATTACCTATGGAAGATATCCAATGTGTAATAGGTCATAACTTTACAGCTTTTGGTCAAGCACAAAACCCAAGCATATCAGACTATGCCGATGGTGTAAATACTATACAATTTTTATTATCGCTTAATAAACAGAAAAAAATGATCCATATTACATTTGAACAACCCAACATAGAAACGCTTCAAAAAAGTTTTGAAATAGATGCAACATTACAAGGAGAAATTATTGAAATAAAAGATGACCTTGCCGTTGGACCTATAGCAAATATTTATACTGATGAAGGACATAATAGTCGATTAGAGTGGTGGCAAAAAATACTAGAATTTTCTCCATACTCCAATACCATCGGCAGTTTTGATGATAGAGCAACAGTACAAACACTAAAAGAAATATTAAATCAAACCCCTTTTGAAGAAGTATGGATTTGGATGGGACAAAATCAGCACGATGTATGCAGTTACTATTGGTTGATGAGTCAATTGAAAAATTATCAAGGTCGCATACATGTTTTATATTTAAACAATCTTCCATTTATTAATGAAAAAGGAAATATTTTTTATCCTACCCATTTGCATCAAATTCAACCCAAAGAATTTTTAAAAGCTAAAAAATTAGCTCGTTTAATTACACCTAGTGAATTTGAAATAGACCCAGACGAATGGAATAAATTATGCGACGAAAATGCCACCATACGCATATTAGAAGGTGGCAAAAAAATAGTAAGCAAAGAAGAAAGCTTTTATGATAAAGATATTTTAAATGCAACAACTTCAGAATTTCAAAAACTAAATAAAATATTACACAACATATTAGCAAAAATGGCTATACAAACAGGAGATGCTTTTTTAGCCTGGCGAATAAGAGAATTAGCACAACTAGGAAAGTTAGAAATTAAAGGTGATTGGAGTAAAGGATGGAAAGAAGTAGAAATACGATCCCATAATAATAACAATTAATAATTAATTGAAAATTGAACGTTGAATATTGAGCATTAAAATTTTCAATAAGCAATGTTCAATACTCAATGTTCAACTATAAACCAAGAACAATGGAAGAAAGAAAATTTAATTTAGAAGAAAGATTAATAGACTTTACTTGTAAAATGATCGAAATAGTTGAACTTTTGCCTAATACAAGAAGCGGGAACTATATTGCTGGTCAATTAATAAGATCATGCCACTCCCCATCATTTAATTACGGTGAAGTGCAAGCAGCAGAATCAAGAAATGATTTTATTCATAAAATGAGCATAGTTTTAAAGGAGTTAAAAGAATGTAGAGTCGCATTAAAAATTATAGTTAAAACTAAAATGATTAACCCAATAAACAAGCTAGACAGCATACATAAAGAGATAGAAGAATTGATTGCAATTATAGCAAAAGGCATAGAAACCGCTAAAAAAAATAGAAAAA
>CAYVXB010000014.1:0-25277 GCA_964454275.1 uncultured Chitinophagaceae bacterium | reverse complement strand
TGGCTATTGTAAGTAAAATATGCTTTACACTAACCCTACCAATAAATAATAATAATAAACTAATTGCACCCACTAATAACGCAGTGGATAAGTTTGCTGGGGCAATTAATAAGCACACAATAGCTACAGGAATTATTACAGGTAAAAAACCTTTTTTAAAATCTTTTATAACGTGTTGCTTTTTGCTTAATTGCCTAGATAAATACATGAACAATGCCAACTTAGCCATATCAGATGTTTGGAAAGTCATATGTATTACTGGTAGTTTTATCCATCGATTGGCTTCATTTAAATTGGTTCCAAAAAATAAAGTATAAATTAGAAGTGGAATAGACAATAAAAATAAAATCAAAGCTACCCGAGAATAAATAACATAGTTGACCTTATGTGCAAAGTATATAAAACAAACCCCCACGATTGTAAATGCAACTTGTTTAAATAAATAAACAGATGTATTTCCTTTATACATTTTATAGGCAAGCGAACTAGTAGCACTATACACTACCAACAAGTATGTTAACACCAAAACAACTACCAAAGCCCAAATTACTTTATCGCCTTTGGTTTTAATACCCGCCCTCATTCCTTCAAATGAGGAGGAAGGAGGAAGGTTTAATGTATTGATAATGTTTTTGAACATGAATAATTGTAGTTTAACAATTGCTTAAATTTTATTGCCTATTATTTTTAGGATTAGTTTTGGATGTATAGTTTTCAAACCAGCCAATGACTAAATGTAGTCTCCGTCTTAACATTTGTACAAAATAATGCATGCCAGTAAAGTTCATATGCTAATTGATAGTTTAGTATTTCATGTGCCATGTACCTCATTCCTTCATACAGAATTTCACCATCTTGATATTGAACATATTTATCATAATTCTCCCAGTCATACCAATACCATTCCTTATCATATTTACAAAGGCCACTTATAGGATGATCATAAAAATCATGAATCGTTATTATTTCAACATGATGTAATTCTTGCATATTATAATTCTTTTACTGCTTGCTTAAATTGACTTCCTCTGTCTTCATAATTCTTAAATAAATCGAAGCTGGAACAAGCAGGAGACAATAAAACAATATCTCCTTTAGTGGCAAATCGAAAAGCCTGTTGTACAGCATCTACAGCATTTTTGACATCTACAATATTTGGCACTATATCTTTAAATGCTGCATGAATTTTGGTATTATCGACTCCTAAGCATACAATTGCTTTTACTTTTTCTTGTACTAAATTTTTTATTAAGGTGTAATCATTCCCTTTATCAACCCCCCCCAAAATAAGAATGGTGGGCTTTTTAATACTTTCCAACGCATACCAAGTGCTATTAATGTTTGTAGCCTTGCTATCATTTATAAAGTCTACTCCTCTAATTGTGGCGACTTGTTCCATACGATGTTCAAGGCTTTGAAATGTAGAAATCGCTTCTCTTATTTTTTCTTTTCGAACACCAATCGAACTGGCTGCAACACTTGCTGCCATAGCATTGTATTGATTATGCTTTCCTTGTAAAGCAAAATCATTGATACTCATTTCAAATTTTTCTGTAGGAGTTATGATCTTCATGTTGTCATTGTTTATGTATCCACCCGATGAAACTTCCTGTTTCATAGTAATGGGATATTGAATAGCTCTAATAAAATGCTTTGAAATATTTTGCATTGTAATATCATCGTCCATACAATAAATAAAAACATCTTCGCTTGTTTGGCATTGCGTAATTTTAAATTTAGATTCTATATATTTTTCAAATTGATATTCATATCTATCTAGGTGATCTTCTGTAATATTTAATAAAACAGCAACATCCGGTTTAAACGTTTGAATGTCATCTAATTGAAAACTACTAACTTCTAAAACATAGAATGGTTTTGGATTTTCAGCTACTTGCTTCGCAAAAGAGTAGCCTATATTTCCTACTAAAGCGCAATCCAATCCAGCTGTTTTGCAGATATGATAAATTAACGCTGTGGTGGTGCTTTTTCCATTACTTCCTGTTATGGCTATTATTTTACTATCTCTTTTATATCGATAGGCTAATTCTATTTCGCTAATTATTGGAATCTTTTTTACTCTTATTTTTTTAATCAATTCGTTTTTTTCTGGAATGCCTGGACTTTTTACAATTTCATCAGCTTGCAAAATTTTTTCTTCGGTGTGTTTATTTTCTTCAAATGGAATGTTATTGTTAATTAATTCTTGTTTATAGACTTCCTTTATGGCACCTCCATCGGACACAAATACATTATGTCCTTGCTGTTTAGCTAGCAAAGCTGCTCCTATTCCACTTTCTGCAGCACCGAGTATTATTATCCTGTTCATTTTCTTAGTTTTCCTTTTAATAAGCAAATGAGAAGATGAGTAAATGAGAAAAATTTATCTATAGGTTTAAAAATTGTGTTGAACAATTTACTTAATGATTAATTTTCTTATCAAAACATTTCTTTTTGCGCTAGCTATAATTTTATTTATAATTTTTTCTATGCTTAATAACGCATCTATTAAATGATCACATATTGGGTAATGACTAGCTTCTTTACATAGTGTTAACCAATATTTCGTTTCTTCTATTTCTTTTGATGCTATTTTACATTTATGTATAAAATCAATTTTACTTTCTGCTTGTTGAGCTTCATGCATATTAGCACCTATTGATGTAGCTGATTTCAATAATTGCCTTGCTATAACATATTTTCTATTTTGTTCTAATATTTCTACATATTCAATAGTTTGTAGAGAAAAAGCAATTGTTTTTTGTAAAATGATATTTTCTTGCATAAATATTAAAAAAATAATTTTCTCATTTACTCATCTCCTTATTTCCTCATTGTTTAACTATCTAATTTTCAATGTAATAATCGACATTACCATACATAAAATACTTACAATCCAAAAGCGAACGGCAATCTTACTTTCATGATATCCCAATTTTTGATAATGATGATGCAAAGGGCTCATTAAAAAAATTCTTCGACCTTCTCCAAATTTTCGTTTGGTGTATTTGAAGTAAGCTACTTGCACCATTACACTTAAATTTTCTACCAAAAACACGCCACAAAAAATAGGAATTAATAATTCTTTACGTACAATAATAGCCAGTGCACCAATGATTCCTCCTAATGCCAAGCTTCCAGTATCACCCATGAAAACTTGCGCCGGATAAGCATTATACCATAAAAAACCTACACAAGCTCCAATAAATGCAGCAATAAAAATGGAGACTTCTCCTAAATTAGGTATATACATTACATTGAGATAATCTGCAAAAATTACATTACCACTTGCATAGGCAAAGACGGCTAAACAAATACCAATAATAGCTGACACCCCCGTTGCTAAACCATCTAAACCATCTGTAATATTAGCACCATTAGAAACAGCTGTTATAATAAATATTACAACAACAATGTATAAGATGTAGGTATAATCTTCCCAACTTTTAGGCAACAGTTTTGCATAATTAAATTCATGATTTTTACTAAATGGAATAGTAGTAATAGGTGTTTTTACATTCACATATCGTTTTTCTTTTCCATCAATTTTTTTTACTACTTCATTTACCACCCTTTCATTAGGTTTAAGATTACCTATTAACTCTCTTTGCACAACTACATTTTTATTAAAGTATAATGTGGCGCCTACAATAATTCCTAGACCTACTTGACCTAATATTTTAAATCTTCCGGCTAAGCCTTCTTTATTTTTTTTGAACACTTTTATATAATCATCAATAAAACCAATAGTGCCTAACCAAACGGTTGCTGTAATCATTAGCAACACGTAGGTATTGGTAAGATTGGTTAATAATAAGGTAGGAATTAGAATGGCTAATAAAATAATGATACCACCCATGGTTGGTGTTCCTTTTTTGGTTTGTTCCCCTGCTAAACCTAAATCTCTAACCGTTTCACCAATTTGCTTTTTTTGCAAATAACGAATAATACGTTTGCCAATAACTGCTGATATAATCAACGATAATATAACAGATAAAGCTGCTCTAAACGTAATGAATTGAAACAATCCAGCACCGCTGATATTGAATTCTTGTTTTAGCCAGGTGAATAAATGATAGAACATATTTTAATTTGCGAATGTTGAATGTGCTAATGAATAATTATTTTGAATATTAAATTTTAAACTAAGCCATTTACAATTTTTACCATTTGCTCTCGCTACTGCCAAAACACTTTGTCTATCATTACTTAATAAAAGACGCTCAAATAATTGACTATTTAATTGTCTTTCTAGTTGTCGAGCTGTCCAATTATTTTTTTCTGTTTCAGCCATATAAAACACTCTTTTATCCGCATCTTCTATACGTATTAGCATTTTATAATGCGTCCAGCTCAATTGCGAACGCAGTGCGTTCGCAATTGGAAAAATGCGATAGAACTGCCTAAAAAGTTCTAATTGACGAATAGAAAACCCACTACCAAACTCAGGCTGTAACTGCTCTGAGAGGTATTTAATTAAATATTTTCCATAATCAGCTCTATTCTTTCCTTGTTGTTCTTCCTCAAAAATAGTTTTACCAATATGCCAGTACATAATCACACGTTGAGTATCTACAGCTTTGTATGCATTATCTCTTGCTTGGGCAATGATTGTTTGTATTTCTTTTAATATGGTATTGTTTATTAACATATATAATAGACGTATTTATTTGTCCATCAATTCACATATTTCTCTAACTACTTCTTTATCATCAAAAGCATATTTTACGCCTTTTATTTCTTGATACTTTTCGTGACCCTTACCTGCTATCAATATAATATCCCCAGCTTGTGCAAATTGTGCAGCTGCTTTAATGGCTTCTTTACGATCTGTAATAGCAATGGTTTTACGCTTGCCTGCACTATTTAACCCTGCTTGCATATCTTGTATAATCACCTGTGGGTCTTCACTTCGTGGATTATCAGAAGTAATAAAAACTTGATCGCTTAAAGCAGCAGCAACCTCAGCCATAATAGGCCGTTTAGTTGTATCTCTATCTCCACCACAACCTACCACTGTTATAATACGTTCTGCATTTTTACGCAATATTTGAATAGTAGATAATACATTTTTTAATGCATCAGGTGTATGAGCATAGTCAATAATCGTTATAATATTATGATGTGGAGATGTATAATAATCAAATCGGCCTTCAGCGCCTTTTAGTATGCTTAATTGGGTAAGCACTTTATGTTTATCCTCTCCCAAACAAACCGCTGCTCCATAAACGGCTAATAAATTGTATGCATTAAAATCACCAATCATTCTAAAATGCACTTCTGCATCATTGACCGTCATACTCAAACCATGTAAACTATTATCTAATATTTTTCCTTTAAAATCAGCTACTGTTTTTAAACTGTAATAATATTTTTTTGCTGCTGTATTTTGTAGCATTACTGCTCCACGTTTATCATCTGCATTGGAAATAGCAAAAGCAGAAACAGGTAAGTGATCAAAAAACGATTTTTTTACACGGATATATTCATTAAAAGTTTTATGATAATCTAAATGATCGTGTGTGATATTGCTAAACAATCCACCTGTAAATTGTAGTGCTGTTATACGATGTTGATGTATAGCATGTGAGCTGCATTCCATAAATACATGCGTACAACCAGCCTCTAACATTTTTTTCAATAAAGCCTGTAATCGAATAGCATCAGGAGTTGTATGTGTTGATGGTAATATTTCTGTACCAATATGATTTTGTACGGTAGATATTAAGCCACAAGTGTAACCTAATGTGGTAAACAATTGATATAATAATGTAGCAATGGTTGTTTTTCCATTGGTGCCTGTAACACCCACTAATTTTATTTTTGTAGAAGGCTCACCATAAAATTGATGCGCCATATATGCAACCGCTTCTTGCGCATTGGCTACTTGTATATACGTAATATTATTATGTATGGTAGCAGGGAATTGCTCACATACAATGACGATGGCTCCTTTTTGTATAGCCGTTTCAATAAATTGATGTCCATCTGTTGCGACACCTTTAATAGCTACAAATACGCTACCTGCTTGAACTTCCCGAGAGTCAATATGTATGCTACTTACAGGCAAGTTGGTGTTACCTTGTACTGCAAGGAGTTTTACTTTATATAATATGGTTTGAAGAATTGACAATTGATAGTTGATGGTTGATAATTGATATTTTGTTATTCTTTATTTATTATTTGTAATTTTTTAATATATCCAATTGTATCCATTTTTATATTGATCCATTTAAATATTTTTTTCTTTTCTCTTCTTCAAATCTTTCAATAGCATAACGCAACATCGTTCTGGGCATTTGTTGATAGTGTTGTTGTAGGAACGTTTCTTCAATAGCTTCAGAAATTCTTTTTCCTATTTCTCTTAACATCCAACCAACTGCCTTATGAATTAAATCGTGCTCATCTTTTAATAATATTTCAGCTATAATAAATGTTTGTTCGTGTTGTTTTTGTTTGATGAATTGAAATGTGGCTATTATGGCTATTCTCCTTTCCCATATTGATTTTGATTGTGCTAATTTTTTTAAACTATTTTTTGATCGATTGATTAAATACCCCCCAACAATATATTCTGCTGATATATCTACCAAATCCCAATTATTAATATATTTTGTATTTGATAAATACAAATCAAAAATTTGTTTCTGTTTGTCTTCATCTGCTTTTTTAAACTGATTTACTAAAATTATTAATGCTAATAAGCGCTCTTCGTGTATTTTAGATTGTAATAATTTTTGTATTTCTTTTAATGTTAAGGCTGCACATTTTTTCGCTATTAATCGAATTTCTGGAACGGTAATTCCTAAAAACACATCGCCCTCACCATATTCGCCTTTGCCGGTTTTAAAAAAACGAGCTACACCAATCGCTTTTTTGGGGTTGGCAAGTTTTTTTAATTGTTGTTGTGGATAAGCTGTCGTCATTTATAATTTGTTATTCGTTTTTATTTTGTACATTCAACTATACAGTTTTTTATATTTTTTGTATAGCTAGGTATACAGTTTTATTTTTAATATAATAATCCAAACATCCATAGCGGTATCTTATGCTGTATGCCCATTTCCATTTCATCTGCTGCTATATATGCCTGTGGCACTCCTTTTAATTGTTTAATAGCTTTGTCTTTACCTCCTACTTCAATGGTGTATTTTTCATCTATTATAAAATCGCCCTGTTGGGGTATGGATACTTTATGCAGTACGGACAATTGGTTTAGAAAAAAGGTTTCTCTCAACGTGCCTATGTTAACATTATCTGGTGCTAGTGCAAATGCCAAATTGGTATTGTGTAAATAAATTTTTTCTGCTTTTTGTAAGGTGCTGATGCTATTGCCTGCAGCATATATTTGATGGATAAGTTGTGCTTTTTCTAAATAGTGTAAAAATGCGGTAAGGGTGCTTCTATGTACATTAATTTTTTCGCTTAACTTACTAATGTTGGGTTTGAAAGGAACATTGGTAGCTAAGATGTACAACAACTGATATACTTTACGAGCATTTTTAGGATCGTAGCCTTCTATGCTGTTTAAATCCATTTCAATAATAAGTTGAATAACTTGTTGCAGCCTTTTTTGAATAAGCGTTTTACTTTCTAAAAAGAAAGGGTAGTAGCCATATTGTAAATAATTTTTGAATAAGGCTAAGGGTTTGCAACTTTTTATGATGTTGAGTGCTAGTTTGGTATGATTTTTTAGTAAAGTTGCTAATGCTATTGGCGCAATGTTAAGATCGGTTTCTAACAATATATATTCCCTAAATGAAAGGCCAGGCAAGTTATAAAACAATGCTCTACGGCTCAAATCGCCTTGTTGTTGATGTAACTCAATAACAGAAGAACCGGTGAAAATAATGTATATGTCTTTGTATGTATCGTATGCATTTTTTATTTCTTTTGACCAGTTGGGGTATTTATGCGCTTCATCTACATAGATGTATTTACCGCCGTACATTCTAAATTCTTTTACAAAATCTATAAAGCGGTTGTTGGTAAAATAAATATCGTCTAAGGATATGTATATAGCGGTATTGCTGTTTTTATGCCTTTTATTAATTTGTTGTAATAGTAAGGTGGTTTTGCCTGTTCCTCTAGCGCCCAAAATGCCAATAAGCCTCCATTTCCAGTCTATTTTTTTGCTGAAAAGGCGTATATACTGCATGGATACAGTTTCTACTAACTCTTTTGATTTTTGTATTAAATTTTCCATTTCTCTTTTTTGTATAGTCAACTATGCAAAGTTAGTTTTATTTTGCATAGTTGGTTGTACAATTTTTTATACTTTTTGTATGTTTGAATAGGCAATGTTGTTTTTAACTCTTATGAGGATTAACATATTTCTACTCTTTGCTAAACATTTGATTTGTCCATTACAATCACCCTGACATCTTTTTTTGATAAGACTATAAATATTTTCATTTACCCATTTTTAATTCAGTTGTACATACACTACTTCATTCTTACGAACTACTGTACCTGCTGTTATGGATTGCGCAGATACTTTTCCTCTTCCTCTTGCCATTATTTTTACACCCATATTTTCTAATACATACACAGCATCTTTAAAACCCATACCTTGTAAGGAAGGCATGGTGTTGATATTGTTATGTATTTTTTTAATTGCATATTGCTGACCTGTATAGCTTAACTGTGCTATGTTTGAAGCTTTTGCAGAATCACGGTAAACAATATGCATTTGTTGTAATATCTTTTTAAGATTAGATGCTATACTTATATAATTATAGTTATTACTGCTATCTTTTATTGCCGTTGCTATGTTTGATGCTGGGCTATTTACTTGTGTAGCATATAGCCGATCGGCGATGGCTTTAAACACCGGCCCTGCTACTAATGCTCCATAAAATTTAGCCGCATTAGCTTTATTTTTTATAACTACAATACAGCTATACTGCGGATTATCTGCAGGAAAATATCCTGCGAACGAGGATTGATAAATATGATCAGCATAACCTCTTTTGCCATTAGCTACTAATGCTGTACCTGTTTTACCAGCAATACTATAATTAGAATCTTTTAAGTTTCTTGCAGTGCCGTGCAGTACTACACCTTCTAAACAAGTTTTAAGTTGCTGTAAAGTTTCGCTGCTGCAAATTTTTTCTTCTATTATTTCTGGATTGAACTGACGAACCGTTTTTCCGTCTTGCATGATAGTGTTTACCAGATAGGGTTTCATCATTTTACCATTATTCGCTACAGCATTATACAGCATTAAAGTTTGCAAGGGACTTACCATTACGTTGTATCCAAAAGCCATCCAAGGCAACGTTGTTTTACTCCAATATTTACTTTCTGGTGTGAATATAATAGGATGTGTTTCACCTCTCAAACCTAATCCAGACAACTGATTGAGGTGTAAATGATTTAAATGATCAATAAATTTTGAAGGCTGGTCGTTATAGTACATCCATGCTAGCTTGGCCATACCCACATTGGAGCTTAGTTCAAATGCTTGTTGTACGGTTACGTCATAGCGACCATGTTTTTCACTATCGTACACCGTTCTGCCTGCAACATGCCACACACCACCTTCTAAATTTATAGTACTGTTTAATGTTATATGTTTATCTTCTAACGCTGTTAGTAGAGTAGCTAATTTAAAGGTAGACCCTGGCTCGGACGCGGTGATAGCATAGTTATAATTCTCCCAATAATTTCCATTGGATGTTCTACCTAAATTGGCAATAGCTTTTATTTTTCCTGTTTTTACTTCCATCACAATACATGTGCCATGTTCGGCTTGATTTTCTTGCATCATTTGCATTAACGCATTTTCTGCTATGTCTTGAATGTTTACATCAATAGTGGTTACAATATCCTTCCCGTCTTCGGGATCTATTTCTGATCCTTCTACAGGTACTAATGAACCGCCTGCCATATATCTCACCAAACGCTTTCCTGTACTGCCTTTTAATAGACTATCGTACGTTTGTTCGAGGCCTACATTTTGTGCATTTTGTCGAGCTAAGCCAATAGTTCTATTAGCTAATAATTGGTAAGGATTTAACCTTCTGGTATGCGTTTCTGTAATAAAGCCACTCTTGTTTCTACCTAATCGAACTAATGGAAAATTGCATAAAGATTGATATTGTTGAAAAGGTATTTTTCTCCTTAATAAAAAATACCCATTTTTATTTTGATATCCATTTTGTAATATTTTTTTATACGCATCTGCTTTTTTGTCTTTAAAAAGATTGGCTAAGTTTATAGCTAAAGAATCTAGATTCTCTTTAAATCGTTTACCATTTTTTTCATGTAGACCTTCAGCATTAAAATCGATATATACATCAAATTCGGGAATAGATGTGCTTAATATGTTTCCATCTTCACTATAAATGGTTCCTCTTTCTGCGCTCAACGTTTCATAATATATATGTAAGCTATCAGACATGCTGCGCCAATATTTTCCTTGCACTTGTTGTATATATATAGCTTTTCCTAATACTACTAATCCAAAAACAAGTACAACTAAAAAAATAAGGTATACTCTCCACAATATGTCTTTTTTAATATCCAAGTTTTATTATTATTTTAAACGTTGAATGATTGGGTTGTTTTATTCAATAATTTTTTTCAGAAAATTGCCCTTCACTCGGGGAGACATCCATCAAAAGAACCTGTCAATCCAAGCTTGTAGAAGACTGTTTCTAAAGCAAGAACAAAGTACTTTCCGAAGAAATTCAATGATATAAGGATCATAAAATAATTTTATTTCTAATTCTTAATTCTTACAGGTGGCTCTTTTAATATTTTTAATCCCAATGGTTGTACTGCTTTCATCAATTCACTTTCCTTGCTTTGAAACATCAATTCACTTTTTAGTACTTTATGTTCGTATTGCATATTTTTTAGCGTTCGAGCATCAATGTTTATTTTCCTGATCATTTTATCTGCCCAATGTCCATTGGCTATATACATAATAGCTAATAAGGCTAAGAACAAAAAATAGGATGTATTTTTTGCAATCCACTGATATTTGAATAGCTTACGCCAGTCTCTTGTATTAGTCATTTGTAATTACGTATATTTTAATATCCTCCTATTTTTTCTGCTACTCTCAATTTTGCACTTCTTGCCCTTGTATTTTGTTTTAATTCTACTTCGCTTGCTTCAATGGGCTTTTTGGTAATTACTTTTAAAAAATGTTTTTCCTTTTCATTTTGTATCCAATCGCTTTCATTGTCTTCTTGTATACTTCCTCGCTTAAAATAATTTTTTACCATTTTATCTTCTATCGAATGAAAGGTTATAAATACAACTCTTCCACCTGATTTTAATATGCCAGGAAGCTCTTGCAGCAAGGCTTCCAGCGACCCCATTTCATTATTAACTTCTATACGCAATGCTTGAAAAACCTGTGCAAAGTATTTATTTGGATTCCCTTTTACTATGGCATTAATAGCTTGTTTAAAATTGTTTATGGTTTTTAAAGATTGTGTATGCCTTATCTGTACAATTGTTTTAGCTAGTGTTTTGGCATTGGTAACTTCTCCATATTGTTCAAATAGTTTATGTAATTGTTGTTCGGTATAAGTTTGTACAATATCATAAGCAGTTGTTGTTTGTCTTTGATCCATACGCATATCTAACATCGCATCATACCGAATAGAAAAGCCTCTGGGTGCTTCATCAAATTGATGGCTTGAAACTCCCAAATCTGCCAAAAGACCGTCGACTTCTGTCACTTTATATAATTTTAAAAATCGTTTTATATGTTTAAAATTATGATCAATGAAAATTATCCGATCATCGTCTGGTACATTTTTAGCCGAATCTTGATCTTGGTCAAATACAATTAGTTTTCCCTTTGGTCCCAACTTATTTAATATAGCTTTTGTATGTCCAGCTCCTCCCATGGTGCAATCCACATATATACCATCAGGTTTTATTTGTAACGCCTCAATGGTTTCTTTCAATAAAACAGGAATGTGGTACGCCATTATTTTAGTCCTTATTATTCATGACATTCTTTGCTAAATCGCTAAATACACTTGGTGAAAAATTTTCAAAGAGCTGTTGATATTGTTGTTTACCCCAAATTTCTATTTTATTGACAGCGGCACTCAAAACAATATCTTTTGATAAATTGGCATATTCCATTAAACTTTTGGGGATCAGCAACCGACCTGCTGTATCCAATTCCAACGATGTTGCCCCATTTAAGAAGTAACGCCTAAATGCCCTCACCTCAGGATCAAAGTCATTGAGCATATTTATTTTATTAAAAATAGGCTCCCAACTGTGTATTGGATATAAGGACAAACATTTTTCAAACCCTCTATTAATAATAAACTGAGAGCTTCCCTTTTTACCCAACAACTGCTTTTTAAAGCCTGCGGGTAAAAGAAAACGTCCCTTTGCATCCAAGGTTGATTCATATTCTCCCAAAAAACCGTTCATTACAATACTGTATTGATTTTATTATTTTCACCACAAAATAACACTTTTTCCCACTTAAATACGTAAAAATAAAATAAGCAATTTATGCACAACCTTAAATGGCTTTATAGATAAGGATTAAATGAATTTTAGCTCTTTAATTAAAAGAAGTTAATGTGAATAACTGTGGATTGCTGTGGAAACAGATTAAAAATAGTATCTAAAATACTAAACACTATTTTCGCATTATTTAGCTTTAACGGCTTTATTGTGAAAAATATCTCTTATTTTAATCATGCCTATTCATCCCAAACGCCTTTCCATAAAGGATTATACTTATCATTTGCCCGAAGATTGTATTGCTCGATACCCATTATCTAATCGGCATGATTCTAAATTGCTCGTATATAAAAATGGAACAATAACAGAAAATAGTTATCAGTATATTGATACTGAATTACCAAGTGATAGTGTATTGGTTTTTAACAATACACATGTAATTCAGGCTAGACTTTATTTTAAAAAATCTACAGGAACACCCATAGAAATTTTTTGTTTAGAACCAGATGATCGATATGAAGATATTACTACTGCTATGTTGCAACAAGGCAAAGTATATTGGAAATGTTTAATTGGCGGGGCTTCTAAATGGAAAACAGGAATATTACAAGCTGTAAATAATACTTCTTCTATAACATTATATGCAGAAAAAATAGCTCAAGAAAAAGATAGTTATACGGTTTGTTTTAGTTGGAAACCACAAACAAAAACATTTGCAGAAGTTTTAGAATTGATAGGGAATATTCCTTTGCCACCTTATTTAAACAGGCAAGCTGAAATGATTGATGTAGAACGGTATCAAACCGTTTATGCCTCTAAAAAAGGCTCTGTAGCCGCACCTACGGCCGGACTACATTTTACATCTGATATACTTAAAACATTAGCTAAAAAAAATATTCAATCATTAGAAGTAACGTTACATGTTGGTGCAGGTACTTTTAAACCTGTAAAGGCCACATACCTGAAAGATCATGTTATGCATGCAGAGTATATAGATATTTCTAAAGAAACTATTGAATTATTAATAGACAATGTAATGAATGAAAAAGCAATTATTGCCGTAGGCACCACATCATTACGTACGTTAGAAAGTTTGTATTGGTTCGGATGGATTATAGAAAATGATCCTGATATATATATGCAAAGCTTTATATTACATCAGTGGGTTGCTTATGAAACAGAAATTCCAAAAGGTTTTACAACAATACATGCTCTAAAATCTATACTCAATTATATAATAAAAAATAATGCCAATAAACTAATTACCCGAACACAAATTTTAATTGCTCCAGGTTATACTTTTAAATTGATTAACGGCTTGATTACTAATTTTCATCAACCACAATCAACACTTTTATTATTGGTAGCAGCTTTTGTAGGGGAAGATTGGAGAAAAATATATAATCATGCTTTAAAGAACCATTTTAGATTCTTAAGCTATGGTGATGGTTGCTTATTGATGCGTAACTAGAAGCACCGTGTTGATGATGCAAACCATATATGATTTAGAAAAATCATGTATGGTTTAGTGCTATTGGTATTTCAATAATAAAAGTACTTCCCTTGTCTAGTAAGCTTTCTACTTTAATATGTCCCTTATGTGCTTGCACTATGGTTTTAACATAGTTCATTCCCAAGCCAAACCCTTTTACATCGTGTAAGTTGCCTGTATGTGCTCGATAAAATTTTTCAAAAATGCGTTTAATTGTTTCTCGACTCATACCTATACCATTATCTTCCATACGTATAACGAATTGTTTACCAACGTTTTTGGTTTCTATATTAAACGTCAATTGCTTTTTAGAATATTTAATGGCATTATCAATGATATTGTTAATAACATTAATCATATGCACTTCATCCGCTTCTATCCAATCATTCTTAGCAGAAAAATGAACATTAACTATTGCTTTTTTTTGTTGTAATTGAAGATCAAAATTATCCAACGCACGTTGTATAAGTACATGTGCATGATGTGGTTTAAGATTAAACTCTAATTCTCCTTTTTCTAAAAGGGCCGCTTGTAAAATAGCTTCTACATGATTGTTCATTCGTTTATTTTCTTCCTTAATAATATTTCCAAAATATTGTAGTTGCTCTTTATTTTGTAATACTTTTTCATTCCTCAAAGCATCAATTGCTAAAGATATGGTTGCTAAAGGTGTTTTAAATTCATGAGTCATATTATTGATGAAGTCTGTTTTTATTTCACTTATTTTCTTTTGACGTAACATAGTACGCACCGTTAAAAAGAAAGCTGCAATAATAATAACAGTAAATAAAATAGCCATACAAATCATCCAAAAAAGAGATGTATACACTTGCCTTGTAAAATTAGGGATAACAAATACGATTTGCTCTGTTGAAGCTAGCCCCTCCCACTCGCTTGCAATGGGCTCAATAGGAACCACTCGAATTTTATTATTGATCGTATCATTCGATACTTTGTTAAATGCACCTGTCTGTACTTCAAGTGTTATTAAATGTGTATTATTTATAATAGCAAATTCATACTTCAAATTTTTTAAGTCATGCTCCTGAAGCGCTTTTTGTATTTTCTCGTTTAACTCAGACGTATTAAACCGTTGCACAATAGATGGGGGCTTATACAAGCCAAACATAGACATACCGCTTCGCAATAGTTTATCAAATTCATCTTTTGGATAAGTGGAAGACAACTTTTCTTTATACGCAATTTGCCTAGAAACATCAGACAAAGCTTTATCTACACGCTCTAACAACTGTTCTTTTTTTAATTCGAGCATGTTCTTAAACCAAGAAAATTGCAATGCAATAATGCCTACAAGTGAAAGAGTAATCAATACAATAATGAGAGGAAATACCCGTTTCATAAATATTAGGAGCAAAAGTAGAAAAGTAAACAGTCACAAGCTTCAAGCTATCAATCACAAAGAAAATTAAATATATTCACCTGCAACTTATAACAACAGCTAATAATTTCATAAATTATTGCTGAAGTTTACTTCCAAAGGCTAAATCCCCTGCATCGCCTAATCCTGGTACGATATAGCCTTTTGCGGTAAGCTCTTCATCAATTGAGCCACACCAAATAGTAGCTTTCGGCTCATGGCGCTGAACAAATTCAATACCTACTTTGCAAGCAATAACTGTTACAATGTGAATAGCTGAGGGATTTCCTTCTTGACGTATATGCTCTAATGTTTTAACCAAAGATGCCCCAGTGGCCAACATAGGATCAGAAATAATTAATACTCGATCTTTGATAGAAGGGCAAGAAAGATACTCTAAGCTTATGTCAAAGGTTCCATCTGCATGGTGTTTGCGATAAGCTGATATAAAGGCATTATCTGCCTTATCAAAATAATTAAGCAACCCCTGGTGTAAAGGCAATCCGGCACGTAAAATAGTTGCCAAAACGGGTTGTTGTTGTAAGACAGCACTTGGAGCTATACCAAGTGGGGTTGGAACATCTACTATTTCTGAAGGTAGCTGTTTACTTATTTCATAAGCAACTACTTCCCCTATGCGTTCTATATTTTTACGAAAACGCATTCGGTCTTTTTGTATTTGTGTATCTCGTAATTCACTTACCCAATTGGTGACTAAGGAATGTTTTTCGCCTAAATTGATAACCATAATTGATAAGGGCAAATGTAAAAATAAAAATTAAAAGATCATATGTTATCTTTTGCTACACTATATTCACTTCTCTTTCCAATAATACTCCGAATTTTTGTTGAACAGTTTGTATAATGTTTTGTGAAAAATTATATATCTCTTGTCCACTAGCCTGTCCATGATTTACGATAACTAAAGCTTGTTTTTCGTGGCACCCCACGTTGCCTTTTCGGAAACCTTTAAATCCACATTGCTCTATTAACCAACCTGCTGCCAGTTTTATTTTATTATTGGATTGTATATATCCAACAATAGTCGGATATTGCTGTTTAAGCGTTTCAAAATAAATTGTATCAATAGTTGGGTTTTTAAAAAAACTGCCTGCATTACCCAATACAGCAGGATCTGGAAGTTTACTTTGTCGAATATGAATAATAGCGTCACTAATAGCTTGTATAGATAAATGCTGTACTTGCATTTTCTCTAATTCAGCTTTAATAGCTCCATATTGAATATTAAAAACGGGTTTTTTATATAAGCGAAATATTACTGAAGTAATAATATGCGTATGTTTAAATTGATGTTTAAAAATACTATCTCTATAGCCAAAAATGCATTCTTCGTTAGATATGCTTACAACCTTTTTTTTATTCATATCATAAGCTTCTACCGATTCAATAACATCTTTTACTTCCACACCATAGGCTCCAATATTTTGTATAGGAGCTGCTCCTACACAACCAGGTATTAACGATACATTTTCTACTCCTCCATAATTATGTTGCACACAGTATTGTACAAATTGATGCCAGTTCTCTCCTGCGCCTACTTGTAGATATACATAGTCTTCATCTTCTTTTAGTTTTTGTATTCCTTTTATTTCATTTTTTAATATAACGCCTTCAAATTGTTTAGTAAAAAGAATATTACTTCCACCACCCAATATCAGTTTAGGTAAATATTGTATAGATGAATTATTTAATAATTGTTGTAATTCCTCTATACTATTAAAACGCCCAAACCATTGTGCAGTTTGGTTTATATGAAATGTGTTAAATGGTTGTAAGGAAATATTTTGTTGTAAAAACACTTTATATCGTTTTTCGTTGATTTACCCTCTTTTTTTAACTACCGAAAAATACTCGGTAGTTTCTTCTTCACTCAATTCTTCTTCCTTAAAAATACTTTTAATATGAAACCCAATAGTATCGCTATCTTTTTCAAATAGTTCTGCCATTAATCGTTGAGATAGCCAAACTGTTTCTTTTTCAAACTGCACTTTTACTTCAGTGCCATTATTAGTTTGATATATTACGATTTCTCCCTTACTACTTTCCATTATACAATTTTAAATAAGTTTTGGGTCAAGATAAGTTAAGAGGATATTTTCTTAAGATATTAAGTATGAGTTTATATATATATTCCTTTCTATAATTGTATCTAAATTCACATTCTTTGAGTTGAAAGTAAAAAGCACATAAAAAAAAGCTTTTGACATGCTATTATATGATTATAATGTGAAAGATATTTGTTATTTCTTTAATCTATTAATAAGCATCCATATCCGGCACTATATGCACTGTAGAAAATCCCTGTTGGTTGTGTACTAACGCTATAGCATTTTGTATATCTTGTCTAATTTTTTGCAACAATGTTGCATTTTTAGGCAGCTTAATCATCAATTCATAAATATAGTTGTTTTGAATGCGGTTCACTACAGGCTCTGCCGGCCCCGCAATATACTCTTTATATGTTGATAAAAACTGAGCCATTAAGTGTGCTGCTTGCTCTGCCATTGTTTGATGTTTATGTTTGCAATGCAACATTATTATTCTTGTAAATGGTGGATAATTAAATTGTTTTCTATTGGTCAGTTCTTCTTCTATAAAAGCATTATAATGATGCTGCTGTGCAAATATTAATATAGGGTTTGTTGGGCGCGCTGTTTGTATCAATACTTTGCCATGGGCATCTTTTCTACCAGCCCTACCACTTACCTGCTGTATTAATTGAAACGCTCGTTCATTTACTCTAAAATTAGCAAAACTCAGTAACGCATCTGCATCTATAATGCCCACTAGGCCTACCTTTTCAAAATCAAAGCCTTTAACGACCATTTGTGTACCTACCAAAATATCGATACGATGTTGTTCGAATAGTTGTATTAGTTTTTCATGATCATGTTTTCCTCGTACACTATCTATATCCATACGAGCAATACGAGCTTGTGGAAAATGTTCTGTTAATAATTCTTCTATTTTTTCTGTACCAAAACTGTGTTGTACAAATTTATGGCTACCACATGCAGCACAGGTGTATATTAATTTATACGAAGTACCACAATAGTGGCATTGTAATTGATTTTTAGTTTTGTGGTACGTAAGCGTTACATCGCAATGTTCGCAATGAGGTATCCAACTACAAATGCTGCATATTTGATGTAATGTATATCCACGGCGATTTTGGAATAAAATAATTTGTTGTTTTTTTTGCAACATAGTTGCAATATTATCAAGCAACGGAGGCGATAAAATTACCTTGGGTTGTTGTTTGGTCGTAAATATTTTGGTATCGACAATTTCTATTTCTGGTAATTGCGCATCGCCAAATCGTTCTGTCAATTCTACTAAACCATATTTTCCTTGTTGTGCATTATAATAACTTTCTATAGATGGTGTAGCACTTCCCAGTAATACTTTTGCATTGTGTAATGATGCATAATAAATAGCCGCATCTCTTGCATGATAACGTGGGGAAGGGTCTTGCTGCTTAAAAGACGAATCGTGCTCTTCATCAATAATAATAAGCGATAAGTTCTGAAATGGAAGAAATAATGAAGAACGAGCTCCTAGTATAATTTTTATTTCTCCCGTTTTTACTTTATCCCATAACTCTACCCGTTCATTAAGGTTAAATTTAGAATGATATACTGCAATATTTCCGCCAAAATGTTTTTGTAAGCGCCGTATAATTTGACCTGTAAGTGCTATTTCGGGCAACATATATACTACTTGGTTTCCTTGGGCTAGTTGTTGTTCTATTAATTTAATATATAGTTGTGTTTTACCACTAGCGGTTATGCCATGTAACAAACACACCATTTTTGTTTTGAATGCTTCTTGTATTTGTTGATAGGCTAATTGTTGGGCAATTGATAGTTGATAATTAACAATGGATAATGGAGGAAGATTGGGTAAACGATCAACAGAACGCTTTTCAGCTATTAATATGTTTTTATCTATTAAGGATTTTAGTTGAGCCGCTGTAGCACCAGCTTTAGTAAGCAATTGTTTTTGAGTGATATTAGATTCTATATTATGTAAATGAATAAAAGCAAGTAATAGTTCTAATTGCTTGGGAGCCTTACTCCAATTGGCATTGAGCAAGGAGGCTAATGCTGTTTCATTATTATACTTAGGTTGTAACCCTATAAAGATGTCTTTTTTCTCTTTATATTTTTTGTTTAAAGATTCGTATGCAAAGCATATTTGTGCATCCATTAACTTTTTTATAGTAGCATATACATTTTTATTATCCAGTATTTGTTGTACTTCTGTTAGCTTTAATTCTTTTTTTATATGAAGCGCTTCTGCTACTAAAAAAGCATGATCATTTAGGTGTTGTGCATCTATTTCAATGTCTTCATTATAGAATAGTATGGTTTCGCTAGATAATCTAAAATGGGCTGGCAGAGCGGCTTGCATAACCTCTCCTTCTGTGCACATATAATATTGTGCTATCCATTCCCATAATTGTAATTGTTTTTCATACACTAACGGTTTTTCATCTATAATGCTTATGATAGGTTTAGGTTGAAATGTATTTGGAGCATTATGGTGTAATCGTTTAACAATACCAGCATAGCGCTTACTTTTACCTAACAATACTTCTACTCGACAACCGATGAGTTGTTTATCAGCCCATGCCTCTGGAATTGACCAAGTAAAATTTTTGGGCAGTGCAAGGGGTATGATGATATCGGCATATAGCATAATCTAGTGTGAAAATGAGATAACGTTTAACTCGGATGAGTACTTAATCTTAAATGAATAAAAAACGTAAAAATAATATGTGTTTCATATAAAAGAGTCTCTTGCCGAATGTACGCATTATTTATACATCCTATATGTACGTAGCCCTTTTTCCATTACATCTTTTACTTGTTGTTTTAATGTAGATATGTCGTTGATGGTATAGTTATTAACTGGTATTTCTTCTAAATAAATAGTTCTTAGTTTACCAGGAGTAAGTGCTGTAATGTGTCGATAATGCAACCTATCAACCGCATCTGGAAAAATAACGGGTTTGATGGGCGTTTGCGTTTCGATGGCTATTTTAAAAGCACCATCATAAAAGTTCTTTAATGGTTTCGCAGAATCTTCATTAAATGTTCCTTCCGGAAAAATAAAAATAGATATTCCCATTTTCAAAACCTGAATAAGTCTTTTTATGCTATGGGCTCTGGTTTCAGCATTTTTACGATCAACCATTATGGTAGCGTTTTTATAGATATTTCCAAATATAGGAATACGGGCCATTTCAGATTTTGCCAATATTCGTACTGGTTGTCGAAGAGCCATCATAATTTGTACAATATCTATATAAGAACTATGATTGGCTACAAAAATGTATGATTTTTTTTTGTTATGAGGAGAGGCATATATTCGTTTATGTCGTATCCCTACAACAGCTAACCATATCGTAGCCCATATTCTGCATAATACATACAGGATGTTGGATCTTTTTGTTGGACTCCATATCGGCAAGGCTAAACTTATTACAAAAACAATCAACATTAACGCCACAAACCATATAAAAGCGTAGATGGCATATAGTATTTGGAGAAATCGAATAATCCATTTCATAATCCGTTTTTTTCTATTCAAAACACCATCCATCAAAAGGGGTAACCAATGATCCATGTTAATCCAACATGCCTTCAATCAACATTTTTTTTACTCAAAATAAATTTTTACTGTTTGATAAAATAATTGGTTCTGCAAATATTGATTTTTAGCTTGCAATTCATTATATCCCTTTAATCCAAAAAGCCCAGCAGCATTGCCTTTATTGATAGCAATTTCTAAATATCCAGCAGCATTAAACATAGCTAATTTCTCTCCTTCTTCTACATGCATATACGCTTCAGCTATGGTATCAATTACCTCATTTCTTTTAAATACAATAGAAAATCGACGACCTTTCCTATGTTTTTCAAACATTTTCTTTGTAATGTTAACAATCACATTTTCAAAATGATCGATAAAAACAATTTGTCCTTCTATCTTTACCAAACAAAGGTTTTAGTGGATTTTTTTCTACAATTGATACATCTATATTCCCAATTTTATCCAATGCAACACCGTCGCAAATTTGTTGTATGGCTTTTCCTATAACCACACTATAATGCAATGCTGTTTTCTTAATGGTATCAGGCAAGGGAATTCCTATCACTTGTTCGGGCTTTTCTTCTAGTATCATCATTAGCAGTCCATTATCAGCGCAAATAATATACTGACCTTTATGATATGCAAGCAACAGTTGTTTTGATAGTGTATCAAACAAGCTAACCAATACCATATGGAACGTATGTTTAGGAAAATGTTGAATGGCATTTCTACATATGTAAGCTGCCTGTGAATAGTTAAATGGTGGCAGTGCATGTGCAATGTCTATCAATTGAAAGGCCTGATTCACTTGCAATAGCTTTCCTTTTATAGCCCCTACAAGGTAGTCTTGTTCCCCAATATCGGATGTGATAGTTATTATAGACATGATGCCGTATTGAGTCAAAAGTAAAAAAAAGCTACAAGCTTTTAAGCATAAGATTAAAGCCAATACAATTATTTTTTACTTGTGGATAGTAGCTTGCTGCTTATAGCTTATTTTATTCAGAATTCATTTTGTTCCGTATTTTTACCGCTCTCTTAAATTACATAGTATGCATTTTAAACTCTCCCAAATTCCCGAAAGAAGTCAAAAGCCTCGTCAGTCAGGTTTAACAATGGTTATGGACAAAGGATTAAGTGTGCAGGAAGTAAAAAATTTTTTAAGTGTATCACACCCTCATGTAGACATAGTAAAATTCGGTTTTGGAACAGCCTTTGTAACACCGAATCTACGAGAAAAAATAGAGATCTATCAATCATTTAATATTCCTGTATATTTTGGAGGAACATTGTTTGAGGCATTTCTTATACGAAATCAATTTGAAGATTATAGAGCCCTTTGCAAAGAATATGATATAACATATATGGAAGTAAGTGATGGATCTATAACCATTCCGCATACGGAAAAATGTGGTTACATTGAAAAATTAAAACAATATGGCACCGTGTTGAGCGAGGTAGGTAGTAAGGATGCTGCTCATATTATTCCCCCTTATAAATGGATAGAGCTGATGAAGGCAGAATTAAATGCTGGAGCATCTTATGTAATAGCAGAAGCCAGAGAGGCGGGTAATGTGGGTATTTACAGAGGTAGTGGTGAAGTAAGAGAAGGCCTAGTGCAAGAAATCTTAACGCAAATACCCGGCGAACGTATTATTTGGGAAGCACCTCAAAAAGCCCAACAGCTATACTTCTTAGAACTATTGGGCTGTAATGTGAATTTAGGAAATATTGCCCCCTCAGAAGTTATTCCTCTAGAAGCTATGCGCATAGGCTTACGAGGAGACACGTTTCATTTGTACTTAAAAAAAGAAGAATTGTAATGCGATTGTTTGGATTGATCGGCTATCCATTAACACACTCTTTTTCAGAAGCATATTTCAATAATAAATTTGAAAAAGAAAAAATTACAGATTGTACATATATCAACTTCCCCCTACCAAATGCTCAACAATTTACTACGCTGCAAACGGAATATGTTGATTTAATAGGTTGTAATGTTACAAGGCCTTATAAGGAATCCATTCTATCTTACGTTGATGAACATTCTCCGTTGGTTCAACAAATAGGAGCATGCAATTGTATTCATTTTAAAAATAGAAAAACGATAGCCTATAATACAGATGTAGTAGGATTTAAAACATCTTTTCTTCAAAAAAAACAATCACATCATACGAAAGCGCTCATATTAGGTACTGGTGGTGCTTCTCAAGCCGTTCAATATGTATTAAAAGAATTGCATATTGATTATCAATTGGTGTCTCGAAATAAAACGGCATGTACCATTGTGTACGAAAATATTACACCAGAAATTCTTCAAACATTTACTATTATTATTCAAACTACGCCCTTAGGCACCTTCCCAAAAATGAATGAACTACCCGATATACCTTATAAAGCATTAACGCCACAACATTATTGTTTCGATCTTGTTTACAACCCTATAGAAACAATGTTTTTACAGTATGCAAAAAGACAAGGAGCTATTACACAAAATGGGTATGATATGTTATGCATACAAGCCGAAGAGAGTTGGAAAATATGGAATCGATGATAATGAACCATAAAAAAATGCTTCATTATTAACTAGAAATTATGAATTAATTTTACGCCATGCTTTCTATTTTACGCATACAGAATTATGCTATTATTGATGAATTAGAAATTCAATTTTCTTCACAATTCAATAGTATAACGGGAGAAACAGGCGCTGGCAAATCTATTATGATGGGCGCTCTTTCTCTTATACTAGGCGAACGAGCGGATACCAGTATGCTCATGAATAAAGAAAAAAAATGCATTGTAGAAGGAGTCTTTGAAATAGCTAACAAGCCTGAGGTTGAGGCATGGCTACAACAAAATGATATGGACATTGATGCAGCGCTAGTTATTCGTCGTGAAATAAATAATGCTAATAAAAGTAGAGCATTTATCAATGATACACCCTCTAACCTACAACAATTACAACAGTTAAGTAGTATACTGGTTGATCTTCATCAACAGTTTGACACCTTACAATTAAGTAACGCTAATTTTCAACGCAATGTATTAGATGCTTTAGCCAATTGTAATGAGTTGTTGAAAGTGTATATGATTACATTTAAGCATTGGCAACAAACACATCATCAGTTACATCAATTGCAACAAGAAAAAGCACAGTTTCAATCCACCTATGATTATAATCAGTTTTTATATACAGAACTAACAGATGCCAATTGGAAGGCAAATGAACTGGAAGATTTAGATAAAGAACTACAACTATTATCAAATGCGGAAAATATTAAGACGACACTTAACCGCATTCATCAAACATTACAAGAAGGTGAACACCCTTTGATACAACAATTAAAAATAGGTGCACAGCAATTGAATGCTTATACCCATTTTCATAACCAAATTTTGCCATTGCATGATCGACTATTATCAAGTTATATTGAGTTACAAGATATTGCCCATGAATTGGAAAATTTAAATAATTCAATACAACTAGATGCTAGCCGATTAGAATATATCAATGATCGACTGGCATTGGGTTATAAGCATCTCAAAAAACATGGTGTAAATACCACAAACGATTTATTAGCTATTCAACAGTCATTAGAGAAAACGTTGCAAAATGTTTTACACATTGATGAACAAATACAAAACCTTGAGAAAGAAGTAACTATTTTACATACAACGGCTCAACATCAAGCACAACAATTATTTGAGCAACGAAAGAAAGCTATCCCCTTCTTTGAAAAAGAAGTAACGCATTTATTGCACAAAGTAGGCATGCCTAATGCACAATTAAAAGTGGATATACAACAAGATGCATTGCATGTATATGGAAATGATCAAATAGAATTTTTATTTGATGCGAATCGTAGTAATCGATATGAGCCATTGCGCAAAGTGGCATCTGGCGGGGAGCTTAGCCGGTTAATGTTATGCATAAAATCATTAGTAGCACAATCCATGGATTTACCTACACTTATTTTTGATGAAATAGATACCGGAATTTCTGGAGAAGCCGCTAAGCAAGTAGGTTATATTATGAAAGAGTTGGCCCGCAATAGACAAGTAATTTGCATTACACATCAAGCACAAATTGCAGCCAAATCGAACACACACTATTTCATATACAAAACGACTATTAACAATGTAATACAAACTCAAATTAAAAAATTAACCAATAAAGAACGTATCGAAACGATTGCCACAATGTTAAGCGGCGAAAAGCCAAGTACTATTTCATTAAAAATAGCAGCAGAAATGTTGCAAGAATAATATTAGAATATTAAACTACTATACAAAAATGCGGCAAACTCATTCACAACAAGGCACTAGAGCACT
>CAYVXB010000013.1:19806-25669 GCA_964454275.1 uncultured Chitinophagaceae bacterium | reverse complement strand
ATGCCTCTCCTTGGGATAGTTTAAAATTTGATACAAAAGGTATTGCAGAAATTCAGCGTAAATTTTTTGGAACACTCTATAATACCTATCAATTCTTCACCTTATATGCCAATGTAGATGGATTTGCTTTTAAAGAAAATTACATTCCAATAAAAGAAAGACCTGAAATTGATCAATGGATATTATCATCCCTTAATACATTAATACAAAAAGTAACAGATAATTTAAACGATTACGAGCCTACACAAGCTGGTAGATTAATAGAGGATTTTGTGGATGAGCACTTAAGTAACTGGTATGTACGCCTTTGTCGTCGTCGTTTTTGGACACCAGCTCGTCAGGGCATTAATAATGGAAATGTAGTAGATGATCATGATAAAATTTGTGCTTATCAAACCCTATATGAATGTTTAGAAGTATTAGCCCAATTAATAGCGCCTATTGCTCCATTTTTTGCCGATTGGTTATTTGCAAATTTAAATAATGTTACGAAACGCAAGATAGAGCAATCTGTTCATCATATACATTATCCAAAAGTTAATATGGATGTGATAGATGTGCAATTAGAAGAACGTATGCAATTAGCACAAGACGTTTCATCATTGGCTCTTTCGTTACGTAAAAAAGCAAATATTAAAGTACGACAACCACTACACAAAATATTAATTCCAATAACCAATACAAATAACCAAAAGCAAATAGAAAAAATAGCGAATCTTATAAAGAATGAAATAAACGTCAAGGAAATTCAATATTTAACACAAACAGATGGGTTTATTAAAAAGCGGATCAAGCCAAATTTTGTAGCCCTTGGAAAAAAATTAGGTTCCAAAATGAAAGCAGTGTCTGCAATTTTAGAATCATTTACACAACAGGACATCATCCAAATAGAAAATGAAGGAAAATATGATGTAATGGTAAATGGAGAAACTGTCGAGCTTCAACTGAGTGAGGTAGAAATACAATCAGAAGATATTCCTGGATGGACAGTGGCCAGTAAGGGATCCTTAACCGTTGCGCTAGATATAACCATAAATACGGAACTCATTAACGAAGGAAATGCTAGAGAATTAATAAATCGAATTCAAAAAATAAGAAAAGAAAGCGGATTGGATGTAACAGATCGAATAGAAGTAAAAGTTGTCCACAACGAAGCCCTATACCCTTCAATTAAGGAATTTTCTGATTACATTTGCACAGAAGTTTTGGCAGAGAGGTTAGATTTAGTGCCAGAATTGACTAGTGGCGTTGATATTGACGTAAACGACATAACTTTAAAAGTGGCTATCACTAAAAAAAAAGATTAGACTATGGCAACCAAAAAGAAACCGTTCACTAAAAAAGCAACAAAATCTGTAGGCAAAAAACCGGTTAAAAAAGCCGCAGTGAAGAAACCTGTGCCAACTAAAAAAGCGACACCTAAAAAGAAGTCGATACAAAAATCTGGTATAAAAAAAGCAGTAAAAGCTGTAAATAAAAAACCAATTAAGGCGGTAAAAAAGAATACCACTCTAAAATCAAAGGCAGTAACTAAAAAATCAAGTACTCAAAAGATAGTGCAAAACAAGAAAGTAGTTAAAAAAGTCGCATTAAAGCAACCGGTTATAAACAAGATATCAAAAAAGCCTGCCACTATCCAAGCTAAAAAACCACTACCAGTAAAACAATTGCCTCCTGTTCCGATAGTAAATAAAAAAGTGGAGTCTAAGACTCCAGCACGTAAAATGCCGATTGTTATTCCAAAGACATCTGTTCATACATCCGTAAAATACGTTCCCGACTTTATGAAATCTGTTTTAGATAAACCTATTCAGAATCAAGGAGATGCTATTGTTCGTTACGGTGATGCAGAATTAGCAGAATTTAAAGATCTAATTATGCAAAAATTAGAAGCTGCGAGAAAGGAATTAGCTTATTTACAAGGGCTTATCACCCACAAAGATGAAATGGGTGGAGATGAAACAGAAAATCGTTACATGACAATGGAGGATGGGTCTGTAAGCATGGAAAGAGAACAGTTAAGTCAAATGGCTAGCCGGCAAATACAATTTATTGAGCATTTGGAAAATGCTTTGGCGCGTATTGGGAATAAAACATATGGCATTTGTAGGGTAACAGGAAGATTAATTGATAAAGCTAGGTTAAAGGCCGTACCTCATGCAACATTGAGTATGGAAGCGAAGATGGCAGGTATGAAGTAGTTTTCCTGTAGTATTGTAAGGGGCTCAACACAGCATGCATACAAGCCCAATACGGTAGTATTTTGTGGAGAGGAGCCGGGTATTAATGGAATTGGGGGTAAATTATTGATTTTTACAATAAATGACGTACCTTCGCTCCCTCATTTTTGATAAAGTAGATTAATCATGGCAAATAATAAAGCAACAAAAAAAGACGTACGACAAGTAGAAAAGCGAAAAAAGCGCAATCAGTATTATGGTAAGACAACCCGTAATGCTATTCGTGATTTAAAAACGTTAGAGGAAAAAAAATCGTATGCGGAGAAATTACCTACGGTAGCATCAATGATTGATAAACTAGCTAAACGGGGTATTATTCACAAAAATAAGGCGGCCAATTTAAAAAGTAAACTGGCAAAAAAAGCCAATGCAATGGCGTAAGTATTATATACGAATTACTAAAAAAATAAATAATTCTCAGCCTCTTTATAATAAAAGAGGTTTTTTGTTTTCTTACCTCAAGAGATCTTATTGCTACAGACTTTATTTACAATAAAAAGGAAATATTAGCTTTGCTGAAATTATCCATACACAAATGGTTTACTTAACTCGTATTGAGCACTTCAACGCAGCACATAAACTTTATAACCCTGGTTGGAGCCATGAAAAAAATGAATCTGTATTTGGGAAATGTGCTAATGAAAATTGGCATGGTCATAATTATGAATTGGTGGTAACTATTAAGGGTAATCCCGATCTTTCAACAGGCTTTATTTTTGACGTTAAAAAATTAAGTGTAATTATACAAAAACACATTATTGAAAAATTAGATCATAAGAATTTAAATTTAGATGTGGATTTTATGAAGAACAAAATGTGTAGCACTGAAAATCTTGCCATGGCTATCTGGAGTGAATTAAAGCCACATTTACCTATTAATGTTCAATTACATTGTATTAAATTGATTGAAACTCCACGTATTTATGTAGAATATTTCGGAGAGTAGTATAATTAAAAATGGACCATTTTTTACGTTTAATTCAAATTCATGAATCAAAAAGTTGCAGTATATAGAAAAGAACACTTTAACGCAGCGCATCGATTACACAATAATAATTGGTCCGATGAAAAAAATATATCCATTTTTGGGAAATGTAATAATCCTCATTATCATGGACACAATTATGAGCTTATTGTAAAAGTAGTTGGAGTTCCTGATTCGGAAACGGGATATGTAATAGATACTAAAATTTTATCGGATCTTATTAAAACACAGATCATTAATAAATTTGATCATAAAAATTTAAATCTTGACACTATAGAATTTAAACAATTAAATCCTACTGCAGAAAATATTGCTATTACGATTTACAATTTACTCCGATCACATATTGATTCAAATAAAGAAATTACTATAACGCTGTATGAAACGGAACGAAACTTCGTACAATATCCAGCATAAATTCTTATTTTGAATTTTGTATGATATATGTTGAATGATAAAAAATAATTTTAAAATCACTTCAACATTCATACAACATACATCATTTAACATTCAACATAATTTACATGGCATATAACAAAATAGAACAATACGAAGAAAAAATTACTTCAGGTTTAGTTGAAAAGTATAAACAAATTCTTGATTTATTAGGTGAAAACGCTAACAGAGAAGGATTATTAGAAACACCGAAAAGAGTGGCTAAATCTATGCAATACCTCACTCAAGGATATCAAATGGATGCAAAATCTATTTTAGAAACAGCTAAGTTTAAAGAAGATGTAAGCGAGATGGTTATTGTAAAAGATATTGAACTTTATAGCATGTGTGAGCATCATATGTTACCTTTTTTTGGAAAAGCACATATAGCCTATATTCCCAATGGATGGATAACAGGATTAAGTAAATTAGCTCGGGTAGTAGATGTATATAGTAGAAGATTACAAGTACAAGAGCGATTAACTCATCAAATATTAAACGTAATTAAGGAAACACTAAATCCGTTAGGGGTAGCTGTAGTTATTGAAGCACAACATTTATGTATGATGATGCGAGGTGTACAAAAACAAAACTCTGTAACCACTACCTCTGCATTTTGTGGAGAATTTGAAAAAGCAGAAACTCGTAGTGAGTTTACTAAATTGATTTCATCAAGATTACATTAAACAAACTCGTTAAAAGTTTATTACATGAAAAAAGCATATATTTTTCCAGGACAAGGTTCTCAATATAGCGGCATGGGAAAGTCATTATATGAACAAAACAATCAAGCCAAACAATTATTTGAACAAGCCAACGAAATTTTAGGATTTCGGATATCTGATATTATGTTTACGGGAACAGATGAGCAATTAAAGCAAACAAACGTAACACAACCGGCTATATTTCTTCATTCTATTATCTTATATAAAACCTTACCTGACTTGCATCCTGATATGGTTGCAGGCCATTCTTTGGGAGAGTTTACTGCATTAGTAGCTAATAAAGTATTAAGTTTTGAAAATGGATTGAAATTGGTTGCTGTACGTGCTAAAGCTATGCAAGCAGCTTGCGAAAAACAACCTTCTACTATGGCTGCCGTGCTTGGTTTAGATGATACAACAGTAGAAAAAATTTGTGCTTCTATTACCAATGAAATTGTAGTGCCAGCTAATTATAATTGTCCAGGACAATTAGTAATATCAGGAAGTATTGCTGGTATTCAAAAAGCATGTGAATTACTAAAAGAAGCTGGTGCAAAAAGAGCATTGCCATTGCCTGTTGGAGGTGCATTTCACTCGCCTTTAATGGAATCGGCTAAAAAATTTTTACAAGACGCTGTTGATGCAACACCATTCAATAATCCTATATGTCCTGTTTTTCAAAATGTAACCGCCAGCGCTGTAATGGATAAAAATATAATTCGTAAAAATATAGTAACTCAATTAACTAGTGCTGTTCGTTGGACACAAAGTGTACAAGCCATGATAGCTGATGGAGCAAGCCATTTTATAGAAGTAGGTCCCGGTAAGGTTTTGCAAGGGTTGATCAACAAAATAGATAAAAGCGCAATAGCTGAAAGTAAGAGTGCGTATTAAAAAATAGAGCAAGACATATTAGGTCGAAGGCTGGTTTTTTATAAAACGTAGTTTGCTTTTTTTTCTGCTATACAAAAAATAAATTAACAGCCCAATGGTCATCCATATAAAAAATATGATCCAGCTATCTACAGGAATTTCTATCATTAAATACATACAACACAACATGCCTAGTATAGGAATTATAGATAGCTTGCGTACGAGGGTTAGTACAGTAATTCCGAGGGATAGTAGTAAAAAAACTATGAACAAAATTTCTTGATGGGATTCATGACTAATATTTTGTATAGCATCATGTATTCTATTCCTAAATCCATAAATAAATAAGGCTAATAAAAGAGGCATTATATATCGGCCATTAATATAGGGTAAAGAAAATTTTCCTTTTTGCTTCGCTATTCGAGGTAATAGTAACACCCCGCCACATACCAACACAAAAGCAAACAGGGTTCCGATACTAGTAAGATCGGTAACAATACCGCTTGGCACGAGCAATGCAGGAATAGCTACCACAAGACCTGTAACAATAGTAGCAAAGGAAGGTGTTTTAAATTTGGGATGAATTTTTCCAAACGATTTAGGTAATAAACCATCCCGACTCATAC
>CAYVXB010000013.1:0-19796 GCA_964454275.1 uncultured Chitinophagaceae bacterium | reverse complement strand
ATGAAACGATATAGCCAATAATAGGTTGATTAATTTTTTCAAATACAAAAGCTAGTGGATCAGAAACATTATTAAACTCTGAATAATTTATCATTCCTGTTATAACTAAAGTGGTAGCTACATAAATGACTGTGCAAATAATGAGTGAATACATCATACTGCGGGGCAAATCACGTTGGGGATTTTTACATTCTTCAGCGGTGGAGGATATGGCGTCAAAGCCAATGTAAGCATAAAATACAGCGGATACCCCCTTTAATACACCAGTAAAACCATTGGGTAAAAATGGCTTCCAGTTATCTGGTTGAATATAAAAAATCCCCAACCCAATTATAAATAATAAAACCACAATTTTAAGTATCACCATTACGTTAGCACTCTTTCTACTTTCTTGAATGCCTACATACACCAAGGCTGTTATTAATATCACAATAACACAAGCTGGCACATTTAATATAATACGCCATCCACCTAGTATAGGAGCTGTTGTCCAGGCTAAACCATCTACAGATTGATGTTTTTGTATAGCTGTTCCAAATGTTTCTTTTGCAGTAGTAAAATCTGTAGTAAGCCAGGTGGGTAAATGAATATGTAATCCTTCCAACAAATTATTAAAGTAAGAACTCCAGGATATAGCAACTACAATATTTCCGATGGCATATTCTAAAATCAATGCCCAGCCTATAATCCAGGCAATTAATTCTCCAAAAGCTACGTAAGAGTAAGTATACGCACTACCAGAAACGGGTACTCTAGAAGCGAACTCTGCATAACATAAAGCAGTAAAACCACAAGTAACGGCAGTTATAATGAATAGAAATATTACGCCCGGCCCTCCATCAAATGCTGCTTGACCAATGGTAGAAAAAATACCAGCCCCAATAACAGCGGCAACGCCCATAAACGTAAGATCCCTTACCCCCAACACCTTATGCATTCCACTTGGATTGCCCAATAAATCACCGCTATCACTGTATTCCTTTTGGATGGAATCTAAAGATTTTTTTCGAAAAAGATTAAGCATAAAGAAAAGTTAAAAACTAAAAATATGCAATACCTGTGTTATTGTATACTATTTTTGTCAAAAATATATTGTATCATGAAAAGAAATGGTTTCACTCTGTTTATATTGATATCAGCATTGTTGACAATAGTGGCTTGTAAAGAAGAAAAAAAAGATGAATCGAGAAATAACAAAACAGTAGCAGAAAAATCTGAAAACGCGTTCATTCCTAAAAATGCACTTGTTAAAAGAACATTACAAAATGAAAATGGACAAACGGTTTCATATACAAATCTTGTATATAATAAAGAAGGAAAAGTGGATTCTATTAATAAGTACAATAATAATAATGTACTAGATGAATTTTTAGCTTTCAAATATAATGGTGATGGTAATGTAGAGAAATTAGAACAGTCTATCGGTGGTGGAGAGGTTACACAGATTAAGTTTATATATACAAATGGACTTATTGTAGGTGCAGAAAAAACAGAAGGACAAACAAGAACAGGCAACTACGTACTAACTTATGATGGAGGTAAATTGGTGAAAATAGATATTATGAACAATATCTCTGGTTCTGACATGTCAAACATTATTTTATATATGAATGATGGTAAAGTTGCAGCACAGAGTAATCCATTTTTTACAGGTGGCGGACCTTCTGGAAATACCTTTTCTCTTGGGCATAATAAGGAAGATTCTATAAAATATTTAGAGTATTATCCTCAAGTTATTAAACCTATTGTGCCGCCATTAGATAATTTAGTAGTTAAGTATTATGTCAAAAAAGCACAAGTAGGATCTACTATATATTTTTATGAAACCATTTTTGATAACTTGGGTAATCCTATCAAAACTATTAAACGCTTAGACGCTTAGACGATGCAAATGGTGCCATTCAGTCTACGATGCTTTATCAAAAGTATTAGGCTTTTTATGTATCACGTTGTATAAGATATTCGGCTAAGGAATATAAATTCTTTTTTCTTACAGATACTACAGCAACAGCATCTAAATGTTGCAAAGCGGCATCAAAATATTTTTGTTTTAATTCCTTCGCCCATGCATCTATTTTACATGTTTTAAAAATAGATAATACTTGGTTGATTTTATCAGATGGATTTTCTCTCATCAATTGCAATAAATTACTTTTTTGCTCATCGGTAGCCACTTCTAGTGCATGAATAAGCAAAAAAGTTTTTTTATTAGCTAAAATATCTCCGCCAACTTGTTTGCCAAATTTTTGGGAATCACCAAAAGCGTCTAAGTAATCATCTTGTATTTGAAAGGCAATGCCCAGGTTTTTACCAAATTCATATAAATGTTGTTGATTGCCTTCGCTAGCGCCACCAAGGATAGCACCCATTTTTAAACTACAAGCTATTAGTACAGAAGTTTTTAGTGTAATCATGTGCAAGTAATCTTCCAGTGTTACATGATCATTTTTTTCAAAAGCTATATCCATTTGCTGTCCTTCACAAACTTGTTTGGCTGTTTGGTTAAATAAATGTAAAATAGAATGGAGGTGTTGAACACTTATTTTATTGATAAATTCATATGCTTGAATCATCATAACATCTCCCGCCAACAGAGCCGTATTTTCGCCATATTTTGTATGTACTGTAGATACTCCTCTACGCAACGGGGCTTTGTCCATCATGTCATCGTGTATTAAAGTAAAACTGTGAAATAATTCTACAGCAATAGCTGCTTCCCAAGTATTTTGATGAATGGTATCAAATAGTTCATTGCCCATTAAACATAGTACAGGCCTAACTCGCTTTCCATTAAGCTGTAAGAAATAATTTGCCGCACCATACAAAGCCTCGGGTTGTTGTGGAAATCGATTGGTTTGAAATCGATCGGCAAATAGTTTAACCAACTCCTCAAAAGGGTGCATATAATTTATTTAAGCGAAAATAAGAGTATAAACTTATATCATTTGCAACAAGTTGTAAGTGATATATTTGTGAAATTAGAAAAACTATATTATAGAATTAGATTCGTATAATCAATGAAGCATACACACACAGATGTGTCATTAAGTGAAGTACACGAAACAGTTGATACTACCAAACAGGTTAAGCGTTGGAAAAAAATATTCTCCTTTTTTGGTCCTGCTTATTTAGTAAGCGTGGGTTATATGGATCCCGGAAACTGGGCAACGGATTTAGCTGGTGGCAGTCAATTTGGCTATAGCCTTATTTGGGTGTTATTGATGAGTAACTTAATGGCACTGCTATTACAAAGCTTATCTGCTCGTTTAGGCATTGTAAGAGGGCGGGATTTGGCACAAGCTAATAGAGAAACATACCCAGCCATCGTAAATATTCCACTATATATATTAGCTGAAATAGCTATTATAGCATGTGATTTAGCAGAGGTATTGGGCATGGCTATTGGTATTCATTTATTAACAGGCGTTCCATTATTGTGGGGGGTTGTTATAACATCATTAGACACGATATTGTTGCTTTTTTTACAGCGATTAGGTATTCGAAAGATGGAGGCATTTATTATTGGATTAATAATAGTAATTGGATTTTCTTTTTTGATAGAAATCATATTAGCAAATCCTAATTTAAAAGAAGTTGCAACCGGATTTATTCCCTCTATACCCAATACACAAGCGCTATACATTGCTGTAGGTATTATTGGAGCAACAATAATGCCTCATAATCTTTATCTACATTCAGCGTTGGTACAAACTCGAAAAATTACACGAGATGAAAAAGGTATCCGTAGGGCCCTTCGTTTGAATTTATTTGATAGTGTTATTGCTCTCAATCTGGCTTTTTTAGTTAATGCGGCTATCCTCGTTTTGGCAGCAGCCGTTTTCTATAAAACCGGTCGTACAGAAGTCGCTGAAATAAAAGAAGCACACCAATTGCTGTCTCAATTATTGGGTAGTGTAGCACCAACATTATTTGCTATTGCATTAATAGCAGCAGGACAAAGTTCTACTATTACAGGCACATTGGCAGGTCAAATTATAATGGAAGGGTATTTAAAACTACGCATTGAACCATGGGTGCGTCGCTTACTTACTCGCTTGCTGGCCATTGTTCCTGCAGTGTTGGTAATATTTTATTTTGGTGAGAAAGCAATAGATAAACTACTTATACTTAGTCAGGTAGTACTAAGTATGCAATTAAGCTTTGCTATTATTCCCCTTATTTATTTTGTAAGCAATCGTAAAAAAATGGGAGTATTTACTATTAAAAGGAGTGTTCAAATTATATCTTGGTTAATCGCCATTATACTCATTTATTTAAATAGTAAAATGGTTGCAGAAATGATCGTCGATTATTGGAAAAAAGATCCCCAATGGTGGGCAAAAGCTGCCATTATATTAAGTATTGCAATATATATCTTTTTGTTGCTAATAGTAGTTGCTACTCCATGGGTACAGCAGCAAAAAGCAAAAAACAGCCACATACATCCGATTGCAAAAATTCCCGAAACGTTTATTCAGCCTGCATTTAAAAAGATTGCTATAGCATTAGGGTTTACCGCACATGACGAAAAAATGCTAGCTTTTGCTTTAACGCATTATCAACAGAATGCAACGCTTATACTTATACATATTGTAGAAAGCGCATCAGCAAAAATTTTGGGTACTACTGCTCATGATTTGGAATCCAGAGATGATGAAAAAAGATTGTTGGCATATGTAGAAAATCTTCAATCAAGGGGTTATAATGCAAAAGGAGTATTAGGATTTCGAAATAGAAAAAAAGAACTTGTGCGGATAATAAAAGAAGAAGGTGCAGATTTGCTCATATTAGGTGCTCATGGGCATATAGGAATTAAAGATATACTCTTTGGAACAACCATTAATAGTGTTCGCCACAAAGTACAGATTCCTGTGATGATTGTAAATGTGTAGTCCTTTAGATTTTATAGATGCTGTTTTGAAACTGGTTAAAAAATAATCGCATAAATTATCAACCTGTCATCTGATTAATAAGTATCTTCGTAGCACAAAAATCAACTTTAATTAGTATAAAAAAACGGATAATAAAATGAGTACAACAGAGAAGCTGAAGGCGTTAAAATTAACAATGGATAAAATAGATAAAGATTTTGGTAAGGGAAGTGTAATGATGATGAACGAAAAAGTAGAGGTAGAGCAAGAAGTAATATCTACTGGTTCTTTAGGATTAGATATTGCTCTAGGAATTGGTGGGTTACCTAAAGGGCGTGTTGTGGAAATATACGGTCCTGAATCCTCTGGTAAAACCACTTTAGCCATACATATTATTGCTGAAGCTCAAAAAAAAGGTGGTATGTGTGCAATTATAGATGCAGAACATGCATTTGATAGTGCGTATGCTAAAAAATTAGGTGTTGATATAGATAATTTACTGATCTCTCAACCTGATTATGGTGAACAAGCTCTTGAAATAGCAGATAGGCTTATTTTATCTGGGGCTTTGGATGTGTTAGTAATAGATTCTGTGGCGGCATTGGTTCCCAAAAGTGAATTAGAAGGCGAAATGGGAGATAGTAAAATGGGGTTACAGGCACGTTTAATGAGCCAAGCCTTACGAAAATTAACGGCAACCATCAGTAAAACCAATACTATTTGCATTTTTATTAATCAACTAAGAGAGAAAATAGGTATCATGTTTGGCAACCCTGAAACTACTACAGGAGGAAATGCGTTAAAATTTTACGCTTCTGTACGGCTAGACATTAGGCGAGCTGCTCAAATTAAAGATGGAGACGTTGCTACCGGAAACAGAGTCAAAGTAAAAGTAGTAAAGAACAAAGTGGCCCCTCCATTCCGAAGTGCAGAGTTTGATATTATTTTTGGAGAAGGTATTTCTAAAGTAGGCGAAATTATTGACATGGGGGTAGAGCTAGGTATTATCCAAAAAAGTGGTAGCTGGTTTAGTTATGATAGTAATAAATTAGGTCAAGGACGAGAAGCCGTTAAACAATTATTACAAGATAATCCCGAACTGCAAACGGAGTTAGAAGGTAAGGTAAGAGCAAAAATCGTAGAAGCACAATTAAGTTAATCAAAGAAATTGACAGCCTTTTCTAGGCTCAGCTCAAAACGAAGAGGACTGTTTTAAAAATGCAACATTGTTGCATTTTTTTTTGCCATCACGGAACTATCGTCAAAAGAAAATAAGTTATTTACACAGATGTCTTAACATGCTCTACAGTCCAAATAATTCATACTTTGTTTTGGGCCTCAGCTCCGAATGCCATTTAAAGCCTTTTAGTATAAGCTCTTCCGGCTGAACTTTTAATATAGGATAGGTGGTTCCCTTGAATCCTTTTATAAAAAGAACCTTATTCGCTTTATCTTCTTTAAAGTATATATCAATAGCATCCGATGAGGCTTTACTTACACCAACGTATTTCTTTTTTTCATTTATTAAATAATAAATGCTTTCAGCGCTACCCTTAGCTCTTGCATATTGCATTACACCATTTTTTAAAAAAGCATTTATAGTCTTTCCTTTTACTTGATTATAATTGGAGGAGCTGTCTAATTGATTCGCTATTAATGCATTTTCATATATATATACTCGCTCTAATTTTTTATTTTGCAAATATGCTAAAATGGTATCTCCCATGGCTTGATAGGATTGTGACCAAACAATAGGGTTGCCAAGCAATCGCAATGTAGAGTCTTTTCCGCCATAAAACATACTATCACAAACAGCTTGCATAGAGTCTGAAAAAATTTTCACATGATGAAAAGCCGTAAAGTACCTATTCCAACTACTATCTTTTGTATTTAGTACGATAGGGGTTGCGCCATGCATACTATCTCGAACATTAGGAACAGGGAACACTTTTTCCAAATCAGTAAGTTTACCAGAAAGCAACGTGTCGCCTGTTATGTAAATAGAATCGTTGCCTTGTTTAACAATCATTAATGGCTTGTCCGTAGCCAAAGAGCTGCTTGCTATTCGGTTAACAAATAATGTATTAGCTATAATGCTTATGCCTTGCGTGGTATCTTTATATACAGCATTTCCCTTTGCTTGCCCAACTCCTAATTTATCATTAAATGCCATATCGTTAGCCGTTATAGTATACGTGGTATCAATGATTTGAGGTCTTTTACTTAATTGTGCTGTTTTATTTAGTAAATCATAAAATCCTTCAGAAGTTTTAATAATGCGCTTCCCATTTTCAATACGAGTAGGAACTGTAAATCGAGCTATTTGTGTATTGGTATTGTATAATAAGGTATCTGTAAACACCTTATACTCTGGATTATTCAGTCGAACGTTTTTTTTAAACGAAGCATCTTTGGTTTCCCCATAATAATATCCCTCTATGCTAGTCAAAATAGTTTTTTCATTTGTTATGGTTCCGCCTTTGTTGTAAATACCAATTTTTGTATTTACATCATAGTCCAGCTCGTTTGTAGTAATAATGGTTTTATTGTCTGTTAGTTTAACTTTATTACGTAGGTTGGCTTTTTTTAAGAGATGATTGTATTTAAGATATTGCGAATAAATATGTATGCTGTCATTATCATTAATATGCACACTACCGTACGCTTCTACTATATTGTTTTTTTGATTTACAGCCACACTATCACAATAAAATAATGTTTTTTCTTGCTTCATTTGTACATGGCCAACAAAAGACAATAGTTCTATGGTATCTTTTTTTTGATAATTTTCTCTATCCGCATGTATAATGGAAAGTTGTTTGTTTTTAACGGCGCTATCGGTATTATTTAAGCTCGTTGGGGGAATCGTTTTTTGCGCATTTGCAACATTGTTGCAAATAATAAAATATATCAATAGAGTAAGGGCGGCGATTCTCATATTATTTTTCTAATTGCGCTGAATCGGGCAATGGTTGCATAAGAGGGCCTGTTTTATCTTTCTTTCCAAATAAAGAAAACTGAACATATCTTTTAGGGTGTACACGAAGGTCTTGCACTAAAATGTTTAAACTATTTGTTGTAGCTGTTAGGTTATTATATAATTTTTTGTCGTTAATCAGTTGTCCCAAAGAACCTTCCCCACGATCAATTTTTGTAACAATTGCATTGAGTTGGTGTGCGGTATTGTTTAATTCTTGCATGGTTTTTTGAAGAGATATATTTGCAAACTCATTGCTAGCTTTCTCTACATTACTAAGTGTACGACTTATTTTTTCATTATTGTTTGCTAAATTTTTGGTAAACGTATTTATGTTATCCATACTCTGTGCTATACTTCCATGTTGTTTGTTCAATAAATTATTAAATGTTGCTGTAGTGGCAAGCAAGTTAGCAGACATGCTTTTAACATTGGCGAGTGATTGGCGAAAATTATTTTTTACTCCATTGTCAATTACATTGTTTATATTCTTAACTAAACTATCAATAGACTTTAAAACGATTGCCGCTTGCTCTGCTATAGGATCTATTTTTTTGCTTAATACATTCAACAGTCCGCCAGCGCTGTTGGTTGTTTTTAAAGTGTCCTCGGCTTTCACATATGTTCTACTATCTCCTTTTTTTATTTCAATATTGCTGCTACCTAAAGGGCTAGCCTCAATGGTTGCAATAGAGTTTATAGGAATGTTTACCTTCTTTTCCAACTTAATGGTTATTAGTATTTCGTCGACCAATTTATTAGATTCTTGTATATCGTATACCGATCCAACACGCAGGCCATTAATAAGTACAGCATCAGACTGTGCTAATCCATTTACTTCATGAAATACAGCATATATATGCGTTCCTGTTTTAAATAGATTTTTACCTTTCAAATAATAAAAACCTAAAATCAAGAGCACAATGGATACTACTGCTAATGCGCCTACTTTAGTTTCGTTAGGAATTTTTAATGCCATAGATTGGGTTAATAGACAAATCTATTCTTTTATTATTTATATATGGAGATAGGAAGGGCATTTTTTGTGCTGCTTCTTTTCTCGTGTATTTACTTTTCGCTCGTTGGAGCATCAACATCTTCTGTAATCACCTCTGGTATAGGCTTTCCGCTTTCAATCGCTTTTTTATATTGTACTACCGCGTTGGCTATTGAATTAACGATTTCATCTTGCCCATTTTCGCTGTTTAAATATTTTTCTTCTTCCGGCGTGCAGATATACCCTGTTTCTACTAAAATACTAGGCATGGCCGTAGCTTGTAGAACCCATATGCCAGCCCAATTACGCTGCTTTACGCCTAAGGTCACTCTGCCTGCCTGAGCAAGCTCTTCTTGTACCATACTTCCTATTAATATGCTTCGTGCAAAGTATTTTTCTGTACGTAATGCTGCCATAATTCTAGCTTCAGGGGTATTGATATATTGAAAACTGCTATCTTCTTTTTCGCTATACAGCTCGGCATCATGATCTCCTATAGATTTTATTTTTTGATCGTTTTTATTAGATGCCCAAACATAGGTGGTGCTTCCTTTGACTGTGGGTGTTATTTTGATTCGTTCAAAAATAGGAACCTCTTTCTGGTGTGGTATACGTTTTTTCTTTTTTCCTTTTTTAATAGTAGTGTAATATGTTTCTGTTTTATATCCAGCTAGTCTTTTTTCATATCTCGGTTCTGTATCATCTACATGTATAGCAATAAACAAATCACCTTTAGCTTCATTCGCCATTTTAGCTCTTAATCTATTGGCAGCATTATGATCTTGTAAATTTCCAGGAAGATTATGATCCTTGCGAGTATAAATGATTTTACATTCAGGTAATTTTTCTTCTAATAGCTTTCCCAATTTTAATGCCATAGCCAAGGTTAAATCAGCCTCATTAGAATATGCCCCCTGTGCTCCGGCATCAGGTCCACCATGGCCTGCATCTACAATAATAGTCTTAAGCTTGTAAGGGGACTTTTGTGCCCATATATTATTTGGTGCGAAAAAGTATAGCGCTATAAAAATTGTTACATAAACAGAACGCATAAGTATATTGGTTAAAATTTAATGAATCATCTTTTTTAAGATTGCATCTCCTATTTTTACAAATGTATATTTTCAGTTAAGCCAAATTTATATACATATAACATACATTCACCATGTTAATTTTACTTTACGTACATTTTAAGAAATCGTTAAGAGTTAACTTTGTAGGTTACAACTCAGAAGTCGTAAAATTAGTGGAAAAATAGCATCATTGAAGACAGTAGCTTTTATATTTATTTTTTGCATTGCACTTCCTACTTTAGGTAGGCGAGTACATTATTGTGTTTTACACAACAACTATGTTATTACCACAAACGATACTACTCTTCCAAACGCCAGCACAAAGTCTGTGCAAATGCTGAGCGATAGCACTCCTAACGGATTGCGAGATACTGTTCCTACTATTGTAAAAAAAGATACAATTCATTTAAACTCAGATAAAGATTCTTCTTTAGAAACTACCATAACGTATGAAGCAGAAGATTCTGGAGTATTACATATTCCTACACAACAATTTATATTGTATAACAAAGCGGTGGCACATTATGGTGCTATGAATTTAAAAGCAGGCCATATCGAATTTGACCAAACAAAACAATTACTAAAAGCATACGCTACAAAAGATACAAGTGGAAAAATTATTGATAGACCTGTCATTACACAAGATGATATTAATTCTCAAAGTGATACTATCTATTATAATATGGCTTCACAAAAGGGACTCACTAAAAGTACCTATACCAAACAAGGAGAGATGTTTGTATACGGAGAACGCATTAAACGAGTAAGTGAAAATACCTATTTTGCCTATCGTGCTCGATTCACTACTTGTAATTTGGATACACCTCATTTTGCTTTTCGCACAAAAAAACTTAAGCTAATTAATCAGAAAATAGCTGTTTCTGGTCCTGCCTTTCCTGAGTTTGAAGGAGTGCCTATTCCCATTGCTATCCCTTTTGGTTTTTATCCTCTAAATAGAGGTCGCCACTCCGGTTTGTTAGCACCACAATTTGCTAGAAGCGAACAATTGGGCTTGGGACTAGAGGGCTTGGGCTATTATAAAGTCCTTAATGAACATATTGATTTATTGGTGCGAACAAATATTTATTCTTATGGTAGTTGGGATGTATTTCTTACTCCCACTTATCGAAAGCGTTATCGCTATCAAGGAAGCTTTTCCTTTGATGTTCAAAATAGAAAAGTGAGTTTTAAGGGGGACCCTGATTACTCAAAAACGAGTACATACAGAGTAGCATGGACCCACAGCCAGGACAATAAAGCAAGACCAGGAACGTCTTTTTCTGCTAATGTGAATTTTAGTAGCACAAAATTTAATTCTTCTGTTGCCAATAACGTTAATCAAAATTTTCAAAATACTCAAACCTCCTCTGTTGCGTACTCTAAAAATTGGGACGGTAAATATAATTTATCACTCAACTTCAATCATTATCAAGATAATAAGCAACATCTTGTTAACCTTACATTGCCTAATGCCAGTTTTAGCGTTGTGACGTTCTATCCATTTCAAAAAAAGGAACAAATAGGAAATCCTAAGTGGTACGAAAAATTAGGTATTGGATATAGTGGGAATTTTAAAAATTCTATTTCTTTTTACGACACAGCCTTTTCACTACGTCAAATGTTAGACACCCTAACCTGGGGTGCAACACATAATATTCCTCTCACACTATCATTGCCATCCCTTGGGCCTATTAATATAACTCCAGGTATTACGTATTCAGAAACATGGTATGATAGAAAAACCCTTCGTTCTTGGAACCCTGTATTTAAGAATGTACATATTGAAACACAAAAAGGGCTATACACTACTCAAAATGTGGGATTTACGCTGAACGCAAACTCTGCTATATTTGGGGTGTTTAATGTAAACGCTACAAAGCCTGGTATTGTTGCTATACGTCATGTTATACGACCGAGCATGGGCATTAACTATTCTCCAAGTTTAACAAAACGATTTTATCAAACAATTCAAGTAGATCCCTTAGGAAACAAGCAAAAATTTTCTTTTTTTGACGGTACGTTTTCAGATCAAGATTTTGGAGGAATGTCTTTTGGATTGGACAATAATTTAGAAATGAAATGGCGTACCAAAAAAGATACTGGGGATGCTGCTATTAAGAAAATTAAATTGATAGATGGTTTTGGGTTTAATGGTTCGTATAATTTTTTGGCTGACTCCTTTAAATTATCATCAATTAGTTTATACGCTAGAACTCAATTATTTGACAAGGTTAATATTACAGCAGGGGCCACGCTAGATCCATATGTAACTAATCAATTTGGTAATAGAATCAATCATTTAGCATGGTATCAAAAGAAGTTTAGTTTAGGCACTATTACTGATGGAAATGTTTCTATTAATGCGTCATTTCAAAGCAGCCAAGGTGAAAAGAAAAAAACAAATACGTCTTATAACCCAAATGATTATGTTACACCTGATGAGCAAAATAGACAACTAGATTATATACGTAAAAATCCTGCTGAATTTGCCGATTTTAACACGCCTTGGACATTAAATACTACTTTTTCAATGAGTTTTTCTCGTTTGAAGGCTCCAGATAATAGCAAGTTTGTTACTCAATTTAATACCACCCTTTCTTTGAATGGAGATATTAATTTAACTCCGAAATGGAAAGTCGGTGGCAGTTCTTTTGTAGATTTAAAAACACGAAAAATACAATCTTTAGAATTGTTTATCAGTCGAGAGTTACATTGTTGGCAAATGTCTATCAACATAACACCTATAGGACCTAATAAGTATTTTAGTATTAACATAAGTCCAAAATCAGGTTTGCTACGTGATCTTCGAATTAATCGAACCAGATATTTTTATAGTGGCAATCAATAATTATTCAAAGTGTGTGTAATGCGCTTGCATTATTTCATATACATCCCCTTTTAGCTTTTCTACATCAGTATAATTTTTTGTTTCTAATGGTGGCAAAAAATGTATTTCAAGTATTTGAGGCCAGAGATAAAAAAATGTATTTACAGGTAATGTTTTTTTGCTATTAAAAATTAAACAGGGCATGATTTTTTTTTGAGTTACCATAGCTAGCTTAAAAGCGCCGCTAAAAAAGGGTTTCAAAGGATAATCTGTTCTGTTGCGAGAACCTTCTGGATAAATACACATGTGTATTCCACTCATTAAAGTAGCTTTCATTAATTCCATACTTTCTTTTCTACTTTCTATATTTTTTCTGTCAACCAAAATAGATCCTCTTTTATAGATCCATCCAAATAGAGGTATTTTAGCAAAAGATTTTTTAGCAATCGTTTTATTAGCACTAGGAATAAAAGGGGTGGTTAATGTAATATCTATTAAAGAATTATGATTACATACCACAACATATACTTCATTTTTTTCAAAATACGCTCTGCCCTTGATTCTTAGTCGACATCCTATTAGCGTTAGAAATAGGTACATCCAAATTTTAGATATGCGCCTAAAAATTTCTATTCCTTTAGGGTCAGGTATAAAATAGGTTATAAGAATGGGAATAATTACAATCAACATTGTAATTATAAAACTACAAATGCCCCATAAAGCCCAGATTCGAGCAAAAATATTTTTTAATGTCTTCATATCGATATTGTATATGAAATGCTAAGAAAGTTTCCAATCAATAGGAGATTTACCTTCTTTCATCAATAGTTCGTTGGTTTTAGAAAAATGCTTACATCCAAAAAAACCCTTATCAACACTAAAGGGGGAAGGGTGTGCTGCTTTTAATACATGATGTTTGGTTTCATCAATAAGTGCTTGCTTTTCTTGGGCAAAACGGCCCCACAATAAAAACACGATGCCTTTTTTTTGTTCGGATATAATGCGAATAACAGCATCTGTAAACTGCATCCAACCTATTTTAGCATGACTAGCCGCTTCCCTAGCTCGAACAGTTAAAACAGCATTTAACAATAGTACACCCTGCGTTGCCCAATGGGTTAAATCACCTGTATTAGGAATATTCATGCCGATATCCATGTTCAATTCTTTAAAAATATTAACCAATGATGGTGGTGGGGCTACACCTTTTGGTACAGAAAAACTAAGTCCATGGGCTTGCCCTGGACCATGGTATGGATCTTGGCCAAGGATAACAACTTGAACATTATCAAAGGGCGTTTGTGTAAACGCATTGAAGATAAGTCCTCCAGGGGGATAAATTATTTTCCCGGCTGCTTTTTCTGTTTTTAAAAAAGTGACGATTTGTTGAAAATATGGTTTAGCAAACTCCTGTTGTAGAACTTTTTTCCAACTAGATTCTATTTGTATATCCATTATTGATGGGTTTGGAATGGTTGCAGAAAAAATTTACTTTTGCGCTGTTAAAGATAGTAGCACAAAGTCAATATTAAAAAATAGATTGATTTTTAGATCCCGTAGCTCAGTTGGATAGAGCAACTGCCTTCTAAGCAGTAGGTCATTGGTTCGAATCCAATCGGGATCACAGTTCTTCCCATAAGGCTTTTGTTGCTATACGTGTTAGAAAATAAACTACTTGAGTTTTCGCTTTACCTTTGCTGCATACTTTAACGTTATATCAATAAGATGCAAAGGATTTATTTTGATAATGCGGCTACTACCCCTCTAGACCCTTTAGTACTAGAGGCTATGATGCCTTATTTTACAGAATGTTTTGGCAACCCTTCTTCCATATATTCATATGGCCGAGAAACGAAGTTGGCTGTAGAGAATGCTCGTAAAACCGTTGCTAACATATTAGGAGCACTTCCTTCCGAAATATTTTTTACAAGTGGCGGAACAGAAAGTACTAATACTGCTTTACAAGCGGCTATTCGCGATTTAAATTGTACACACATTATTACTTCTCCTATAGAACACCATGCAACACTACATACGGTTGAACAACTGCATCGTGATAAAAATATTCAATTGAGCTACGTAAATATTTTACCCAGTGGTCACATTGATTTAGATCATTTAGAACAGTTACTAAAAACGATTAAAGAAAAATGCTTGGTAACCCTATTGCATGCAAACAATGAAATTGGCAATATACTTGATATGCAAAGTGTAGGTAATTTATGCAACACACACAATGCAATATTTCATTGCGATACGGTACAAACGGTTGGTCATTATCCTTTTGACTTAAAGAATACGCATGTACACTTTATTACGGGAGCTTCACATAAATTTCATGGACCTAAAGGGGTAGGGATTTTGTATATCCACTCATCTATAAAAATAAAGCCACTTATTAATGGCGGAGGTCAAGAGCGTAATATGCGTGCCGGAACAGAAAATGTATATGGTATTGTAGGCTTTTCTAAAGCTCTAGCGTTAGCCACAGAGCGCCATAAAAAAGATAGTAGTTACATAAAAGAATTAAAATTGTATATGATACAGCAATTACAACAATATATTCCAAATGTTGCATTTAACGGAGACCCTTTTGGCAAAAGTTTATATACGGTATTAAATGTGTCGTTGCCTAAAACAGAAAAGGCTGAAATGTTGTTGTTTAATTTAGACATTCATAATATTTGTGCTTCTGGTGGAAGTGCTTGCACTAGCGGGGCAAGTAAAGGCAGTCATGTTATTCACACTGTTAATAATAATCCTAATCAAGTATCTGTGCGTTTTTCGTTTTGTAGAAATAATACTAAAGAGGAGGTTGATACAGTTGTTGAGGTATTGAAAACGTTAATTTAAATTATGTTCACTGTTGTATTTTGAATGCTGAAGAGGCTTAATGAGAAAGAAATGTAAATACTGTATTCATTTAAAATACAACAGTTACATTCATTATAAATTCTTTGTTGGTTTATTGACCATATACACTCCTATCAACACAATACCAAGAGATGCTATTTGCCCTAGGTTAATGTATTCTCCATCAAACCACCCCCATAAAATAGCAACAAATGGAATGGCATACGTAACCATTGAAGCAAAAATAGATCCCGCACGTTTTAGAAGTTGATAAAACAATATAGATGATACCGCTGTTCCCATTATACCCAACACAGCGCTAGCGCTTGTTGATTTCCAAATGTCCGCAGTAAAAGGATGATCAAAATAATGTACAATAAATAAAATAATTAAACACGGTAATAAAAGAACAGTAAAAGCAACACCCGCAATTGTTAAGGGAGGTAAATGCTTAGCGCGCCTGCTTACCAAATGTACATTCACGGCATATATCATAGTAGATAAAACAACAAGAGTAGAATACGCTATGTTCGAAAAATCAACACTTCCCTTTGCGTAAAATAGTGCACAAATCCCTAAAAACCCTATTGCAATACCAATGTATTTATATGTTGAAAAAGTTGCACGAAAAACAACAACGCCGATGAGCAGAACAAAAAAAGGTGTAAGTGCATTTAATATCCCTGCTAATGAACCATCTATTTTTGTTTCTGCTATACAAAAAAGATATGCTGGAAAAAAACTACCCAAAAGCCCTGTATATAAGCAATATAAAATTTCTTTTCGATTCAGTTTTTTTAATGCTTGTATACCAAAAGGGAATAACACAAGTCCTGCACTTAAAATGCGTATGGTTGCTACTTCATAAGGCGACAAGGCAACAATACCCATCTTCATTAATTTAAATGAACTACCCCATATTAATGATAAGAGTAAAAATAATCCCCAATTTTTCCATTTTTGATTCAAAGCAATTTTTTATTACAAATTATTCAAAATAAAATTCGTCATTTTTTGATATAAATGATAGCGTGTATTGCTACCATAGATACTATGGTTTTTATTAGGGTAATAAGCACTTTCAAAAGAAATATTTTTATCAATCATAGCTTTAACCATTTCTATGCTATTTTGAAAATGTACATTATCATCCCCCGTGCCATGTATTATTAAAAAATTTCCTTTTATTTTATCTACATAGTTTATAGGTGATGTTTTTTCATAACCTTCTGCATTATCTTTTGGTAAACCCATGTAACGTTCTGTGTAAATATTATCATAATATTTCCAATTAGTTACTGGAGCCACGGCAATAGCCATTTTAAATATATTGGCGCCCTTAGTAAGGGCTAGGCTACTCATAAATCCCCCAAAGCTCCATCCCCAATGGCCTATACGGGTTTTGTCTACATAAGATAATGAGCCTATATATTTTGCAGCAGCTATCTGATCTTCTATCTCTAATGCACCCAGTTGCTTATAGGTTTTCTTTTTAAAATCTTGACCACGAAATCCTGTACCTGTATTATCTATACTCACAATAATATATCCTTTTTCGGCTAACATTTGTTGCCAGAAATTAACTGCACCAAAACGATTGGTTACTTCTTGCGATCCTGGACCTCCATAATTACAAAACAATACAGGATATTTTTTAGTAGGATCAAATGTTGATGGCATCAACATCCAGGCATTTAAAGTATCTCCTCTTTGATTGGGAACTTTAAGAAAACTAATTTTCCCCAAATCATAGTCATTCATTGTAGAACGTAATGCTGCATTGTCTTTTAATTTTCTAATCAACTCACCCTTTATATTGTAAATACTAAAAATAGTAGGATCATTTATAGTAGAATAGGAATCCATATAATAGGTATAATCCGCATTCATTTCAACACTATGCCAACCTTGGCCTTTTGAAATTTGCCGTGTACGAGTGCCTGTAAAATCAGTAACATATAATTGTCTATCCATGGGGGAGGCTACAGCGGCGGTATAATATATCTGTTTAGCTTTTTCATTTATACCTATAACAGTTTCCACATCAAATTTTCCTTTTGAAATTTGCGCTTTAATCTTTCCATCCATATTGTATACATAAATATGTTTATACCCATCTTTTTCACTGGTAAATAAAAAATGTTTACCATCTTGTAAAAAAGTTAAATCGCTATTTATATCAATATAGCATGGATGGGTTTCCTCATACAATAATGTAGTAGACCCACTTGTACTGTTGGCTAGTAATATTTTTAAATGATTTTGTAATCTATTCATCCAATACACCGCTAACTGATTATCGTTCGTTGTCCATTTTATACGAGGAATATATATGTCCGTTTCTTGTCCAATATCTACCGTTGTATTTTTATTTGTTGCAATATCTACAACATGAATTTCTATAATAGAATTTGGCTCTCCAACTTTAGGATATTTATATTGATAATTTTTGGGATATAAGTCCTCATACATCGTCATATCATACATAGGCACGTTGCTTTCATCAAAACGATAGTAGGCTAAATACTTTCCATTTGGGCTCCATTCAAAAGCTTTAGTAAACTCAAACTCTTCTTCATACACCCAATCGCAATTACCATTTATAATATTATTCCATTTTCCATCAGTAGTTACTTGTGTAATATTTCCATTATCCAAATTTTGATAAAATAAATTATTGTCTTTTACAAAAGACACTTTATTATTATCCGGAGAAAAGCTAGCATGCATAATAGGTGCGCCATTATCTATAGCAACAGTTTTTTTTGTTTTTAAATTAAATACATATGTAGCGGCTTTGCTCGATCTACGATAAATATATTCTCTATTTATAAACACCAATATTTTTTGTTCATCATTACTAAATTGTATATCGTAAAGGGGTAATGGTTTTGCATTAAGCCCTGCTAAAGGATCTACAATATTATTTTGATGTATTAACGTATCTATAGTTTGTCCTGTTGCAAAACTTTTTTTCACCACATTATCATTTTCTAATTCAGTGTAAAAACGCCCATCTTTCATAGAGTTAAAGCCAGCTACATAGTCGCTTTTAAAAGTATTTTTTTTATACAAATCACCTAAACTAATTTGTTTTTTTTGAGCTTGTGCAACAGTAGTAATGAATAAAAACGCAAAGAATAATTGTTTCATATTATGAAGTAATTGAGAAATGTAATAGATAATTATAAAGATTTACAGATATAAAAGTTAAAACAACATCGAATGTAAATCTAATTTTCGATAAATTGCAAGGCATTCAGTTTTTAATAACTCTTAAAATGTATATATGAAATATCGCTACGTGTATACTGGAATAATGATTGTTGTTTGCGCAGGTATTGTATGGTATACGCAATATTATATGCCCAAACATAGAACAACTAGTCCCTCTAAAGAAAATATAAGTACAGCAATAATTAAAGAAATAAAATTTGTACCTGCACATGAAAAGCAGACAAGATACATTACATCATATAGCGGAACAGGCAGGTACAGAGTGCCTATATACAGTACAAGAAACTATCATGTAGGTGATGCGTATACCATAAAAGTGTACATAAAAGATATTAATAAAGAATCCAGCTACAATTGTTTTAATCTATCTAAAGGCAAAGAGTATAAAGTGGGCAACGAGGTTAAGGTTAAATATAAAGTAGATGAAGTTTATTTTGTTACCACAGTATATATCTCTGATATGGGAAATTTACAGGATAGTTTAAAGTAAATGTAAAGGGATGATATCCTAAAAAGAACGCCTTCTCATGTTCTTACAACGTTAATATATGGCAACACAAACCTTTTCCATAACAGCAAATCTTGTAGATGTATGGAAAAAACAAATCTACCCAGCAACAATAGAAATTGTTAATGATAAAATAAATTCCATAAAATCCTTAACCATATTGCCTTCTGGCCATCCGCCATATTATATGCTTCCTGGATTTATTGATAGCCATGTACATATAGAAAGCAGTATGCTTATCCCTAGCGAGTTTGCACGTTTAGCTGTTGTACACGGAACGGTCGCTACCATTAGCGATCCGCATGAAATAGCCAATGTATGCGGATTACAAGGTGTGCAGTTTATGATTGATAATGGGAAACAAACAAATTTCAAATTTAATTTTGGTGCCCCAAGTTGTGTACCTGCTACAATATTTGAAACAGCTGGTGCATCATTAGATAGTAATGATGT
>CAYVXB010000012.1:21786-26993 GCA_964454275.1 uncultured Chitinophagaceae bacterium | reverse complement strand
CGTAAAACGGTACTAAGTGGCGGTGGTTTACCAGGTAAACTAGCAGATTGTTCAGAAAGAGATGCAGAAAAATGCGAATTGTTCTTAGTAGAGGGCGATTCGGCAGGTGGAACAGCTAAGCAGGGTCGAGATAGGAGCTATCAAGCTATTTTACCATTAAGAGGTAAAATCTTAAACGTAGAAAAAGCAATGGAACATAAAATTTATGAGAATGAAGAAATTCGTAATATGTATACCGCTTTGGGTGTAACCGTTGGTACACCTGAGGATCCCAAAGCGTTGAATTTAGCAAAGCTTCGCTATCATAAATTAATTATCATGACCGATGCCGATGTAGATGGTAGTCATATCGCAACACTGATTCTTACGTTCATTTATAGATATATGAAAGAATTGGTACAACATGGGTACGTATATATTGCGCAACCTCCATTATATCTGGTAAAAAAAGGAAAAGAACAAGCATATGCTTGGAATGAAGACCAACGTAAAACATTAGTAGAACGCTTAGGCGCCGGAAAAGAAGATAGTGTAAACATTCAACGTTACAAAGGTTTGGGAGAAATGAATGCAGAGCAATTATGGGAAACTACGATGAATCCTGCAACTCGTACGCTTAAACAAGTAACCATTGAAAGCGCTGCAGAAGCAGATCGTGTGTTTAGTATGCTCATGGGTGATGAAGTAGCCCCTCGTCGTGAATTTATTGAAAGTCATGCTAAATATGCGAAAATTGATATATAACGTAGCACATAATATAAACAAAATAAACAAACGCTTTTTCTTAATTAAAAACAACTACAAAATGAAAAAAACAAAAACAATTGCTTTATTGCTATCATTTGCGGTATTCATAACTGCCTGTAAGAATCAAGTTAAATACAACGATACGGTTGTAAATCTATACGAAAATTATACTACTCAAATAGCAGCTCAATTCGAAAAAATAGTTGATGAAAAAGTTAAAAAAGAAGATGCATTGGTAATTGTAGCTTCGCTAGAGAAAAAAACAGATAGTTGTATTGGTGTTATGAATGATTTAAAACCTTCAGACGAAGCAAAGGATTTTCATAATAAAGTAACAGGCCTTTTCAGTGGTGTTAAAACAGAGTATTTGCCCTTAGCTAAACAATTAGCTGAATTAAAAGGTACTTCCGATGTGGATGCATACAATAAAGTAATAGAAAATCTGAATAAGGCGGAAGTAAAAATTACAACATTGGAGAATGAAGCCATAGCTGCACAGCAGGTATACGCAAGTAAAGTAGGTATGCAAATAAAGAAATAGTATACTTTTTTCGAAAGCCCAACGCATTTATTTATAATGTGGTTGGGCTTTTTACATTAAAGAAAACGCCCCAAGCACATAGTCATTAGGATCAGCAATACCGAATTTGGTTCTTTGATTTTTTTCTTCAAGAAGAAAAGAAATTTCGACATTGCTTTTCAAGAGTTTAATTTTAATTTGTTCGAATACAGCTTTTTTTTCAAAGTCAATCTGCTCTTTATTGAGATGTTCGATTACTTTTAATAAAGTTAGTTCTTTCGGCTTTTCCAAAATCCATTTTTCTAATATCAAATTTTTTCCACCATTCAAAGTATTAATATAATCTGAAAAAATCATCCATAATTTATTTCCTTTATCAAAATGCAACTCAATATTTCCATAGCGCCAAATATCTCCGCTCTTTCTGGGGTGCATAAAACTGCCATTAAATCCATCTGGATCAGGGAAGTTATTTATAATATATTCTTTTGATTGACCGAGTTGCAAACAATCGAACTCGCCTGTTTTAAAAAACTCTAAAAAGTTGATGGCTATTTTGTCTTTGAGTTGCATATAAATAACTACTCCTTCACTCGCTCAACATACTCATTGGTCTTTGTATTAACACGAATCAACTCTCCTTCATCTACAAATAATGGAACCATAATAGTAGCGCCTGTTTCAACCGTTGCAGGTTTTAGTGTGCGAGTAGCGGTGTCACCTTTTACACCAGGTTCGGCATATGTAACTTGTAATACAATTTTATCTGGAAGTTCGACTCGCATTGGTTGTTCTGTTTCAGCATTAATAATAACAAACACTTCTTGCCCGTCTTTTAACAATTGGGGGGCATCTACCGCAGTTTCTTCCATGGCAATCTGCTCAAACGTTTCATTATCCATGAAATTATATCCACTTTCATCTTTATATAAAAATTGAAAAGTCTTTTTTTCTATACGAACTGGATAAATAGTGTCTCCACTGTTCCAGGTGTGTTCAATACTACGAGCGTTATCTACTCCTTTTAATTTAGCCCAAACCTTTGCTGCAGCACGAGCTGTTTTATTTTCTCCAAATTCTACAACTGTGTATAAACGGCCGTCTAATTTTAAAACTATTCCGCGACTGATATCTGATGTGTTTGCCATAAATATTTAATTTGGCTGCAAATATAATGATAAGCTTCTTACCTTTATGGCCTTTTATAGACATCGATAATTGTTTATGCGATGGTTAAAAATTAATAAATTATATATATGAAAATTACAGTAGTAGGTGCAGGTGCAGTAGGAGCCACTTGTTCCGATAGTATAGCTCGTAAAGAACTTTGTGAAGAATTAGTTTTATTAGATATTAAAGAAGGATTAGCAGAGGGAAAAGCTATGGATATGATGCAAACTGCTGCTTTACTTGGGTTTGATACTAAGGTTATTGGTAGTACAAATGATTATACTAAGACTGCAGGATCGGATGTAGTGGTAATTACTTCCGGCATTCCCCGTAAACCAGGTATGACAAGAGAAGAGTTAATTGGAACCAATGCTAATATTGTAAAAGGTGTTGCCGAAAACATATTAAAATATTCTCCTAATGCTATTTTTGTGGTTATTAGTAATCCAATGGATACCATGACTTACTTAACATTGAAGTCAACTGGGTTGCCTAAAAATCGTATTATTGGTATGGGCGGAATTTTGGACAGTGCACGATTTAAATATTATTTGAGTAAAGCTTTAGATGCTTCACCTGTAGACCTAAACGCAACTGTAATTGGTGGACATGGTGATACTACAATGATTCCTTTGATTCGATATGCTACCTGGAATAGTGCTCCTGTAACTCATTTTTTAAATGCAGAAACACAAAAGCAAATTGTAGCAGATACAATGGTTGGTGGTGCTACATTAACTAAATTAATCGGCACTTCAGCTTGGTATGCACCTGGTGCTGCTGGTGCGGCTTTAGTAGAAAGTATTGTGCGTAATCAGAAAAAAATATTTACGTGCTGTGTATATCTAGAAGGTGAATATGCGCAAAAAGATATTTGCTTAGGTGTACCTGTAACAATTGGGAAGAAAGGTTGGGAAAAAATTATTGATTATAAATTAAATAGCGAAGAACAAGCTGTATTTAATAAAAGTGCTGATGCCGTTCGTTCTATGAATGATGTGTTGAAAACATTGTAAATGTGCAAATCTGCATGCTAATAGAATCTTTATATTTTATTGTGTCAGCTGTTTGCTACTATTAAGCTTCGTTGTGAATTTATCCTGAGCGTAGCCGAAGGACTCACTTGTACTGTTAGTAATTCTATTCAATTATATAAAAATTAGGCTAGCCTAATAAATCATCCTTAATTTTTTGCTGAACCCAGTGTCCCTTGTTGCGCTACTATCTCTACTGTCCCATCATTTGTATTAATAGTTTTTGTACTTCTAGATTGACTTGGAACACTTAATTTTTTTGTGTACAAGAAGGTACAGCTATTAAAAATAAAGAACCAGTTAAAAGAATAGATAATGTTTTCATGAAAAAGGTTTTTAGTTATAAAATTTGAAAGAATAAATATGCATGAAAAATAAATAAAATTCTACAAACTAGATGGTTTAAAAATTAATAAAACATGAGTTCAGCGTCATGGCGAAAAAATCTGTAGAGCTTTGTGTATAGGGATTTTTGAAGCCATCTGCTTTTTGATATATCAAAGAGCATAATTTTATAAAAGCAGATGGCTTCGACTTGCTAAACACAAAAACTAACGTTATAAGTCTACCAATGACGTATTATGTAATCGATTAAACACCTTACTGGCGCAAGCATGCAGCCCAGCTTTGTGCATAAGCGTGCTTGTGCATAAGCTTTACTTTGTCCAATTATATACTAATACTAAACCGCTAACAAGAATATCAAGATAAAATTCTAAAACTGTTTATAGTATTGAATTACATAAAAATTTTTAAGTTTATCTTGTTAGCGGTTTAGTATAACTAAAAAAATAGGCACAAGAAATCGTACACACAAGATTACGCCTCATTCTTTCGCATGAGTAGGAAATTCGCATATTTAAAATAACTTTAATGATTTGACTATTTCAACAAATTCTTCAGCTTTTAAAGAAGCGCCTCCTACAAGTCCGCCATCTACATTTGGTTGGGAGAATAGTTCTTTTGCATTATTTCCTTTTACGCTACCACCATAGAGAATAGATATATTTTCACTAACGACCTGTCCAAATTTTCGGAATAGCCAACTTCGTATATGAGCATGCATTTCCTCTGCTTGATTTGCTGTAGCTGTTTCCCCGGTACCAATAGCCCATATAGGTTCGTAGGCAATAATTATTTTTAATAATTGTTCTTTATTTAAGTGTTGTAAACTTTCTTCTAATTGTTTGGTAACAAATTCGGTTTGCGTTCCAGCTGTTCTAATAGCTAAAGGTTCGCCACAACAAAAAATAGGCATCAAGTGATATTGTAAAGCCATATTTATTTTTTCAGCTAATAAAGTATTGCTTTCATTAAAATATTCTCTTCTTTCAGAATGGCCAATTATTACATATTGCACACTTAGTGATTGTAACATTTCAGCAGAAACTTCTCCTGTATATGCCCCGGATGCTTTCTGGTGGCAGTTTTGAGCCGACACATAGACATTGCCTAATTTTTCTGCATATGATTGTATAAAAGATAAATAGGGAAATGGGGGGGCTATAATTACTTGTTGATGCGGCAATACTCTATTTAAGGTACTCTGTATTTGATCCATTAATTGAGTAGCCTCTTTAAGTGTGGTATTCATTTTCCAATTGGCTGCAGCTATTTGTTTTCTCATAAATAGAGTGATAAATTCAAAAAGTATTTAATCATAAAAAATAAAAGCCTTGTTACATATATAACAAAGCTTTTGTGCCCCAGGCGGTCCCGAGAACTCGGGATTGAAC
>CAYVXB010000012.1:5998-21686 GCA_964454275.1 uncultured Chitinophagaceae bacterium | reverse complement strand
CCGCACAACAATTCATTATGGAAAAGATCTTAAATATACAAAGTGCCCCAGGCGGTCCCGAGAACTCGGGATTGAACCCGCACAACAATTCATTATGGAAAAGATCTTAAATATACAAAGTGCCCCAGGCGGGACTTGAACCCGCACAGCCATTGCTGGCCACAGGATTTTAAGTCCTGCGTGTCTACCAATTTCACCACCGGGGCGATAAATAATTAAACCGAATATTTTTCAATCAGCATTTGTAAAAGGTTATGATCTTGCTTTAAACGTTTAATAAATACGGATGATTTCATCTGTTTAATAAATTTTTCCAAATTGTATGCTTGTTTCGAAGAACTACAAATAATCTCTAAATATAATATCCAAGGAATACCTCTTTTTGTAAAACTATTTTTATGTTTCCCTTGATTGTGCTCTATAAGACGGTTTTCTACATTATCCGTAGTGCCTATATAAAATTTTTGCATCTTTTCTGAATGCAAGATATACACAAACCAACTCATATAACATCGATCTCCTATCAAATAATATTTACCTAATATTATTTAGCCCATTGCTGGCCACAGGATTTTAAGTCCTGCGTTCCCGAAACTTCGGGATACCAATTTCACCACCTGGGCAATTAAAAAGTTCCACCTATGTGTCCACCAGATGGAACTTGGAGCGGAAGACGAGGCTCGAACCCGCGACCTCAACCTTGGCAAGGTTGCGCTCTACCAACTGAGCTACTTCCGCATAAATGAATTCCCAAAAGGAGTGTAAAATTATTGGTTACATTGTATTATGCCAAATTTTTTTAAAAATGTTCTAAATGATTTTATATGGACACACTATTATGGAGTCATTATAGTAACTACATTTGCTTAATCATATCCTTTATCTAATGAGTAAAATAAAAAAAATAGTATTATCTATTGCCATAAGCTTGCAAATTATATTTTGCCAAGCTCAAAGTCTACATAATACTACTCAATATGCTATCCATATTACGATTAAGCCTTACCATGAAAAATGTATCTATTTAGGATATTATTATGGAAATCAAAAAGGTATTATAGATTCTGTATGTTTAAATAGTAAAGGAGAAGGAATGTTTACAGGAGCAGATTTATTGCCTGGCGGTGTTTACTTTGTAATAGGGCCACAAAAAACAATACTGTTCGATTTTTTAATAGATAAACAACAGCGATTTAGTATTGATGCAGATACTACGGGATTAAGGCAGAATATACATTTTAGCCAATCAGAGGACAATCGGCTTTTCAATGAATACACCCTATTTATTAATACGATTGCAGAAAAAATAAAACAAACCGAACGTACTCTTAGTACAACCACTAATAAACAAAAAAAAGTAGCACAAAAAAAACTTGATGGATTGCATAAGCAAATGGATCAGTATCGAGAAAATAGTATAAAGCAATATCCTTATTCTTTTTTAACCGTTTTATTAAATGCCTTAAAAGACCCATTGTTGCCTAGTAATGTAGGTGATATGCGCAAACAACAAAATAAGATGGAGGCGTTTCAGTATTTAAAGAAACACTATTGGAGTAACATTGATTTTACAGATGGCCGTTTGGTTCGAACACCTATTCTAGAAAATAAATTAGATCAATATTTTGAAAAATTTGTAGCGCCTGCTGCAGATTCTATTATTCATGAAATAGATTGGATGCTAAATGTTGCTCAGCCAGATTCTACTATGTATAGATTTTTAATTGGAAAATTTATTGATCAATACATGAATACGACTGTTATGGGACAGGATGCCGTATTTGTGTACCTATTTCAACAACATATAGCTGCAGGAAAAGTAAAATGGCTTACCGAAGAACAACGTAAATATATATACAACAGGGCATATAGTGTAATGGCCAATTTAATTGGACGGCCTGCGATAAATATTCGTTTAGCAGATACAGCCGATCATATTACTTCTTTATATGATATAAAAGCACCATACACTTTAGTTTGTTTTTGGGATCCTACTTGCTCGCATTGTACACATTTAATACCAAAGCTAGATTCTATGTATCATAAAAATTGGGAAAATATAGGGCTCAAAATATTCGCTATAATGGTAGATAGTGATAAGGTAACTTGGTTAAAGGCTATCCACGAACATGGTATAGAAGATTGGGTGAACGTTTACTATACAGAATTGTTACGTATAAAAGAATCTATTGCTAAACAACCCACGTATAGGCAATTATACGATGCATTTACCATACCCACATTGGTTTTACTGGATGCAGATAAAAACATTATTGCTAAAAATTTAGACTATTTGCAATTGAATGAATTTTTGCAGTATAGAATTAGGGAGCAAAAAAGGGTTAAAGATTGATGTTTATTACTCCATTAAAGACCATGGCTGCTGGTCCACAGAGCCAAATATTTTCGCATTGAGTATCGTTTAATTTATTCAGTTCAACAACTAAATTTCCGCCTAACGTTTCAATATTTATTTTATTGAAACCGATAATAAGTGCACTTACTATTGAGCTTGCTACTACACCCGTTCCACAAGAAAGCGTTTCATCTTCAACACCACGTTCGTATGTACGTACATAAATATTGTTATCACTCTTTATTTCAACAAAATTTACATTAATGCCCTCTTTATCAAATGCTTTACTGTAACGTATTTTACGACCTTGCTCTACAATATTTATATCCTTTATGTTTTGCACGTATTTAACATAGTGCGGTGATCCTGTATCTAAAATAAAATCATTGTTCTCCTTAGTAACATTGGATATATCTTTCATTTTCAGCTTAATCCAATTCGTATTTTCAATAATTGCTTCATGTTCACCATCTATAGCTAAAAAACGACATTTTTTATGAATGATATGATGCATATATGCAAATTGTACAATACATCTTCCACCATTGCCACACATACTACTTTCATTACCATCTGCATTATAATATTTCATTTCAAAGTCGTAGCCATCTATAGTATTTAATAACATGAATCCATCAGCACCAATGCCGAAATGCCTATCACACAAATGCTTTATTTGTGTTGTCGTTAATGCGGTATATAGTTGAGCTCTATTATCTACAATAATAAAATCATTGCCTGTGCCCTGATACTTATAAAATGGGATGTGCATTATTTTAGTCTGAACTTAATATCTGTAGTGTTTTTAAAATTAATTTTTCAATTGCAAGACCTGCATTTGTAGAAAATTTCTTTTCAACACGATTGGCTACAATAGCACTAGTAGAAAGACATTGGTGGCCTAGTAATTTTGCTAAACCATACATAGCGGATGTTTCCATCTCAAAATTAGCAATACGATGTTGACCGTAATTAAAGGTTGTGAGCCTATCCACCAGTTCTGGAAAAGCAATGCCTAAGCGTAATACACGGCCTTGTGGTCCATAAAAACCAGGACAGCTAACGGTAATGCCGTGATGAAATCCATGTACAAATTGTTTGAGTAAATGTACATTTCCGCTGGAAATATAGGGTTGTATTGATTGATTGGTAAGTTGTGTATGTGTAGAGAAGGCTTGTAGTATAGACTTTTCTTCTTCATTATTATCTCTTCTATAAAAATGCAATAGATTATCTATGCCTAAACCATGTGTAGATACAACAAAATCATCAACAGGTATATTCTTTTGCAAACTACCAGCGGTTCCTATACGTACTATATTTAATGGCGTAAGTATTTTTTTTATGTTGCGGCTTTCCAGATCAATATTAACCAATGCATCCAATTCATTAAACACAATATCAATATTATCTGTTCCAATGCCGGTACCTATTACAGAAATTCTTTTAGTGCCAATGCGCCCAGTGTGGGTAATAAATTCCCTATGTTGGCGTTTTACTTCTATGCTATCAAAATGTTTACTCACTTCTTGTACACGATCGGGATCGCCTACGGTAATAACGGTTGTTGCTATTTCTTCGGGACGTACATCTAAATGATAAACGGCTCCTCGGTTGTTGATAATTAGTTCTGATTCAAGAATTTTTTGCATGGCAAAATAAAAATAGGTTGGTAATTTATGTTAGATTTTAGTTCTGCAAAATAAATTTTATTATGATACTAAAAGATTTCCGCTAAACAATTATCTTTGCCTTTTCCTCATGGTCCGGTGGCCGAGTGGCTAGGCAGAGCTCTGCAAAAGCTTTTACAGCGGTTCGAATCCGCTCTGGACCTCTCTATTAATCCATAAGATTTTTCTTATGGATTTTTTATATCTGGTTTATATTTATGTTTTCTCAAATTGCAGTTGGTGTAGATTATAATAAAAACCTTTTTTATCAAGTAGTTCTTGAGGTGTACCCATTTCTTTTATTTCTCCTTTATCCAATACAATAACTTTGTTTGCTTTTCTAATCGTAGATAAGCGATGGGCTATAATGATAGAGGTTCGTCCTGCAATTAATTTATCGATGGCTTGTTGAATAAGTATTTCACTTTCGGTATCAATGGATGAGGTGGCCTCATCTAGTATGAGGATGGAAGGGTTGTACAATAAAGCACGAATAAAGGATAAGAGCTGACGTTGCCCAAGAGATAGGGTAGCACCTCGTTCCATTACATTGTAGTGGTATCCTTGAGGTAAGGTCATTATAAAATCGTGCATACCAATGAGTTTAGCTGCTTCAACAACTTTTTCCATTGTAATGTTTGTATTGCGGAGCGTTACATTGTCATATATTGATCCTGAGAAAAGAAACACATCTTGTAATACGATTCCAATTTTACTGCGTAAAGCGTCTAAACTGTATTCTTGAATGGGTACTCCATCAATTTGTATAGTGCCTTTTTGAATGGTATATAATCGATTTAGAATGCTAATAATAGATGTTTTTCCGCTACCAGTATGTCCTACAAGTGCAACTGTTTCACCTGCGGCTACTGTAAAATCAATATTTTTCAATACGTGATGATCTTCGGTATAAGAAAACCAAACATGGTTGAATTCAATATTACCTTTTATAGTATATGGCGCATATGTTCCGTTGTCTGTTGTATAATCCGTATTGTCTAATACTTTAAATACTCGTTCACTAGCTATCATGCCCATTTGTAGAACATTAAATTTATCAGCTATAACTCTAAGTGGTCGAAAAATTTGGTTTAAAAAAAGAATAAAAGCTATTAGTAATCCAGCTTCTATTTTTTGACCAGCAACCCACCATATTAAAAAACCAGTTGAAATGGCCAATACAATTTCTACTACAGGGAAAAATATAGAATACGCCAATATCCCTTTAATGGTCGCATTTCGATGTTCTTTATTAATGGTTTTGAACTTTGCATATTCTTGCTCTTCGGCCGCAAAGGCTTGTACTATCTGCATTCCAGTAATATGTTCTTGTATAAAAGCATTTAGACTTGCTACTGCATTTCGTACTTTGATAAACGATTTATTTACACTTTCTTTAAAATAGTAAGTAGCTAGTAGTAAGATCGGAAAAGCCATGAGGCTAATTAACGTAAGTTGCCAATTAATCCAAAACATGAAGCCAAGGGTGAATAAAATAGTAAGTAGGTCGCTGATGATCGGAATTAATCCATCAGAAAAAATATCGTTAATGGCTTCAATGTCATTAATGGTTCGGGTGGTTAGCGTGCCAATAGGTGTTTTATCGTATTGAGATAGGTTTAGGTTTAAAATTTTATCATATGTTTTTATACGTAAGTCCTTTACCACTTGTTGTCCTAACCACGAGGTAATAAATGAAAATATAAAACGAAGAACGGTTTCAACAAGTAGCAAGATTACTTGTAGTATAAATAATTTAATGATAAAAGTGGTAGCATTGTCGTTAGTTGTTATGCCTATATATTCAAGCCAAGTTGTTTGTTGGGTAGATTGACGCATTGCCGCCTTATCAACCATAAATTTTATTAGGTAAGGCCTTACGGGTGATATCAAAGCTAATACGATAGCTAAGATTATAGCAAAAAAAAATGATTTGCGATATGGTTTAACGTATTGTAGTACCCGACTTAGTAACGTAAAGTCAAATAATTTTTTAGTTGATTTTGTCGACATGTAATAAGTACAAATATAGGGGGATATGCAAAAATGGGTACGCTTTTTTACATACCCATTTTGATAAATACTTAAAACTGAAAATTATTTTCTACAACTCAACGTAATTTCTTTTCTGTAGGCTGGGTTGTTTATGGATTCCATATTCAAGCCAATGGTTAAAGAATCGATTATGCTTACGTCTACTTTCGTTGTATCAAATGTAAATTGACTGAAGCTCTTAATGGTGTACTTTGTTGGATTAATCCATTCCAGTCCGATACCCGCATAACTAACGGTAGTATCTGCTTTAAAGCAGAAGCCACTATATCGGCCCCTTCCTGGGTATGAAACAACTCCATTGTCTATTTTTGTTGCGGAAGTTATCTTCCATTCGTTCGTTAGAACTTCATACAGAGAAGGAGCGTTCGGTTTTGTTGTGTTCTTTGTGCAAGCTGTTATGCTCAATACATAAGCGCCTGCTACAATGCATAGCATTTTTTTCATAGGATAACAATGTGGTTTAAACGGTTAACAAAAAAATTGTACGTGAAGGTACAGATTTTTTTTGAATTATGCGTTATTTACCACCCCTGATCTTTTTTTATCTTCTTTAGACATCCCTAGTGGCTTACGTTTAGCAAAATCAACCAATATAGGTGCTGCTACAAATATAGAAGAGTAAGTGCCTGTAAATACACCAATCAACATAGCAAAAGCAAACCCTCGAGTTACCTCGCCTCCTAAAACAAATAAAATCAATAGCGTTAAAAATACGGTTAAAGACGTCATAATGGTGCGGCTTAATGTATCGTTGATAGCTTTATTAATAATGGTTGATTTACTTGCTCCCACCATTTTTTTACTGTATTCACGAACACGATCAAACACAATTACTGTATCATTCATAGAAAATCCAATAACGGTCAATATAGCTGCGATAAAATGCTGATCAATTTCTAATGGGAATGGCACTATTTTTCGCAAGAAAGAGAATACAATGAGAACAACAAACACATCGTGTAATAAGGCTACAATTGTTCCCACAGCATAACGCCAATCTCTAAAGCGAATAAAAATATATAGCGCAATAATAATGAGTGATATAATGGTTGCTCTTTTTGCGCCTGATTTTAAGTCATCTGAAATGGTAGGTAAAACAGTTTGGGAGCTTTGTTTATATTGGTTTTGAAAATGCACATAACTAACAGCATTGCCTAGAACAGGTTGTAGGCCTTTGTATAAAGTTTGTTCTACTATAGAATCGATACCGGGGTTTGTTTCATTAATTTTATAATCGGTAGTAATGTTTAATGTTTTATTATCTCCCACCGTTTTAACAATAGGGTATTTACCAAAAACTTTTTGTAAATCATTACGTACCACATCAATTTGTACAGGCTTATTGAAACGTACTGTGTAACTGCGGCCACCACTAAATTCTACTCCTTCATCAAATCCATTAAATATAGAAGCAATACCCAATGCTAATACAACAAATGAAATCATGTATGCTATCTTTCTGTATTCAATAAATTTAAAGGCAGCATGTTTAAATATTTTTTTAGATACAACAGTAAAATAGGTTAAATGCCTTTTTTTGTTGGTATACCAATCTGTAATCATTCTTGATACCATAATTCCACAGAATAGAGATAAAAGTATACCAATGATTTGCGTTGTAGCAAACCCTAATACAGGTCCTAATCCAAAATAAAATAAAATGATAGCCGTTAATAGCGTTGTTACGTGAGCATCTAGCACAGGTGCATAGGAGCGTTTGTATCCATCCATAACGGCTTGCTGATACCCTTTTCCTAAGACGACCTCCTCTTTAATACGCTCAAAAATAATTACGTTGGTATCCACGGCCATACCAATGGTTAATACTAAACCTGCAATACCTGGAGCGGTAAGAGTTGCTCCTAGGCCGCTTAGTACTCCAATCGTAAATAATAAATTTAAAATGAGTGCAATATTAGCTACCCACCCACCAGTATTGTAATATACCAGCATTAATATAAATATTACAATAAAAGAAACAACAAAAGCAAGCACCCCACCCTTTACAGCCTCTTGGCCTAAAGTTGGCCCTACTACTTGATCTTGTATAATTTTAGCTTTAGTAGGAAGTTTCCCAGATTTTAAGATATCCGCTAAATCTTGTGCTTCATTAATAGAGTATTTTCCAGATATAATAGAACTACCATTAGATATTATAGTATTTACGGTTGGTGCAGAGTATACTATATCATCCAATACAATGGCGATACCTTTATTCAAATTATCCTCTGTCATTTTTGCCCAGATACGACTACCTGTTGCATTCATCTCCATTTTAACAGCCACATTACCAAATTCATCAAAATCTTGTTTAGCATCGATAACATACTCACCTTCTAATTTAGCTTTATTGCTCCCTGGTAATTTTTTTAATGCGTATATAGGTAGCATTAATCTTGCTTTGGGATCATCGTCTTCATTTAAACCATATACAAATTGCAAGTTGGCAGGAAGTTTTCCTTTTACCATATCCAACTGTAAATAACCGTTTAGTTGTGCAGTATCGTTAATGGATACATGTCCAATAGCGGAAGGCATAACAACTTTACCTTCTTTTGTTTTATATGGTTGCGCAATACTAATCAATGTAGATAAAGGATATTTTTTTCGTTGTTCCTCTAGGGCCGTATTTTTATTACTTATTTGATTTGTACTGTTTGAGAGGGAGTCTCTTTTTAATAGGACAGATAAACTACCAGTTGAGGTATCTTTAACAACAACATTATTGTTGGCATTCATTTTCACAGTATCCTTTCCTAATCCTTTCAAATACTCTGCTAATGCAGTTTCTGCTGATTGATAAGAAGAACCTATATCATTAATACTATATAATTCAAAAAATTGAAGATTCGCACTAGATTCTAAATATTTTTTTACTCGCTGCTTATCTGTAACGCCAGCTAATTCTACATAAATAACACCCTTAGCCGCATTCGGATTAATGGTAGGCTGAGCCACACCAAAGCGATCAATACGAGCTTGAAGAATTTTATAGGTGTTATTAAATGCGCTATTAGCTTCTGAGCGTAGGTAATTCAATACTTCATTATCAGATGAAGTATAGCTGAGTTTTTTATTTGATCCTACTACAAACAAAGGTGCTAAATGGCTACTTGGACTAAGTTCTTTATACGCATCTGTAAATAAATTAATATAATCCGCTCCACCATTGGCTTTTCGTTGGTTGGCTAATAAAAGAGCTTTATTAAAGGAAGGATCTTTAGAATCGTTGGATAAAGAACGTAATACTCCCTCAAGGCTTACTTCTAGAGTGGCGCTCATACCGCCTTGTAAATCCAATCCTAACTTTAACTCTCTGTCTTTAGCAGTTTGATAAGTAGCTATTCCAAAAGGTCCAACATCCGTACTCTTCGTGCTGTCCAACAAGTATTGTAAACGTTTATTGAGCATTTGATCAAGGGTATCTTGATAAAGTGCTTGCATGGCCTTATCGTTAGGGTATTTTTTTTGCGCAGCAAGATATTTCGTTTTAATAAAGCGCTCTGCTTTTTCCCTCATACTGGATTCATGATTTTTTGCAAACCATGTAAAGGAAAGCTGATATAAACAAATTAAAATTAACGCAATGGTAAAAAATCGTACCAATCCTTTTAGTTGCATATGCTTTATGTATTAATTCAAAATTGAAAAGAAAAACTAAAAAATATTTTTCTATTTCTAGATTTTTTAGAGCCGCAAATATAGAAGTTTTTAGGCATGATAACTTTTTTACATCCTACTATTTATAAATGGATTTTAATAATATGTTTTGAAACATTTATATTTGTTTCATGCAATTCTCCTCGTTATTACAAAGATTTAGTGAACCAGAAACACTCAAAATGGCTAAGCTAGGCCGGGAAATGCGAGCCAAAGGGATCGATGTAATTGATTTAAGCTTAGGGGAGCCAGACTTTGATACACCACAACATATTCGTGAAGCGGCTAAAAAAGCTATTGATGAAAATTGGAGCCATTACCCTCCAGTAGCCGGATATGTAGATTTGCGCCAAGCAATTTGCACTAAATTAAAGCGAGATAATGGATTAACGTACACACCAGAGCAGATAGTTGTTTCTACAGGTGCCAAACAAAGTATTGCAAATATTATTTTAGCGTTAATTGATGATGGAGATGAAGTGGTTATACCAACTCCTTATTGGGTAACCTATTCGGCTTTGGTACAGTTGGCTAAAGGTAACGTTGTATTCAGTCATACCAATATTGATACTGGCTATAAAATCACCCCGGCCCAACTAGAGAAAGCATTGAGTGCAAAAACAAAGCTTTTTATTTTTTCATCTCCATGCAATCCTACAGGCGTTGTCTACACATACAATGAATTGCAATCATTGGTGGAAGTATTTCAAAAATATCCCAATGTGTATATTTTATCTGATGAAATATATGAGTATATTAACTTTACCAGTACTCCTCATTGTAGCATAGCTCAATTTGAGGCATTAAAAGATCGGGTGATTGTTGTAAATGGTTTTAGTAAAGGTTTTGCAATGACGGGTTGGAGATTGGGCTATATGGCTGCTTCTTTACCAATAGCAAAAGCGTGTGAAAAAATACAAGGTCAATTTACCAGCGGCGCCAATACGATAGCACAGCGGGCTGCCATAGCGGCTTTGGAAAAAGATTTTACAGCTACTCAAAAAATGGTACATGCTTTTGCAGAACGTAGACAAAAAGTGTTGACATGGTTAAAAGATATGCCCAATATTCATTGTATAACTCCAGACGGAGCATTTTACATCTTCCCAAATATGAAAAAATATATGGGTAAAAGGTATAACGGACAGACTATAAATACCGCAGATGCTTTATGTATGTATATATTAAATGAGGCGCATGTGTCCACTGTTACAGGAAGCGCATTTGGTAATGCAGATTGTATACGTATTTCTTTTGCGAATAGTATGGATAATATAGAAAAGGGATTGAGTCGTATTAGCAAAGCGTTGATTGAGCTTACATAAGTTTCGTTATATTAACTTCGTAGAGTACAAGATATAAAATTTCATAATCCTATAAAAAGATCAAGGTATGTATGGTATTCTCCAAATACAGCTTAGCAATAAAATAGATAAAGCACTACTTACACATAATAGGTCTTTGGTTCTAATAACATGTATTCTTAAGCTTGTTTTAATAATAAAAACATTTTTCTGTAAAAAGTATAGCTATGCTGTAGGAAGGCTAATTGGTTGGTTCAAAATTGGATTAGGTCGCTTTATAAGCAACATACATTTATGAAAGCGTATTTAAAATTAAAGTTGTGTATGAACTCTGTAAGCAGTTATAGCATGCTTTTGGGAGGTATTTCAAAAATAAGGTATGGCTTTTGTCATCATTCTAATAAAGGTATCTTACAGAATGGAGTAAAATATATAATGGAATTTTTATAATGCGATATGGGAAAAATATTAATGGTGGATGATGATGATTTAATGCTGAAAATTGCTACTAAGTTTCTTCAAAAAGAAGGTTATGATGTGGTGGTAGCAGGAAATGGTAGGGATGCGATGAAAATTATTCATGAGGCTTCAGTACCATTTGAGTTAATTATTTCAGATATCATAATGCCTTATTCCAGTGGTTTTGAATTGGTAAGTACGTTGAAAAAAAATCCTTTGTATCGTAATATACCAGTTATCATCATTTCATCCAGTGGTAATGAAACCATTGTAACAGAGGCATATCAATTGGGTGTTGATGATTTTTTAAAAAAGCCTATTATGCCACAAGAACTTTTAGTACGAGTAAAAAAAATTTTATCACGGCCTCAAGTAAATATCTCTTAAGGTATGTATTTGCTTAACATTTTTGAAACATGGTGGAATAAGTTCAACAATTCCTTCTACAATTTTAGTCCAAAGTTGTATAACAGTTTTGCGTCTTTCCCTTTCTTTATACAATTATCGATTCTTTTTATTGTTATTGCTTTTTTTACAACAGTGGTGGCTTATTTAAGATTAGCAGTAAGAAGAGCGGTGGGGCATTACAAGGAGCTTAGAAAACAACAATATACCCCTATTATTGAGCAACTAATAAGTGATGCTACCATCATGAATGAAGAGTTACATAGCGGGATGAAAGTAGAAGATATTAAATTAGATAAACATGTTGTGGCTTTTGAAAAAGAATTACCTATCAGGCGAAAGTATATAAGGCAAATTGTAATAGATGACATGATGCATTACAAAAAAATATTTTCTGGAGATGCGGTTGTGCTATTAAAGCAATTGTTTATGGATCTGAATTTGCAAAAGGATGCATTGGCTAAATTACATGCATTCGATTGGGAGCGTCGGGTAAAGGGACTGAGAGAGTTGGCTCGCATGGAAGTAACGGTACAAGATGTAAACATTTTACCCCTTACGAATAGTAGAAACTACTTTTTGCGCATGCAGGCCCGTTCTTGCTATATACGTATTAGTAAAAATGAACCGTTTAAGTTTTTTGATATTTTAAAAGAACCATTAACCAAGTGGGATCAAATAGATTTATTTGAAATAATATCCACCACGCCCAACTTAAACATTCCTAATTTTTCTAGATGGATTAGCTATTCTACTAATAACAGCCTTGTTTCGTTTTGTTTAAAATTAGCAGTATATTTTAATCAACAAGATGCTATTCCCTCCATTATAGAATTATTAAAAACAAAAGATCATAACCTGCGGGCAGAGGCCATTATAGCATTGGGGCAATTGCAAGCCGATGAGGTGGAGGACATGCTTTGTGATATGTATAATAATGAACCTCAAATTTGTCAAGTAGCCATTTTAAAAATGTTGGGACTAACTGCATCTAAAAAGCATACTGATTTTTTAGCTAAGCAGCTACAATATTCTAGTGAATATGATATAAAGCTTACGGCGGCACGATCTCTTATTGCACATCACGAAGCAACAAAAAATTTATTAGATGATTTAATGCAACATACAGCAGGGTTAACCCAAGCTATTTTAAAACACAGTTTAAACCCACTTATTAAATACTAATGGAAGAAAAAGGATTTTGGGAACGATTGCAAGAAATATACGAAGCTTTTGTTTTTGTGTATGGGTTTGTATTGCTTATGATATACGGATTATTTGCCATGCTTTCTGGTAGTTCTATTCGAAAGTTTTTGCGTAAAAATAGTTACGTTGATTATAATGAAATTATTGATTCTCCTTTAGCTCCTGGCATATCTGTTATTGCCCCTGCATTTAATGAAGGAGTAACAATTATTGGAAATGTACGTTCATTGCTTACGTTGCGGTATAGTAAATTTGAGGTTATTATTGTGAACGATGGAAGTACAGATGATACATTAGAGAAACTTATCAAAGAATTTTCGTTGGTAAAAGTAGATTTTGCATATAATGAAAGAATTAGAACAGAGCCTTTTAGGGGTGTATTTAAATCAACTGACCCCGCTTTCAGCAATCTAGTAGTTGTAGATAAAGAAAATGGAGGTAGTAAAGCAGACGCCTCTAATGCAGGTATTAATGCTTCCGCATATCCTTACTATTTATGTACTGATGTGGACTGTATTCTTGCAAAAGATACATTGTTGAAATTGATTAAACCTTTTTTGGACAAAGAGCGTCGAGTTATTGCCACTGGTGCTACACTGCGTATAGTAAATTCTTGTAAAATTGATCAAGGAGAATTGGTGGAAGTTATACCCCCTAAAAAATTGTTGCCTCGATTTCAAGAGTTAGAATATGTACGTTCATTTGTATTGGGTCGGATGGCTTGGAGTAGAATTAATGGTCTACTTATCGTTTCTGGTGGGTTAGGTTTATTTGACAAAGAAGTTGCCATTAGAGCAGGGGGATACGACCATAAATCGTTTGCAGAAGATATAGACATGATTACTCGAATGAGAGAGTATATGTACGATAATAAATTAGACCATGTGGTGGAATATATTCCTGATTCAGAATGTTGGACAGAGGGGCCTTCCACATTGAAAGTATATTCCAGGCAGCGCACTCGTTGGGGCAAAGGATTGATTCAATATATGTTCAACCATCGAAAATTCTTTTTCAATCCTCGTTATGGTCGTGCAGGATTACTTACCTATCCTTACTTTTTCTTTTTTGAATGGCTAGCACCTTTTATTGAATTTTTTGGTATTTTGTTATATATCTATTTAATCGCCACTAATAAAATAAATTGGCCTTATGCCATTATATTAATCATATTTGTATATACGTTTTCTATAATGATTAGTACTATAGCCGTTTTATGGGATCAAATGACGCATAGATGGTACAGATCGTGGAAGCAAGTATTTGGATTGTGTTTGATGGCATTTATTGAACCTATTTTATATCATCCGTTGGTGGTATTTTTTGCCTTGAGAGGAAATTTCTTTTATGTAACACGACGTCGATTGAAATGGGGAACTATGACTAGACAAGGATTTGAACAAAATACAGCCAATAAATCTACAACAACCATACCTTCAAAACCAGCATAAAAATTACAAATAACTATATCCTAATAAGCATATGATAAAAAAATGTTTTCTCATAATTGTAATATGTATTACCCATGATATTACCGCAAGTGCTCAAGCTTATGATAGCCCAGACGATTGGGTTAAAGCAGCCTTATATCAAATCAATCAAAAAAAAGATTATAAAAAAGCATTATACCTATGTAAACAGGGATTAAATAAAACACCTCAATATGTTGATTTGCACCTGGTGTTAGGACGTATATACATGTTAACCAATCGGAATAATGAGGCTCGTAAAGAATTAACCTGGGTGATAGAAAAACAGCCAGATAATATAGATGCATTGCGTTATTTGGTTAACATAGAAAGTAAGGCAGGGAGATACAATGAAGCTTTATGTTATGCAGACGAAGCATTAGCTAAAGTACCTGGTGATAGAGAGTTGCTCGTTAAAAAATCTACCATTTATTTAGACACACGTTTATACGATAAAGCGTTTGCTATTACTGAAAAATTATTAGAAAGATACCCAGATGATGATACGTTACGCAGTATATATGTAGATCAACGATTAACTGCTGGGCGTTTTTTTGCTAAGAATGCACAATCCATAAAAGCGAGAGAAATGTTTGAATCGGTTATAAGCATAGAACCCTATAATAGAGAGGCAAAAGAATATTTAATAAACAATAGTATACGATCTGGAAACACCCAACAAGCATTACAATATGTAGAGGAAGCGCTCAGTCAAGCACCCAATAGCTATGAATGGATGCGCAAAAAAGTATCTCTACTCACTGATATGCATCGTTATCCAGAAGCAATTGAAATAGTAGAAAAAATGATACGATTATATCCCGCTCGTGGCGAATTATCAAGACAATTAGTAGACTTAAGAATGCTCGCTGGCGGCTATATGATGAAAATGGATGCCTATAATAACTATGTTGCGGTATTGGAAAAACAACCCACGAATAAAGAAGCACTTAACAATGTTATCAATATGGCATTGGCTAGAAATAATACAGCGGATGCGTTGTTTTATATTAACAGAGCGCTCAACCTGAATGCGAATGATGCTGATCTATTATTTAAAAAATCGGTAGTGTATGAAATGCTCCGCAATTATGAACAGGCTAC
>CAYVXB010000012.1:0-5982 GCA_964454275.1 uncultured Chitinophagaceae bacterium | reverse complement strand
GATTTATTACTTATTACCAGAAAAGAATATTTGGCTGAAAATCTTTGGGAAAAAGCAGTAGAAACATTTAAAAAAGTTTTATTATATCAACCCAATCAGCCACAAGCATTGGATTACTTAGTAAGCGTATACCTACAACAAAAAAAATATGATGATGCATTGGTATATCAAAATGAAATCATTCGTATAAATGCTACAGTGGAAGCAAGATTTAAAAAAGCAAACATTTTAATGGATGCCGGTAGGTATGCAGAAGCAAGTAAATTATTGCAAAAAATCTATGAAACAGAAAAAGCTCCGATATACAAAAACGCATTGATAGAATCTTTTTTATTTGCAGCTAAAAATGCCTTTCAACAAGAAGAAACAGATAGTGCTCGATTGTATACCTTGATGGCACTACGTATTGCACCCAATGATACTACTGCACTAAACTATATTATTAATACTGAAAGCGGATTGAAGAACTATACGCAAGCACTGTACTGGTGTGATAAAGCACTTGACCAATATCCAGCATCTAAATCGTTTAAACTAAAAAAAGCTTCTGTACTAGAGGGAGCAGGTTTTTATACGGAGGCATATAAAGTAAGTTATCAACTTATACAAGAATATCCATATAGCCAACGTATACGCAATGTTTACCTTAACCATAAACTAATGGCAGGTTTACAGTATAATAAAAATGAAATACCCGACAGCGCTATTATGGAATTTAAGGCTATGCTAGATGTAGAACCTAATGACACAAATGCATTATACTATTTGGCCCAAGCATATAATACCCAAAAACAATACGATAGTAGCCTGTATTATATAGACGCTTATTTACAACAACGACCAGAAAGTGAACAGGGTATTTTTAAAAGAGCAGTCATATTTGAAAACACAAGACAGTACGATTCTGCTGCATATACCATGAGAAATTTAACACGTCGTTTTCCAGATAAACAATCGTACACCGATTATTATGATTATTTACATAGTATGACATTAAAAGACCAAATAGGATTGTTTTGGTTGAACTCAAATTTTGATGATGTGGCATTACCAAACAATATAGTTACACTACATTATCAACACCACCTTAAAAATAGAAATATTACATTAAATACTAGACTGAATTATGCACCTCGCAGAACCGGTAATGGGTTTCAGTTTGAAGGCGAAGCATTTTGGATCCATTCTCCCAAATACTATTCTCAAATTTTGGCCGATGTTTCCAACGGAGTGATTTTTCCCAAACTTAAACTAGGATATTCTCTTTTTAGAAACTTTAATAACGGCTGGGAGGGTGAGTTGGGTTTACGATATTTAAATGCGGATAGTTTAAGCACATTATCTGTTACGGCCGCAGCTAGCAAATATTTTAAAGAATATTGGTTTAATGCTCGAACATATATTATCCCTTTATATGGCAAAATAAATCCTTCATTTAACCTTACGGCTCGGTACTATATGAATAATTTTTCTGACTATGTTGCATTGATAATAGGTGCAGGAAGCTTGCCAGATGATAATAGCAGATTATTTTTATTAAACAACAACATACAATTTTTATCCAAGAGTGTTGGAATAGGATATCAAAAAACTATTCGGTATAGAAATGTTTTAAGTGCAACATACACCCTTACCAATCAAAAAGTAGCGGTGGATGCGTTTCAAAATCAACATTTGCTTTACCTCACCTTTATTAGAAAAATATAAAATAGATGTATGAATTTTATGGATAAGATTTTATATTATCTATCCCCTAAAATCTTGCTTCCAAATATTTCTTTACTCATTGTAATAGCTTGCTTTTATTCGTATTCTTTAAAAATTCATAAACCGAATCTATTTAATAGAAATTATAACCAATGTGTATGCGTGCTGTAAAAATTGTACTTCTAGTGCTTCTATATGGGCTTAATGGTTGTTCCTCTACAAGCCAACCGATAATATTATGCAAGCAAAATGTAAGTAATTATAGTATCATAATTAAGGATAAGGCAAACAGCATAGAGCAAAAAGCAGCTATTATTTTACAAACGTATTTTAAAAAAGTTACAACTATTCAGTTGCCAATTAAAAAGGAGTCTGATGCAGATGGTAGGTTTAATATTTATGTAGGCTATACCAACAAATCAAAACGGCTGCTGCCTTATATGAAAATTAGAGGTGATGATTTTATCTTAGCTACCCAATCCAATCAGGTATTTATATATGCTGCTACAGATAAGGCTTTGTTGTATGCTACATATGAATGGATAGAGCGATATTTAAAATGCAGAAAACTAGGTGCTGGTCCTGCATATTGCCCTTCATTATCAACCATCACCATGGAGGGTGATATGATGGATATTCAAATGCCGGCTTTTGAATATAGAGAAGTATATTATCCATATGAAGAAGATGAAGAATATATGTGGTGGCATAAAATACACACCATTAATAAAGATTGGGGATTATGGGGGCACACTTTTAATAAGATTATTGCAGCAAAACAATATTTTACTACACATCCAGAATATTTTTCACTCATTAATGGAAAACGAAAACCAGTAGGACTTTGTTTAACAAATGCTTCTTTAAAAAAAGAATTTATCTCTATTCTTAAAGAAAAGATGGAAAATAATCCTAGTGCAACGTATTGGTCTGTAAGTCCAGAAGAGGGCATTGAATATTGTACTTGTAATGCATGTAATTCAGTTGTGAAGAAAAAAGGAACTACAGCGTTGCTACTTTATTTTATTAATACTATTGCAACTGCATTTCCTGATAAAAAAATAGTTACACTAGCTTATGAACAAACCAGTGAGCCACCTGAGAACATATCCATTCGAAACAACGTATATATTATGTTGAGTGATATTGAGGTGTACCGTCATCAACCACTATCTACAAGTAAATCAGCAGCCATCTTTAGAAAAAGGTTAGAAGGGTGGAGAGCAATTACGTCGAATATATTTATATGGGACTATGTAACACAATTTACAAATTACTTAGCCCCCTTTCCTAATATACAAACCTTACAACCCAATATACAATTTTTGCAGTCGTACATAAAAGGAATATTTGAACAGGGTAGCGGAGAGACCGTTAGTGAAAATAGTGCATTACGTTCTTACTTACTAGCCAAATGGTTATGGAACCCATCTTTAAATAGAGATAGTTTACAACAAGATTTTTTACAACATTATTATGGAAAAGCAGCGCCTTGCATCAATCAATATGTATCTATGTTAGAAGATGCATTAATGAAAACGAAAGCAACATTAGATATTTACGGTAATCCTATTGATGCAAAAAATACATTTTTATCTCCAACATATATAGATACATATAGCCAGGTACTTGATAAAGCAGAAGCATTAGCAGAAGGGAATGACTATGCAGTAAAACATATTACAGAAGCCCGGATACCACTAGAGTATACTGTTTTGCAACAAGCTCGATATTATGGATTAGATCTATATGGAATATTTGAAAAAGAAGGAGATACATACAAGGTTAAGCCTACCATTCATAGCCGATTAAAACGGTTAGTCAATCAATGTAATGATTTTGGAATCACTACATTATCTGAAATAGCATTTACCGCTAATGATTATTTAAAAGAATGGGAAGAAATTATATACAAAGCGTATAAGGTGAATAAAGCATTGAATGCTACGGTATCACTACAGTATGCCCCTAATCCAGAATATTTTAATAAAGGACCTCGTACTATTGTAGATGGTATGTATGGGTTTTCTGACTATAGCTACAATTGGTTGTGCTTTTATAATGTCAATATGGAAGCTGTTATAACATTGCCCCGTATGGAAACGGTAGAAACAATAGAATGTAATTTTTTAGATGATCCTAAACATTATATTTTCTTACCTACAAATATTGATGTATTTTATTCAGTAGATGGGAAAAAATATCAACTGTTAAAAAGTGTATCTGTAAGACAATTAGAGCACTATAATCCTATCATTACACCATACATTTTTTCTTTTCCAACGGTATCTGCAAAATATATAAAACTGGTAGCTAAAAATAATACAGCATTACCTAATTGGAGACAACATGATACTAAAAAGCCTATGCTGGCTTGCGATGAAGTGTATGTAAAATAAAAATATAGGTTCTTAGTACAAGTTAAATGGTTTTAATATGATAGAAATAGTCAAAAAATTGCAAGATATTATTCAAGAGCAACTTGATACTAGTTCAGATATACATAATTGGCATGGCATAAATAGGGAAAACGTAAAAGAATTTTTAACTCAACCCTCACTTAAAGAATTTGAAAACTCTTTTTCATAGGTGGTGGTTAAATTTGGGTAACAATTAAAATAATCGAGCACCGAGGTAAAATATAAATTTAAAAATAAAAAACCCTGCCGTGGGGAGTGTCTCCACTCCCCACCACGTTGAGAAAAGCTTTTTTCGCAAGAAAATTAAAATTATATTAAAATAAACCGTTACATTTGTTTATCCTTAATAAAAATTTTAGGGATAATAAAACAGCCGCAGAGCCTATTGGCTATAAAGTACCTGTAGGAGGCATATTGCAATTATTAAAAAGAGTACAAGACAATAATATAGATATTACGCATATTACGTTTTACCAAGCGATTGATGATGATGGAAACAGGAAATTAGTTTACGTAGCTACCAAAGCCGATGGTACTGATGTGTTAGAATATCCTAAATCACAAACCATAACTATAAATGGATTTACCACTGCTGTAATAAGCCCTGCTTATGACCTGTCTAATGATCTTACCAGCGGTGGTGTAACCAATCCCAATGTTTTAAATAGTAAATAATAGAATATAGTTATAGTTCAAGCATTATAATACGGAAATCATTATGGATATACAAAATTTCCTTTTTGGTACGCTATCATGTTCTATGCTTTTGGCTTTTTGTATTTCAGTGGGTAGACATAAGTGCTTACCCTTAGTATTAAAGCCTATAACATGGTATTTATTGGTTGAACTTATAGTACAGGTTGCAATAAATTCAATAACGTGGTGGTATCCAAGCCAAAATAAATATTTTTTATTCCATATTGCTTTTGTATTAGAGGCTGTAATTTTATTGTTGATGTACAGAGAACTATTTAAGAAATATGTGGAAAGAAAAGGGGAATATGCATATAGAAAAATATTTATAGCATTAATAATCGCTTTTGTTTTATTTGCTATAGCCAATGCTATATGGTTACAACCACTTACTATTTATCCAAATAATATAAGGGTTGTATTAAGTATAATAATTGTAATATTTAGTATTCAACATCACATAATGATAACAGCTCGGGCTACTCGATATTATTATTTAAGTGGTATGAATATAAATATTTCAGATTATGGTGACCAGAAAGAAATACCTGCCTTTAAATTAACTCAAGCACCTATGTTCTGGATTAATACGGGACTACAATTTTTTACTACTGCTACTTTAATACTTTCTATTTTTGGGGGTGTGTTTTTGAAGAGTAGCAAACTTGTTGCTAACAATGTTGATACCCCAAGTGTTCATGCTGTTTTTGCTATTGTATTATATACGTTTATAGGTATTGCCTTTATAAAAGCTGAAAAAATGAATAGCAAAAAAAAGTCTTAATTTTTTATCATTAATTACAATAAACTACAACTTAATTATGAATAAAGAAATACAAGCTATTGCTGAAGATTTGCCGCAGGCTAAAGTAGCTTTAAGACAAATATATAAGGTGTTATATAATGTAAGGCATATTAACAAACAAGAAGAAAGTAGTTATTATAACGCAGTCATTAATAATGATACAATAGATATCAATTCCTCTTTAAAAGAAAATTCTAAAAATAGTGATGTGAAAGTAATTTCTGAAAAAGAATTTAACTATAAAATGGTTTACTACTATACATTTTTTATGCTGATGGATAGGTTTAAGTCGATAGGCTGCTGGATTGGAGCGGAAACCCCCGCCTGATTTGGAGCAAGTAGCCTGTGTGCCACCTA
>CAYVXB010000011.1:22956-27553 GCA_964454275.1 uncultured Chitinophagaceae bacterium | reverse complement strand
GTGGTGCTTCCCTCCCTAAAAAACTAAGCTAAGCGTAATGCATTCATACAATTCAGTCAAAATATTTTTTTAAAATATTATTAAATAATACTATTTTTAAATGCATATTTCTTAACCTCTAAAAATTTAACCACTATGGCTCAACAAAACCGCATCTCGGTTACCATTCCCCAAAAAACAATAGATGATGTAACCAAACACATTGCAGACATTAAAAGTCTTTTAAAAGCGTACTTATATCCATTAACGGTGGATGAAAGACAAAGCTTAGTAAAAATGGGCGATAAAAGTCGGCCTTTTGTATCAAAGGCTTTAGAATATTCAAAAACAAATAGTGATTTTGCTCCAAAATCAATAAATATAACCGAATGGCAAAAAGATTTTGATGCAGCAGAAGATCTTACCCCCATTAAAAACCAACTCACTCAATTACTAAGTGATATAGATGATACCGTAATGATGCTAGGCACAGAAGCCTATGACCCGGCAAGATGGTATTATAACAATGTACAATTTGCAGCCAGTAAAGGGGATATGAGTGCTAAACCTATTTATGAAGATTTAGGCAAGCGTTTTCCTGGAATAAAAAGAAAAAAAGTAACGCCAGTTACTTCATAATAAAGGATACGGGGGGATTGTTCATTAAATATATATTTTGTTATGCCCCCCAATGTAGTGAGGCATCTCTAAAAATAACGAAGCCGTCTCATAAAACAAGTGAGGCGGTTTTCTTTTGCATTAGATTTCCGCCACCACGCTGAGCTTGAACCCTTGATTCGCATGCTTTGTTCTATCGAGCGATAGCGAGATATCCCATGAGAATACGTTTTTCTACATTTCGGAGATTGCCCCGACACAGTTTATTGAATAGACCCGATTGAGCACCTTTTTGCTCCGAATTCGAAGGTTTTTGGTTCGATTTTGAACCTTTTTGCTCCAATTCCAAGCGTTTTTGGCCGATTGAGCACCTTTTTGCTCCGAATTCGAAGATTTTTGGTTCGATTTCGAACCTTTTTACTCCAATTCCAAGCGTTTTTGGCCGATTGAGCATCTTTTTGCTGCGAATTCGAAGATTTTTGGTTCAAAATAGACATTAAAGAATAGACTTCTATTAATGATACTCAAAAAATGGTAGTACAACATATTAACTACAAAAGCATTAATTGTTTTTTGCTAATGTTATTGCAAGTTTTTCTTTCCACCGTTTGCCATCCAACGTAAACACATCACAATAAATAATATAAGTGCCTTGTGCAGCTAGGGTAAAGGTATCTGTAGTTCCATCCCACTTAAACGCTCCGCTATTTCCTAATGTAGCGTTGCGTGCTAGGGTTTTAATAGCACGCCCTTGCAGGTTAAAAATTGTAATGTGGGCTACTGCACCGGGTTGATTCATTTGGTAATGGATAAGCGCATAATCTTCAAATCCATCTTGATTGGGAGAAAAAGTTTTAGTTGAAAGAGAGAATTTATTTGTTGTTGTAGCACATTCTATAAATTGAGAATTTGTGGAGCCAGGGGTGGCAAAACCTGCTGTAGAAGCAGCAGAATGCCAGTTGGCAGCATCATTCGTATTTCCTTCAAACGAAGAGCGCTCTAATGAAATGCCTTCTACATCATGCAATAATGGGAAATGCCATTTTTCGCTGTAGGCTAAACTATCTATTACTATACCTTGTTTATTGGTTAATACAATTGTTCCCTTATCATTTGGTAAAGAGGGCAAAGAGGTACATTCTATAATGCGTTGGGGATCTTTCACCCAATATTGTTTTAATAAAGCGCTTTTATTTTCTGTGCATACAATATAGTCCCGTGGAAATAATAATAAAGGTTGACCAGATAGTTTAAAGGTAGTACCTCCCATTTGTAGAGAAGCGCTCAATAGTAATTGATTGCAATCAATAATTTTATTTGATCGATTATATAATTCAATAAAATCAGATCCGCCCGATTTTGGATTAAACAAAATTTCATTAAAAATAATATCTCCAGATTGTGCTACAGATGAACGTCCTGTTTGTATGGATTGATCATTTATAGCCAACCCATCACATCGTTGAATGCCTGATATATGTAGTGTAATTGGTTTTAATTCTTGTAAAGGCACCGATAACTGAAGTAACGCCGTTTGATATAAAGGCGGTATTGTTTGTACAGCACTTATGGTATAAGCACTTCCATCAATCATATAGTGGTTAACATTTGTAAGAGAGGTACTATCTGTAGGATGGTTGAATGTTACTTGTAATTGTGTAGGTAATAAAGGTATACAGGCCATTATTTTCAATTCTTCTATGGTTGCATTGGATTGATATGTGCTGTTTGATTTTCCGGGGGTTCCACCTTGTTCATTACTGCTCGATGTCCAATTACCATCTATAATACAGTATGTTGCTGTATCCTTTAATTCTAAACTCCAGCCACCATTTTGTTTAATGCTGTTTTCATGCATTGTATTCGTATAATACATGCTATGTATTATATTGTTTGATGGATTGCGTAATGTTATGGTGTCGCCTGTATTATTTAAACTAGGAAAACTAGAAACACCGATTATAGAAATAGTATTTGGAAATAAAGCAACATTAGTTTGATTACACACAATTGTATAACTGTAAGCCGGAATGGTATTTTTTAATGTGGTTGTATTTGAACCCACAGTTAATTTCCATTCATCTAATATAAAAGGGAATGCCGTACGATTATAAATTTCAATATATTCCGCATTGGGTAATTGAACTACAGGGTCCGGATCAGCCATAATTTCTGTAATCAGCAAATCATATTTTTCTGGATTATTCCAAAGAATAGATTGATTATATATTTTTAAAGCATTGCCTTCTACATCAGCAATGTTTTTTAATGTTAATTGATAAAATGTTTTACTGGTAAGAGGTTTCTTTAACGTTAACTGTATGGTATTGTTGTTTAAAAATAAAAAGGTATCGATAGACACATCAGGTGTAATACTCAATGAGTCTTTATATACAGATAATCTATTGATAGGCTCAGAAAAATGTATGTTGATTTGTTGAGCTTGTTTTACTTCTACAGTAGTAACTATTGGCGGTGTAACATCTGGTGTGTACGGGCTAAGAATAATATCATCAAAGAAATGTTTTTCAAAAAAACTATTTGTTGATTGTCGAACGGCAATACCAACATAATTACCCATACTATAGGTATTGTCTATTGTGTTACCTTCTATTGTCCATTGACTATTTGTGGCAGTAGAATCTCTCCATAATATCCAACTATAATCTTTTTTTCTGATTACTTTTATGGACAGTCTATTATCGGTTTTATTAAGCACACCATCTTGCCCATCAATAATTTTTGTACTACTACCATCCTTATTTTTTCTATATAAAGAAATTTCATCTTGTGTATTTCCTAGTCTAACAAAATATCCTACACAACTCATTTTAGTAATATCAACACTATCTGCTTGCAAATAAACATCAACATAGTTTGTGGAAGATGGATTAAAATCTAGCTGTACAGTAAATTGCCATTGTTGTGCAACTTGTATGGAAGTAAGCGTAGAAATACTAAATAGGCTATTAGGAGTTGTATTAGCACTTTGTAATTGCCCTGTAGCGCTTGTTTTCCAGGTATTGGATGTAAATACCCACATATTTGGAAGATTTAAGTCATCATCATTAAAATCCTCTACCAACTGAGCACTTAAATGATGAACGAATAGCAGGCTTAAAAAAATACAGGAGATTTTTTTCATACAATAGGATATAGTTGTTTTGGTTGTTGAGTGAATATATAATCAAGCGCAATACTAGTACAACAAAAAAAAGAAACAGAAGTTTTAATCGATTAATCCAATTTTGAAATTCTATATCAAAATTTTGAGAATACAACTTTTCCCTTACCTTTGCCATCCTGAAAAATGGGCGTAATGGTTACTTATTCAACGTTTTCGTTTGTTGTTTATATAAGATAAGGGTGAATTAAAGTGACCATGTGTACGAGGAAAATAGTTTAGAGTTAAAGGCCGCTTTAGCTCAGCTGGTAGAGCAACTGATTTGTAATCAGTAGGTCGCTGGTTCGATTCCGGCAAGCGGCACACATATTTATTTTAAATGTTGAATTATACATTTTAAGTGGAAGCTTTGCTCTAATTTAAGATATAAAATGTAACATTTAAAGTAATGCTTGGGCAGGTTCCAGAGCGGCCAAATGGGGCGGACTGTAAATCCGCTGTCTACGACTTCAGTGGTTCGAATCCACTCCTGCCCACAGTTCTTTTTGTTATGTTGTGTGTTGTATTTTAAATGTTGAATGCTAAATTGCAAGAAAATAAGCACTTCTAATTCAAAATGTATAATTTAACATTCAACATAATTCTTGCGGGAGTAGCTCATTTGGTAGAGCGATAGCCTTCCAAGCTATAGGCAGCGAGTTCGAGCCTCGTCTCCCGCTCAAAATGGTTATTGGCAATTGGTACATGGTAATTAGCTAGAAAAGTTGTACTAATTTCTGTTTACCAACAAGTCAATTGCTTTCAACCACTGACTATAAAGGCTGTTGTAGCTCAGGGGTAGAGCACTTCCTTGGTAAGGAAGAGGTCGTGAGTTCA
>CAYVXB010000011.1:21457-22946 GCA_964454275.1 uncultured Chitinophagaceae bacterium | reverse complement strand
TACTTAGAAGAGAAATTTGCAAAGTGTAATTAAGTAAAGTAATGTATAAAAACTTTTAAATAATCAATAAATACTTGTAGCTTGCAGCCCCAAAGCGTGTAGCTAATTTTAAAACCACAACTAAAAACAGATATAACATGTCAAAAGAGACCTTTAAGAGGGATAAACCTCACGTAAACATTGGTACTATTGGGCACGTAGACCATGGTAAAACCACTTTAACTGCTGCTATCACTTCTATTTTGTCAAAAAAAGGATGGGCAGAGGCTAAAAAATATGATGAAATTGATGCTGCTCCCGAAGAAAAAGAACGCGGTATTACAATCAATACAGCACACGTAGAGTACCAAACAGCAAAACGGCACTATGCACACGTAGACTGTCCTGGTCACGCTGACTATGTAAAGAACATGATTACGGGTGCTGCACAGATGGATGGTGCTATATTGGTTGTGGCTGCTACAGACGGACCTATGCCACAAACAAAGGAGCATATTCTTTTGGCTCGACAAGTAGGTGTTCCTCGTATGGTTGTTTTTATGAATAAAGTTGATCTTGTTGACGATCCAGAGTTAATTGAACTTGTAGAGATGGATATTCGTGAGATATTAACTAAAAATGGTTTTGATGGTGATAATACACCTATTATTAAAGGTTCTGCTACAGGAGCATTGGCTGGAGAAGATAAGTGGGTTAAAGCTGTTGAAGAGTTAATGGATGCAGTAGATGAATATATTCCATTGCCTCCACGTCCAATCGATCAACCATTCTTGATGTCTGTAGAAGATGTATTTACAATTACAGGCCGTGGTACAGTTGCTACTGGTCGTATTGAGAGAGGTATCATTAAGGTAGGTGAATCTGTAGAAATTGTAGGATTGCGTGAAAGCTCTATGAGTTCTACAGTAACAGGTGTAGAAATGTTTAAAAAATTGCTAGATCAGGGTCAGGCAGGAGATAATGCTGGTTTATTATTGCGCGGTGTAGAGAAAAAAGATATTCGTCGTGGAATGGTAATTTGTCAACCTAAATCGATTACCCCACATACTGATTTTAAATGTGAAGTGTATGTGTTAAGTAAAGATGAAGGTGGTCGTCATACACCATTCTTCCAAAAATATCGTCCACAATTTTACTTCCGTACAACAGACGTAACAGGTGAAGTAGAGTTAAACCCAGGTACAGAAATGGTTATGCCTGGTGATAACACCTCACTTACTGTAAGATTGATTCAGCCTATTGCAATGGAAAAAGGATTGAAATTTGCCATTCGTGAAGGTGGACGTACTGTTGGCGCAGGACAAGTTACAGAGATCTTAAAGTAAAATTTCTTTGTACAAACCGTGTAGAGGATATTTTATAATCAAATTTTGTAGTATATTTGCTACCAATTTTAAAAGCTATTAGCAGACACGCTGATAGCTTTTAGCTTTCTACGGGCATAGTTCAATGGTAGAATAGCGGTCTCCAAAACCGTTGATACGGGTTC
>CAYVXB010000011.1:17155-21447 GCA_964454275.1 uncultured Chitinophagaceae bacterium | reverse complement strand
AATGTGCCAATAAATGGCAAATAAAAAAACGTTTAATTACTTATTATATTTTACTATATGAAAAAAATTTCTCATTATATTAAAGACTCTTACCATGAGCTAATACAAAAAGTAACTTGGCCAACATGGATACAATTGCAACAATCTACAGCTATTGTGCTTGCAGCTACGTTGATAATAACAGCAATAGTTTCTGTTATGGACTTTGGCTCTCTTTCTGTATTAAAACTTATTTATTCAATTTTTAAATAGTCTTAAAAATGGTGGAAACAATAACACAACAAGAAACAAAATGGTATGTACTTCGAGTAGTAAGTGGGAAGGAACGTAAGGTGAAAGAACAATTAGATAAAGAAATTGCTCGTAATGGTTGGAATGCTGTTATAAAACAAATTTTTTTACCGATGGAAAAAGTGTATAAGGTTCAAAATGGTAAAAAAGTTATGAGAGAAAAAAATTACTTTCCAGGATATGTAATGCTTGAGGTATTAGATGGAAAGTTGAGCGACGATATTGTACATTATATTACCAATGTAACCAATGTGATGCATTTTTTAACAGATGGTAAAGGATCCAAAGGAAATATCATTTCTCTGCGTAAGGCAGAAGTTAATAAAATGCTGGGTAGGGTAGATGAAATGAATGATAAGGGTATGACGTTAAGCGAACCTTTTATTATAGGTGAAACAATTAAAGTTATAGAAGGCCCATTCAATGATTTTAATGGAACTATTGAGGAAGTAAATGATGAAAAAAAGAAATTAAAAGTAACTGTAAAAATATTTGGCCGATCTACACCTGTAGAATTAAGTTATATGCAGGTAGAAAAAGTAAGTTGATCCTCTTGCATTAGAACAGGAGGGGGTATATTCATCTTTCAACTTTAAAATCTTTGATAGAAATAATTTCCTTGCAAAATGAATATTCTATTAAGTGATTAGAGCTAACAATTATCAACTTGTCTTTTGCGTACGTATCTACAAGTTGCTGATATAAATCAATTCCAGCTTTATCTAAATTCATACAGGGCTCATCTAATAATAAAATGGGAGTGTCGGAGAATATTGCTTGAGCAAGTTTTAGCCGTTGTTTCATTCCACTTGAAAAATAGCGCATTTGTTTTTGCGCTACGTGTTTTAAATTAATTATATCAAGTATACTGTTGATGCTTTGTGTAGATATGAGTGGTTTAAAATTATTATGGAATTGAAGAAATTCTATAGGAGTCATTTCATCAATAAGATCTAAATAGGGCGCTGTTAGGGATATATAAGAATATATTTTTTCGGGATTGATAGTGGAACCATTGGTCCATACTATTGTTCCTTCTGATGCGGTCAAACTTCCCGCTAAAACTTGTAATAATGTTGATTTTCCAGATCCATTTGGGCCAACAATAGCATATGCACCTCCTTTGGTGAATGTATAAGAGAACTTACGAAAGATCCATTCATGCTGATATTTTTTTCCAACATTTTGTAATTTAATCTCCATCACTATCACTACCATTTTTAGTAAAGCGTTTTATGATGCCACGTCCACTATTGCGAATAAAGGTTACAATTTCATCCCTTTCATCACTTGCTGGTAATTCTTCTTCTATATATTCTAGTGCTTGTGTAGTATTAAAACCTTTGTTATATATAATGCGGTAAATATCTAAAATATGATTGATACGTTCAATAGTAAACCCCCTTCGTTTCAGCCCTATAGAATTGACGCCTGCATAACTTAAAGAGGCACGGCCTGCCTTTATAAAAGGAGGTACATCTTTTCTTACCAATGATCCTCCTGAAATAAAAACATGTTGACCAATATGAGCAAATTGGTGTACCGCGGTTACGCCGCCAATAATGCTATAGTGCCCTACCATTGCATGTCCTGCCACTTGTACACAGTTGCTTAAAATACAATGATTGCCTATAAAGCAATCATGGGCAACATGTACATAGGCCATTAGCAAACAATTATTGCCTATTACTGTTTTCATTTTGTCTTTTGTTCCTCTATGTATAGTTACAAATTCTCTTATAGTTGTATCGTTTCCTATTTCAACTGTGCTGGATTCGCCAGAAAATTTTAAATCTTGTGGAATAGCACTAATGACTGCTCCTGGAAATATTTTACAATTGCGCCCTATACGAGCTCCTTCCATAATGGTAACGTTAGAACCAATCCATGTTCCCTCGCCAATTTCTACATTTTGATGAATAACAGTAAAAGGATCTACTTTAACGTTGGTAGCTAATTTTGCATTATGATGAATATAGGTATGTGGATGTATCATTTTTTATATGTACTAAAAGTTAAATTATGTATTTCGTTTTACCAATTGTGCTACAAGGTCTGCCTCGGCAACTATTTTATTTCCAACATAGGCAGTGCCATGCATTTCACAAATACCGCGGCGAATAGGTTCTTTTAAATCTAGCTTTAAAATTAATGTATCGCCAGGAACCACCTTCTGCTTGAATTTACAGTTATCTATTTTTAAAAAGTATGTATCATATTTTCCCTCGGGCATTGCATTAATACATAACAGTCCGCCTGTTTGTGCTAGAGCTTCTATTTGTAAAACACCTGGCATAATAGGATTTCCAGGAAAATGGCCAGCAAAAAATGGTTCATTAAATGTAACATTTTTTACTCCTACTATATAATCTTTTGTTAGTTCAATAATTTTATCAACTAATAAAAAAGGATGCCTATGTGGTAATACCTGTTCGATTTGAGATAATGTATAGACTGGCGGCACACTAGGATTGTATACAGGAATAGCTTTTAAGTGTGTATTGATTTTATTTTTAATGTAGTGTTTAATTTTTTTGGCGAATTCAACATTGCTATTGTGACCAGGCCTTGTGGCTATGATTTTAGCTTTAATTGGATAACCTATTAGGGCTAGATCGCCAATTACATCTAATAATTTATGGCAAGCTTGTTCATTGGGGGAATGTAATTCAATATTATTAAGGATGCCTTCTTTATTGATTTCCATTCGTTCTCGCTTAAATTCATGAGCCAGGTAGTTCATTTCTTCTTCTGTTACCGTCTTGTCTACTACTACAATAGCGTTGTTTATATCACCTCCTTTAATTAGATTGTTCTTTAGAAGCATTTCTAACTCACTTAAAAAACAAAATGTACGAGAGGGTGCGATATATTGTTTAAACTCTTTTAAATTTTTTAAACTAGCATGTTGTTTATTTAAAGCTAAAGAATCAAAATCAATAAGTGTAGTAATTTGATATTCTTCTGATGGTATGGCAAGTATGTCAACTTGTTTTTCCTCGTTGGAGTAAAATATGTTTTCTTCTATACTATACCATTGCTTTAAAGCATTTTGTTCTTGTATACCAGCTTTCTCAATAATTTCCACAAAGGGCAGACTGCTTCCATCCATAATAGGAACTTCTCCCCCATCTAACTCTATTAAAACATTGTCTACACCCATACCAACTAAAGCAGCCAATAAATGTTCTACTGTACTTACACGAGCTTGTTTGTCTTCTAAAGTTGTACTACGACTGGTATCTACTACAAAATCACAATCGGCTTTTACCATAGGTTTATGGGGTAAATCTATGCGTTGAAATTGAATTCCAAAATCAGGGAGGGCTGGTTTTAATTCTATGGTTACCATATCTCCTGTATGTAAACCTACGCCAGATAGACTTATTGCTTTATGTAAGGTGTGTTGTTTATTCGAATCAAAATGAGTGTTCATTGTTGGGTATCACTTAATTAAATATAGGAGTATAATAACTCTAATAACTCTTTTCTGCAAGAAAAATCTGCGTACTTCATGTTATTAGGCATCAAATTTACTTGTATTGGGTATAAAAATCAATACTATTTTAGTATCTATTAAATGCTATCACATGCGTTAAAAAAAGCGTTAGCAATAGGAGTGCATTTTTTATATAGAAAAATGTTATCAACAGCAATATATTCCCAATTTTTTATATGATATGTGGAAAACATATGAGGTTGCTGAAATGCCTTGCTATAGGCCTTGGACACAAATTCAGCACAGTACATCCGATCGTCTGTTGATAGATCAAATTTCATATCAAATTTTATTTCTGCTTTGTAATAGGCAAGGATGGTGTTATGTAGCCGGTTCCATATGGTATTATTAATAGGTAAGCGGAATATGCCAAATGCTTCATTTTCGGCTGGGTTGCAAAATTGAGCAAACGTTTCTCTTTTCAATTTTTGATCTGGGTTGCATTCTCCACCAATTGCATGATATACGAATACAGTATCGTTTTCTATACTGGCAATACCGC
>CAYVXB010000011.1:0-17145 GCA_964454275.1 uncultured Chitinophagaceae bacterium | reverse complement strand
AATAAGTGTTATTATGCCGAGAAAATTGTTTAAGCGAAAAGCTTGTAATATCGTTTCCGGTTCTAGTAATTAAATCTCCTGATTGTACGGATTTTTGCGCAAGAGCAATTTGTTGGTATGCTTTTTTGAACGAGGGTTGGGTGTTACTTTTAGTTGGTTCTTTTTGACCACATGTTGCGTACAAAAGCGAAAATGTTACACATATTATTCCTAATACTAGTGTATGTGTAGGCTTTTTTAGTTGCATTATTCTCCTTTTTTTTCCTCTTTTTCAGATTCGTCTTCGTACGCTTTAATAATTGCTTTTACTAATCGATGGCGTACTACATCTTCTTCATTTAGTTGAATATGTGCGATGCCGCTAATGTTTTTCAATATGCGCAAAGCCTTTGCTAATCCACTTTTTTGATTTTTAGGTAAGTCAATTTGGGTAAGATCGCCAGTTATAATGGCTTTGGCATTGGCTCCTATACGAGTTAAGAACATTTTTATTTGCAAATCAGTAGCATTTTGGGCTTCATCTAAAATAATAAATGCATTATCTAATGTTCTGCCTCGCATATATGCTAATGGTGCAATTTCGATGGTTCTGGAACTCATATAGTATCCCAATTTATCGGCCGGTATCATATCATCTAATGCATCATATAAAGGGCGTAGGTAAGGGTCTATTTTTTCTTTTAAATCACCAGGTAAAAAGCCCAAGTTCTCTCCTGCTTCTACTGCAGGGCGGGTAAGTATGATTTTTTTGACCAGTTTATTTTTTAATGCTCTTACGGCTAATGCAACAGCTGTATATGTTTTACCTGTTCCTGCAGGGCCAATGGCAAACATTACATCATTTTGATCTATTGAATAAACCATAGATTTTTGATTCTGTGTTCGGGCTCTTACTGTTTTGCCATTAGGTCCAAAAACCAAAACATCGTTTGCATTTTGGTCTACAAAATGATCAATTATTTCCGCATCATCACCTCCTAGTATTTGTTCAAAATAGCTTTCGCTTAAATGTCCACTGCGTTCTAAGTATTGAATAACCAATTCAATTTTTTCTTTAGCAGTTTCTATTTCTTCTGGAGCGCCACTAAGTTTTATTTGTGTGCCTCGAGATAAAATTTTGAGTAGAGGAAATTTCTTTTTTAGAATAGTAAGCTTTCCATTATTAACACCAAAAAATTCAATGGGGTCAACACTATCAAGATTTATAATTGTTTCTGTCAAAGTATATTTTTTATATGTGTGATAGGATTAGTGAATTATAAATTATATGTTGCAACAGGTATAATAAAAATAAGGAATATAAAAGAAAGAATATAAAACGAATAAACATTTGTATACCCCATCATCATATTCCTTACCTAACTAAAGAATTCTGCTACTTAGTTTTTTGTTTCAGTTGTAGCGGTAGTTGTAGTTTCTTTTTTAGTTTCTTCTTTTTTAAAGCAAGAAGCTTTATCCTTTTTGTCGCATTTCTTTTCGCATTTTTCTTTATGCTCCTTGCAATTTTTTTTACCACATTTTTTGCAATCTCCATCGCCTGCAAATGATGCAATGCTGGTCATTAATAATACGGCTGTTAAAAACGATGTAATTTTTTTCATATTATGTGTTTTTTATTTGAAGTGAAAAATAACGAAGCAAAGGTACAAAACTAGTGATATAATTGGTAGTGCTTTAAATAGTATATGTATTTTATATATAATTATTTGTTAAATCCATTCAGCAATAGGCGTAATGCCACATTTTACAGGCTGGTTGAGGCTGACCAATATTTTTGAATTCAGTGGAAGTAATATGTCTACTCTGGATCCAAACTTTATAAACCCCATTTCCTCATTTTGATGTACATCCTCATTAATATGTGAGTAGTTTACAATGCGTTTTGCTAAGGCGCCTGCTATTTGTTTAACCAGTATTTCTTTCCCGTTTTTATCAGCAATTACAATGCTGTGCCGCTCATTGTCAGTAGAGGATTTTGGATGCCATGCTACTAAATATTTTCCTTTGTGGTATTGATTGTATACAACTTTTCCATCTATTGGGTACCTATTTAAATGTACATTAAGTGGGCTCATGAACACACTTATTTGTAATCGACGGTCTTTAAAATATTCTTCATCGTATATCTCTTCTATTACTACTATTTTTCCGTCGGCGGGGGTAATTAAAAGTTGACTATTGATATTCAGCTTTCGTTTGGGAACTCTGAAAAAAGAAATAATAAAAAACAATAAAAACAAACTAATGCAAAAAATGATTCCTGCTATAGTAGGCATTGAGGGGCTCAAAAATATAAAAGAACCAATATTCAATATTCCAAATATTAGTGTACTATAGGCAATCGTTCTATATCCTTCTTTATGAATAGTCATTGAATAATGTATTAAAAACAAATGTAATGCAACAATGAAATAAATGTTAACCCCAATATAATTTTGTATAGAACCACACAAAGGGAATGGCTAGTAATAAAGAATCAAACCGATCTAAAAAACCTCCATGTCCAGGCATGAGCTTTCCGCTATCTTTTACATTAGCTATACGTTTTAATTTGCTTTCTAATAAGTCTCCACAAGTTCCTACAATAGCTGCAATAGCACTTATTGCTAATGCATGTTGCCAAGGGAGCCAATGAAGTAAATAGCTTAACCCAACCATAATGGAAATACATGCTATTATACCGCCAATAGTACCTTCCCAAGTTTTATTAGGGGATATAGAGGATAAGGATGTTTTGCCCATTATAGAACCAATGATATAAGCCATAGTATCATTTACCCAAATACAAAAAATTAAAAATATGGGAAGAGAATAAAAAGCATCATTCCATTGATGAGGATTTGCATTTTGCTGCACGGTGATGTTGCGCAATAATAGTATACAGCCCAAGCTAACAGAAATATAGAAATCCTGCTATAGAATATATGACATTGATTAATAAAATTTTTTTCGAAAAAAGAATCTCAATAATAGGAAAAACAAATAATGTTAATAACAGTATCCACCAACCTAAGGCATGTATATTCAAATCGTTTATAGTGTAGTAATCACTTGTACACCACAACATAAATGCAGTTCCCGCTACAATAATCCCAATTTTATGAAAAATAGAAGCATTGTTGTAACGAGTATCAATTTTAATAAGTAATGTTTGATATTCAATCCAACAGCCAATATGAATAATTAAAAAAAGTAGCAAGAATAGCCATGGGTTGATAAACAATCCGGCGCCCATAAACGCTACAAATAAAATTGCGGAAAGGGTTCGAGTTTTAAAAATTTGCCAATTGAAAGGCATATAAAGAATATTGTGTATAAATTTTATATCAAAGTAGTTGTTGATTTTTTATTTCTATATTGTTTATACAGTATGTACAATAACGATATAGTGGCAGCTAAACCTATCCAATTAACCAAAGATACATGTGATTCGATATTGCCATCATATTTATCCATAAACGAAGCATAAAAATATAGGAGCGTGATTTGAATGCCATTAAATAAGGCGTGTCCTATTATAGAAAGCCATATACTTTTACTATAATAATACAACAATCCTAGTACCATGCCCAAGAAGGCTCGGGCTAAAAATCCACTCCACGACAAATGCATTAGACTGAATAATATACTTGTTAGGATAATCCCTATCCAAGCTTTTTTAGTTAGTCCAATAAGTATGTTTTGCAAACACCCTCTAAAAATAAACTCTTCTGTTAATGCAGGAAATACAGCCATAACAAAAAGCGATACAAGTAAATCACTTGTCGTTTTCATTTTAGCCAAATCCATTACCTGTGTACTATACAGCTGATCCATTTTTTCAAATAATGTTTCCCAAGATGCAGGTAGGGGAATTAATTTATTTACGTATACCAAAGCCCCTAGGCTAAACATGCAACCAACTACAATCAAAAAGGTTAATCCCAATTGATCAATATTAAGCTTATGGCCTGTGCCTAAAAATACAGAAGGCTTTTTATAACACAATTTAGAAAATAACCAAGCAGGTAGTAAAAAGCTTATGCAAGTAGCAACTACCTGTACAATTTTTAATGCAGATATATAATTTGGATTGGTTTTGTCTATGGTGGAAATTTTTTCTAAAGGAACGCCTGTGTAAGAAGACAATATAAATGTAGAAATAAAAGAGGCTAAAACTAGTCCTGCACCTACTAGGCCTAATAGAATACCCAATTGTGCGATGTAACTAAATCCTTTTGTATTTGTATCCATTGTATTTTTTAAATATAGTGTGTAAATTTACAAGCTCTGAAAGTAAGAAATAAAGAATAATAAACATTAAAGAGCAAAATAGTAAATATTGTAGATATCATTAATTCAATAAATGCCCCATATTGCGCATATATCATTACCTGAATTTCCTCTGCTACTAGCTCCTATGGAGGATGTGAGTGATCCTCCATTTCGTTCAGTTTGCAAGCAGTTAGGAGCAGATGTCTTATACTCCGAATTTATATCTAGTGAGGGCCTAATAAGAAATGCTATTAAAAGCAAACAGAAATTAGATTTCTCTGAAGGGGAAAGGCCTATTGGTATTCAAATTTTTGGAGGAGATGAAGAAGCTATGGCCATGGCTGCACAAATAGTGTCTATTACAGCACCTGATTTTATTGATATTAATTTTGGATGCCCCGTAAAAAAGGTAGTATGCAAAGGTGCTGGAGCTGCAGTTTTAAAAGACATTGATTTAATGATACGCCTTACTGCTGCAGTAGTTCGATCTACAACGCTCCCTATAACAGTTAAAACAAGATTAGGTTGGGATGAGCAATCTATTAACATAGAAGAAGTAGCAGAACGCTTGCAAGATGTAGGTGTGCAAGCCCTTACCATTCACGGTCGTACTAGAGCGCAATTGTATAAAGGAGACGCTGATTGGTCTCTTATCGCTAAAGTAAAAAATAATTCTAGAATGCATATACCTATTTTTGGTAACGGCGATATCAATACTCCACAAAAAGCATTAATCTATAAAAATAGGTATGGCGTGGATGGAATAATGATAGGTCGTGCTGCAATAGGATATCCATGGATATTTAATGAAATAAAACACTACTTTAAGACAGGCGAAATGCTTGATTCCCCATCAATGGAAGAGCGTATTGCTATTTGTCGAAAACATTTAATAGCATCTATAGAGTGGAAGGGTCCAGTATTGGGTATATTGGAAATGCGTAGGCATTATGCTAATTATTTAAGAGGATTTTCTAACATAAAAGAATATCGAAATAAGTTGGTAAACTGTTCCACCATCCAAGAAGTAGAGGAATGTCTATATATTATACAAACTAGATATAGTAATATTGCATTTGAAGAAACAGTTTAATCAATGTTATATTCATAACTCTAAACGCACAATTTTATTATGCACATTGATCATGATTTAAAACTAGATTATCGAGATGTTTTAATTAAACCGAAAAGATCTACCCTCTATTCTCGTTCAGAAGTCAATCTTGTTCGATCTTTCAAATTTCGGCATTCTTCTTTAACCTGGTCTGGGGTTCCTATTATGGCTGCCAATATGAGTACAGTGGGTACTATCTCTATGGCTTTAGCTTTAAATGAAGAAAAAATGTTGACTTGTATGCATAAGCATCATTCCGTTGCTGACTTTAAATTGCTTGCTCAACAAATATCTAATTATCCAAATTCTGTTATTATTTCTGTAGGAATTGCACAAAAAGATTTTGATTTTTTATTACAATTTGTTGATGCATTATCGAACATACAATTTATTTGTATTGATGTAGCTAATGGTTATATGCAACAATTGCTAAATTTTGTTGCCAAAGTACGTAAGCAGTTTCCCGAAAAAATTATTATTGCAGGCAATGTAGTGTCTTCTGAAATGACGGAAGCTTTAATTTTGGCTGGAGCAGATATTATTAAGGTTGGTATTGGAAGTGGTGCCGCTTGTACTACTAGGTTGGTTACAGGTGTAGGTATGCCTCAATTGAGTGCTGTAATTGAATGTGCGGATGCAGCACATGGACTTGGAGGGCATATTATTGCTGATGGAGGCTGTACTTATCCTGGCGATATTGTAAAAGCATTTGGTGGGGGTGCTGATTTTGTTATGTTAGGAAGCATGCTAGCCGGACACGATGAGTCTGGGGGTGAGATTGTAGAAAAGAGTGGGCAAAAATTTGTTTCATTTTATGGAATGTCTTCACATAAAGCCAATGAACAATTTGCTGGTGGGTTAAAAGAGTACCGTGCTGCAGAAGGGCGTGAAGTAATGTTGCCTTACAAAGGGCCTGTTCAAAACACCATTCAACAAATTACGGGTGGGTTGCGTAGTGCCTGTACCTATATTGGCGCAGCTAACATTAAAGAATTGCCTAAGCGTACAACGTTTGTTCGTGTAAATAATCAGTTTAATGAATCGTTGCAAGAGCATACCATAAAATAGTTTTTTCTACTTATTAGGTTTGCTGCTTTTGAAAATGAAAATGTAGAAAATTTTATGCCACCTTCAATAATTCAATTTTGCTTTTACTAAACTGATGTTCTGCATAATATTTAGTTACATGTAATGTTTTTTTATTGGAGGAGGGCATTTCAAACATGGCATCAGTTAAAATACTTTCACATATTGAACGTAATCCACGAGCACCCAGTTTATATTCCATTGCTTTCTTAACCATAAAATCTAAAGCTTCATTATCTATTTTTAAATCAATACCCTCTAATTCAAACAACATTTTATACTGTTTTACTAGTGCATTTTTTGGCTCTGTAAGTATGGCTCGCAATGTTTGCTCATCCAAGGGGTTTAGATAAGTTACTACAGGTAAACGGCCTAACAATTCTGGAATTAGTCCAAACGATTTTAAATCTTGTGCATTCACAAACTGCAACATGTTTTTTCTTTGCTCCTCTTGTGTATGTTTATTGGTGATAAAACCAATAGCGTTAGTGTTAACACGTCTAGAAATTACTTTGTCCACGCCATCAAATGCTCCTCCACAGATAAATAAGATGTTTTGCGTATTCAATTTAATTAATTTTTGTTCGGGGTGCTTTCTTCCTCCTTGTGGTGGAACCAATACTTCTGTACCCTCTAACAACTTTAATAGGCCCTGTTGTACGCCTTCCCCACTCACATCTCTAGTTATAGATGGATTATCGCCTTTGCGGGCTATTTTATCAATTTCATCGATGTATACAATACCATGCTCTGCTGCTGCTATATCATAATCACAAACTTGTAACAACCTAGAGAGGATACTTTCTACATCTTCTCCTACATATCCAGCTTCTGTAAATACGGTGGCATCTACTATAGCAAAAGGAACATGTAGCAACTTGGCAATGGTTTTAGCTAAAAGCGTTTTGCCCGTTCCGGTTTCACCTACCATAATAACATTGCTTTTTTCTATCTCTACATCGTCCTTTTTAGCAATGGAGGCCTTCTGTTGTAGACGCTTATAGTGGTTATAAACGGCTACTGCCAATACTTTTTTGGCATCATCTTGACCGATGATGTATTCATCCAAAAATTTTTTTATTTCAACAGGTTTTTTATTGCTTAGTTTAAATGTTTTTTTAGAATGGTCTGTATTTTTTTCTGATTCAACACCAAGTTCTTGTTCAATAATTTCTTGTGTATGATCTGCACAACTTTCACATATATATGCGTTTTCTCCTCAAACGAGTATTTTAACTTCGTCCCGCTTTCTACCACAAAAGGAACATTGTATTGTATTGTTTTCCATAAGTTTTTTTTAGATAACAAAAGTATATGAAAATTTGCATAAAAAGTAGCATTTTTTATTGATGTAGTCTATAAGTCAATCCTTCTAAAGCCAAGTCTGTATGGGAAAAAATACTTGTTGCTTCCTCTAAGAATGGAAGTAAGGCCTCATATTGGCTACTAAAATGCCCAATCAATAACCGTTTTACATTTGCTTTTTGTGCAAGAGTTGCTGCCTGTTTTGTTGTACTATGAAATCGTTCCGTAGCCTTTTGTTTAAGATTGTCTAAGTAGGTTGTTTCATGATATAGTAAATCAATATTCATTATATGATTTAGTAGTGTTTCATCGTATAAAGTATCTGCACAGAAAGCATAACTTAAAGGCTTTGGTCCTTCAACGGTAACAGAATCATTGGTAATAATCGTGCCATCTTCTTTTATGTAGTCTTCTCCTTCTTGCAAACGCTTATAAAAACGGAGTGGAATATCCTGCAAACTACCCTGAGTGGTATCTATACGACGGTTGATTTTTTTTTCTTTGAATAAAAAACCCCAACATGGAACGCTGTGTTTAGTAGAAAAGGCACACACTTCAATTGAAGTGTCATCGACAATTTTTTCTATTGATGAGTTTTGAAGCGCACAAAAATGAATATCAAATAAAGTATGTTCTTTTTCCATTTGTGTTTTAATAATTATTTCTAAATCTGGTGGGCCGTAGATATGTAATGGATCTTTCCTGCCCAAAAGGTTCATACTAGTTAAAAGTCCAATTAGCCCAAAATAATGATCTCCATGTAAATGAGAAATAAATATTTTACTGATGCGAGATTTTCGTATTCTATACTTGTTCATTTGCATTTGTGTGCCCTCTCCACAATCAATTAAAAACAACTGATCTTGGAGTGTAAGAATTTGTGCTGTAGGGTGTCGATTAAAGGCTGGTATTGCAGAATTGCTGCCTAGAATAGTTAGACCAAGCATATCAATGTTATGAATTAAGGGAATGTGAAATTAAAAAGTATTCATTTTTATGATTATTCCTTCTTTCTTTATTAGTCTCCCAACAATTCCCTCTCTATCTCTTCCATTTGTACAATATCATAAGCTTCACTCTCTGTAGGAGTTATGTTCATTACTTCCAAGAGACCAATACTATCTAAATACGCTTCTATTTTTTTTGATAGGGAACATATTACAAAGGATGCACCTTGTTCATAAAATTGCTGCTGTATAAAAACCAATTGTTCTGCAGTGGAAACGTCCATGTCTTCTAAAAGAGCTATATTTAATACTACATTTTTGACATTATTATGTAAATATGATTGCAACGTAGCTAAGGTTTCACCTGTCAAAGTAGCAGAAGATGTGTTATTTATCAGTGTTATAAGGTGAAACTTTTCTTTGGTATCGATTTTGAGTTGCATATGATAGTTGAAGTTAAATATAAAACAATTGTGATTTAATAATAAAGTGCATGGAAGTTATAAGTTAAAAATATTCATTATTATTGTATTACAAGTAATTTTAAAAAAATGGATAATAATTTTTCCAACCAAGTAAAAGAAATTATTTCTTACAGTCGTGAAGAAGCATTACGATTAGGAAATGATTTTATTGGAACAGAACATTTGTTGCTAGGTCTAATAAGAGAAGGAGATAATAAAGCGTTAAGAATTCTTCAAAACTTTAATATTAATCTACAAGAACTACGCAAAGAAATAGAAAGAGCAATAAAGGACAAGCCTAGTAAAAATGCAATAAATATCAATAGCCTGCCATTAACTAAACAGGCCGAAAAGGTAATACGTGTAACTGTTTTGGAGGCCAAACTCTTAAAAAGCTCAACTATAGAAACAGAACACCTTATGCTATCTATTTTAAAAAATAAGGAAAATGCGGCTACACAAATTTTGGAACAACTTCAGGTGGACTATGAAATGTTTAAAAATGAGGTAGACGTTGTTAAAAGTAACGATGTTCGTTCTGAATATGCTGAAGAGGGAGAAGAAGAATTTGATGAAGAGCGCAAAAGCTTTTCACAACAAAAAAGTAAAACAGCAGGTAGTACCAAAAGTAAAACACCTGTATTGGATAATTTTGGCCGAGATATTACTAGATTAGCGGAAATGAATGCCTTGGATCCTATTGTGGGTCGTGAAAAAGAAATTGAGCGAGTATCTCAAATTTTATCTCGTCGTAAAAAAAATAACCCTATTTTAATTGGAGAGCCAGGAGTTGGTAAAACAGCTATTGTAGAAGGGTTGGCTTTGCGCATCATTCAGCGCAAAGTTTCCAGAGTGCTATTTGATAAAAGGGTCATTTCTTTAGATTTGGCTGCTCTTGTAGCAGGAACCAAATATCGTGGCCAATTTGAAGAACGCATGAAAGCTATTATGAATGAATTGGAAAAAAATAGAGATGTTATTCTTTTTATTGATGAAATTCACACTATTGTAGGTGCTGGTGGCGCAAGTGGCTCACTCGACGCCTCCAATATTTTTAAGCCTGCTTTGGCTCGTGGCGACCTACAATGTATTGGTGCATCTACTCTAGATGAATACCGCATGCACATTGAAAAAGATGGAGCGTTGGATCGTCGTTTTCAGAAAGTTTTGGTAGAGCCTCCTAGCATAGAAGAAACCATTCAAATTTTAAATAATATCAAGTCTAAATATGAAGACTATCATAATGTAAATTATTCTAATGAGGCTATTGATGCTTGTGTAAAATTGAGTGATCGGTATATGACAGATCGTTTACTACCTGATAAAGCCATTGATGTAATGGATGAGGTGGGTGCAAGGGTACATCTCAAAAATATTAATGTTCCTCAAAATATTTTGGATTTAGAAAAGAAAATTGAAGACATTAAACTTGAAAAAAATAAAGTTGTAAAAAGCCAACGTTTTGAAGAAGCAGCTTCTTTAAGAGATACAGAAAAACGCTTGGGCGAGGAGTTGGAAAAAGCGAAAGCCATTTGGGAAGAAGAAAGTAAACATAAACGCTACCCAATAGATGAGGAGAATATTGCTGAAGTAATCAGTATGATGACTGGTATTCCTGTAAAACGAATGGTGCAGGCTGAAAGCGAGAAATTGCGTCGTATGGGCGAGGATTTAAAAACAATGGTAGTGGGGCAAGATGAAGCGGTAATAAAAGTAGTAAAAGCCATTCAACGCAATAGGGTAGGTTTGAAAGATCCAAAGAAACCCATTGGCACGTTTATTTTTCTTGGTCCAACAGGTGTAGGGAAAACCGAACTGGCTCGAGCATTGGCTCGTCAACTATTTGACTCAGAAGATTCTTTAATACGAATTGATATGAGTGAGTATATGGAAAAATTCACTGTTAGCCGATTGATTGGAGCTCCCCCAGGCTATGTAGGATACGAAGAAGGTGGACAACTAACCGAAAGGGTACGTCGTAAACCTTACAGTGTAATACTATTGGATGAAATTGAAAAAGCACATCCAGATATTTACAACATTTTACTACAAGTATTGGATGATGGGCAACTAACAGATGGGTTAGGTAGAAAAGTTGATTTCAAAAATACGCTTATTATAATGACATCTAATATTGGTGTTCGGCAATTAAAAGATTTCGGTGAAGGTGTAGGATTTGCTACACAAACCAGAACACAAAATGCTGAAGAAAATAATAAAGCCGTTATTGAAAAAGCGTTAAAACGTACATTCTCCCCTGAATTTTTAAACCGTATTGATGATGTTATCATCTTTAATCAGTTGAGTAAAGAGAACATATTTTCTATCATTGATATTTTGATGAAGGGTGTTATGAAACGGTTAAGCAATTTAGGGTTCACCCTAGAATTGGCAGAAGATGCCAAAGCGTTTATTTCTGAAAAGGGGTATGATGTTCAGTTTGGTGCTCGTCCGTTACATCGGGCTATTCAGAAATATTTAGAAGATCCATTAGCAGAAGAAATTTTAAATATGCATATTAAAGAAGGTGATGTATTGCTTGCGACTGTTGATACAGATAAGACTAAAATAACCTTCACTCTACAAAAAAAAGAAGAATCACCAAAAACAAAAACAACTAAATAATAAAGATCAAATAAAAAAAGAGGTTAATAAAGATTAATCTCTTTTTTTATACTTTGCAACCCTAATGCAACAACCATTTTCTATTGTTATACATGGTGGCGCAGGTGCCATTACACAAAAAGATATGTCTGCGGATTTACAACAAGCGTATACGCAAGGTCTACAACAAGCTTTACATGCAGCATACGCTATTCTAGCCAATAATGGCACGGCTATACAGGCTGTTAAAACAGCAGTAATGGCCCTGGAAGATAATGTACTTTTCAACGCAGGTCGTGGAGCCGTTTTTACTAAAAAAGGAATACATGAGCTAGATGCCGCTATAATGAATGGAGCTACATTGCAAGCTGGTGCTGTGGCTGGTGTTCGTAATGTGCGCAATCCTGTTGAATTAGCAGAACAAATAATGTTATATAGTGGTCATGTTTTTCTAAGTGGGCAAGGGGCAATAGACTTTGCTATGAAGCAGGGTATTGCATTGGCACATGATGATTATTTTTTTTCTCAGTATAGATATGATCAATGGATAGCTATACGAGATAGTGAATTTTACCAACTCGATCATAAAACGGATACATTGGTGGGAAAGGATAAAAAGTTAGGAACTGTAGGTGCTGTGGCTTGTGATATGCATGGAAATATAGCTGCTGCAACATCTACAGGAGGAATGACCAATAAAAAATATGGTCGTATAGGAGATAGCCCTATAATAGGTTGTGGTACGTATGCTAATAACCAAACATGTGCTATCTCTTGCACTGGCCATGGGGAGATATTTATTCGTGCGGTAGCAGCGTATGACGTTAGTTGCTTAATGGAATATAAAGGACATACCTTGCAACAAGCTATGGATGAGATCGTAAAACATAAACTAACTAATTTAAGTGGCGATGGGGGCATGATCGGTGTTGACGCAAAAGGAAATACTGCTTGGGCCTTTAACACGTTGGGAATGTATCGTGCTAAGCGTAGTAGTAATGGGATATCTGAAATAGCAATGTTTACATAATGTATAATTTGTCATTTAATTACCTGCCGCAATTGAAAAGATATCTTTACATCAGTCTACTTTTTATTTGTATAAAAGGTCAGAGCCAAACCAAAGCAAATAATACTCTATTCGATACTACTTTTAAAGTTGTTCACGTTTTTGTAGCTCTTTGTGACAATCAATATCAAGGTATTGTGCCAGTGCCAGCCGCAATTGGTAATGGACAAGACCCTGCTAGCAATCTATATTGGGGGTGTAGCTTTGGTATATATACATACTTTAAAAATAGCAAGGAATGGAAAGTTGTGCAACGTCAAAAGTTTAATGATATGAAACTTGAACGGCTCATCCTTAAACATACATCAAAAAAATATTATTTAATTGCCGATGCCTACAACGGAAAATATATTAAGCAATGCACAAAAGACTTCCTACATAGTTGTTCTGGACAAGTAAAAGATACAATACATATCAATAATAACAAAGTTGGTATATGTGGTAATGCAAGGCTTGTTGCTTATATAGGACATAATGGTTTAATGGATTTTGAATTAGCTGAGTCGTTTAATAATGCAGATGGACAAAAAAGAGATTGTATTATTTTAGCTTGTATGAGTAAAAAATATTTCTCTCCATATATAAAAAATGCAAAAGCTAATCCTTTAGTGTGGACAACAGGATTAATGTGTCCAGAAGCGTACACGCTACATTATGCTTTAACAGAATATGTTAATGAAAAGCCATTAGAGGTTATTATAATTCAAGCTGCGAGGGCATATGCAAAATATCAAAAATGTGGAGAAAAGGCAGCAAAAAAATTGTTGGTACAAGGGTGGTAAATGCATAAAAAATAAGTAAACATACATACATGCAAATAACATTTGATTACAATAAAAAAAAAGTTATACAAGCATTGCGATACTATTTTATCATGCGTAGAGAAATTCGAATATTAATTGTACTGGTTAATCTTTTTTCTATACTAACAGCAGTGCTTTTTTTTACGCATAAAATTTCTCCTTTTGCCTTTTTATTTAGTGCGGTTATGTGGCTATTATTAATGATTATGTTTTGGTTTATTATGCCTGCTATGGTCTATCGACGTACAGCCTCTTTTAAAGAGCAATTTACAGCGGTATTTAGTGTAGATGACTTGGAGCTAAAAAATAATAAAGGTTTTATAAAATGGAAATGGAGAAAATTTATCACATATAAAGAAACGCCTCACTTTTTTTTCCTTTATCTTAACAAGCGCTCTTTTTTTCTTATACCTAAGGAAAAATTCAACCTGTCTGAACTTAAAGAGATTCAAATACTGCTACAGCAAAAAATCATGAACCAGGCTTAGTATTTGGTTGGTTATAATTGTTTTCTCATTATGTAGTGAGGTATACCTACTTCTATAAATGCATTCCCTTCTGTATGGTATCCTAATTGTTTGTAAAATTCTAATGCAGTACTTCTAGCATGCATTATGATCACGGAATATCCTTTTGCTTTAGCTATTTTTTCAGCAAATTGTACAACTTGTTTGCCTATACCTTTTTTTTGTAGCTCATTTATAACAGCCATTTGGCGAAGTTGTAAACGCTCGTTATCAATTATAGTAAGCATGCAGCACCCTGTTATATGGTCGTCAATAAATGCGCCAATTAAAATATCTTTTCGTTCTTCCTCTAACTTATTTGTATTGAAATTTAGTCCTAAAGGCTTGCGCAAAATGGTGTCCCTTAGTATACACATTAGCTTATGATCTTGGCTACCATATTCTATTTGCCTGATATCAATTTTCATTTGAATGGCTATATTTATCCTAATAAATAATTAGGTGGTAAATTAATTTTTAATTTTAAAAATAAAAGAACTATTGTTATTTGAACAAAATATATATTTTTGCACCCTTAACTAAAAAATATATACCATGTCTGATATTGCATCACGAGTTAAACAAATTGTTGTAGATTTGTTAGGAGTAGATGAGGCTCAGGTAACAGAAAATGCTTCTTTTACCAACGACCTAGGCGCCGACTCCTTAAACACTGTTGAGTTAATTATGGAACTTGAAAAACAATTTAATATTTCAATTCCTGATGAGCAGGCAGAAACTATTACTACAGTTGGACAAGCTATAGCGTATCTTGAGCAACACACAAAGTAAAGCGTTACATCTTAGTCAGCTTTTGATAGAAAATTTGTTGGAATAATAAATTCCTATATGAAATTAAAAAGAGCTGTTGTTACCGGAATTGGAGCTTTAACACCATTAGGTAATTCTCTTCCAGAATATTGGGATGGATTGCTCAATGGTGCATCCGGTGCTGATTTAATTCGCTCCTTTGATACTACAAAGTTTAAAACAAAATTTGCTTGTGAGCTCAAAAATTTTGACCCTACACATTTCTTAGATAAGGCAGAAGCTCGTAGGTTGGATCGCTTTACTCAATTGGCTATCATTGCAAGTGATCAAGCTGTAAAAGATGCAGACGTTAGTGTACAAACTATCAATCCAGATAGGGTAGGTGTGATCTTGGCAAGTGGTATGGGTGGGTTGATTACTTTGCAACAAGAGTTAACATCTTTTGCAAAGGGCGATGGTACGCCACGTTTTAATCCTTTCTTCATTCCTAAAATAATCATAGATATTGCCGCTGGACAAGTGTCCATGAGGCATGGTTTTAGAGGACCTAATTTTGCTGTAGTAAGTGCTTGTGCCTCTTCCTCGCATGCCATCATTGATGCGTTTGATAACATTAGACTGGGTAAATCAGACGTTATGTTGGCTGGAGGGTCAGAAGCTGTTATTAGTGAAGTTGGGGTAGGTGGATTTAATGCAATGAAAGCCCTAAGTGAGCGTAATAGCGATCCTAAAACAGCCAGCCGCCCTTTCGATAAAGATAGGGATGGCTTTGTTATGGGAGAAGGTGCTGGTATTGTTGTAATTGAAGAATTAGAACATGCATTGCGCAGAGGAGCCAAAATTTATGCAGAAATTGTTGGTGGTGGCGCAACTGCAGATGCACATCATATAACGGCTCCACATCCAGAAGGTTTAGGAGCTCGAAATGTAATGTTGGCTGCTCTGAAAGATGCCAATATGCAACCATCAGATATTGATTATATTAATGTTCATGGAACTTCTACTCCCTTAGGAGATATATCCGAGGTGAAGGCTATACAACAAGTATTTGAGAGTCATGCGTACAGCCTTAATATAAGCTCTACTAAATCTATGACTGGACATTTATTAGGGGCAGCAGGTGTTATAGAGGCCATTGCTTCTATACTTGCAGTGCAGAACGATATTGTCCCCCCAACGATTAACCATTTTACAGATGATCCAATACTAGATCCAAAATTGAACTTTACTTTTGAAAAACCACAAAAGCGTTTGGTAAAAGCAGCCTTGAGTAACACATTTGGATTTGGGGGTCACAACGCTTCTATCATTGTAAAAAAATATACTGATTAAATTTCCTTTTTATTACTAGTTTCTTTCAGTTAAGAAAACACCTTGAATTAAATAGCAAAGACCTTATTAAGTACAACAAATTTGTAGACCTTTTTTGTGAATTTTTTTAAAAAACTTTTTAACAAAAGTGAAGAGCCATCATTAAAAAAGCAATTAACAAATATGCTAGGGTGGAAACCTAATAATCTAGCATTATATGTAACTGCATTAACGCATAGTAGTCACAAAAAAGAATTGCACAATAATAATGAACGGTTAGAATACTTAGGAGATGCCATTCTAGGGGCAGTTTCAGCAGATTATCTGTTTAAAAAATACCCTTATAAAGGAGAGGGCTTTTTAACAGATATGCGTACCAAAATAGTTAATCGACAGTGTCTAAATGAAATAGCATTGAAAATAGGGTTAAATCATATTTCTATTTATAATAAAGCAGATCATTCATTAAAAAACAGCCAAATATTTGGAAATGCTCTTGAATCAATTATAGGTGCTATATATGTGGACAAAGGATACTCTTTTGTTCAACGTTGGATCATAAAATGTATTATACAAGCTCACTTATCTATAGACGATCTAGAAAATTTAGAAATTAATCATAAAAACAAAGTAATTAGTTGGGCCAATAAACATAATTATAAATTAACATTTGAAACTATAGACGAAAAAATAGAGCGAGGCCAACGCCTTTTTACGATAGCGGTGGTTTTAAACAATGAAATTGTTGTAACGGCTAAGGCATTTAATAAAAAAGATGCAAGCCAAATAGCATCACAATTGGCCATGAAAAAATTGGGTATACAATAAAGTATGCTTAATCTATTTCCATCTTTCCTTTATATACTATATTTGCAAATCTAAGAAGGCCTCGTAGCTCAACTGAATAGAGC
>CAYVXB010000010.1:26386-27630 GCA_964454275.1 uncultured Chitinophagaceae bacterium | reverse complement strand
ATTTATTTAAACAAGCTCGAGAAAAAGCCCCTTGTATAATATTTATTGATGAAATTGATGCCATTGGAAGAACCCGTGGTAGAAATGCCGTTATGAGTAATGATGAAAGAGAAAATACACTTAATCAGTTATTAGTAGAAATGGATGGTTTTGGTGGTGATACAGGCATTATTATTTTAGCCGCCACCAATAGACCAGATGTACTGGATAGCGCCCTACTACGTCCAGGACGTTTTGATAGACAAATAACGATTGATAAGCCAGATGTTAAGGGCAGAGAAGCTATTTTTAAAGTTCATTTAGGGAACATTAAAACATCTAACCAATTAGATGTACATAAAATAGCAGAACAAACCCCCGGTTTTGCCGGAGCAGACATAGCAAATGTTTGCAATGAAGCAGCATTAATTGCCGCACGAAAGGGCAAAACAGAAGTGGATATGTCCGATTTTCAAGATGCAATAGATAGAGTTATTGGTGGATTGGAGAAGAAAAATAAAATTATATCTCCAGAAGAAAAGGAAATTATTGCATACCATGAAGCAGGTCATGCTATTTGTGGCTGGTACTTAGAACATGCATATCCTTTGCTTAAAGTTACTATTGTTCCAAGAGGTACTGCTGCACTAGGTTATGCACAATACACGCCAAAAGAACAATACCTATATAACACAGATCAGTTATTAGATCAATTGTGTATGACGTTAGGGGGTAGGGCTTCAGAAGAAATTTTCTTTCATAAAATATCAACAGGGGCTAGTAACGACTTGCAACAAATTACAAAAATGGCTTATGCTATGGTTACCGTATATGGTATGAATGACAAAATAGGAAACATAAGCTTTTACGACCCACAACAAGACAATTATTTTACCAAACCATATAGTGAAGAAACAGGCAAATTAATTGATGAAGAAGTAAGAAAGCTAATAGCCAATGCTTATGAACGTACAAAACAATTATTGGTAAATAATAAAGAAGATGTAGAGAAATTAGCTAAAGCATTATTAGAAAAAGAGGTGTTATTTCAAAGTGATGTAGAGGCATTGATAGGCAAACGACCATTTGGAGAAAAAAAAACTGCTGATGTGATAAGCCATGAAGAAGAAACAAAGAATACTTCAATGATATCTGATAAAAAAGAAGACATCACTATCACAGATGAGAAACCTGTAAAAGTAGATTAACGTTATATGAATAACATGCATGCAAAAAAAAATATTTTGCACAAGATAAAACAGGCA
>CAYVXB010000010.1:20719-26376 GCA_964454275.1 uncultured Chitinophagaceae bacterium | reverse complement strand
TTACACGACTACAAGGAAAATTTATTTTTTGCAACAATGTTGCAGAAATGAAAATGAGTTTACAGCAGCTAATTAAAAAAGAAAAATGGAATAGTATTTTTTGTAGTGAAGATGAGATCATTCAATTACTCTATCAGCAAAATATAGTATTACAAAAAATCGATTTATCTAATTGTGATGTCTCTATTACAAGCTGCGAAGCGTTAGTAGCCAGAACAGGAAGTATGGTATTAAGTGCAGCACAAACTAATGGACGTACAGCAAGTGTATATGCGCCTATACATATTTGTATTGCATATACAAAGCAATTGGTATATGACATAAAAGACGCATTATTATTCATGGAAGAAAAATACGGTAAAAATCTTCCATCACTCATAACATTTGCTACAGGCCCTAGTCGCACAGCCGATATTGAAAAAACATTGGTTGTAGGTGTGCACGGTCCAAAAGAAGTATATGTATTTTTGGTCGATGAAAGTAATTTATAATGAACATAGTCATTGATATAAATAAAAAAGTATACTTCCTTTCTGATTTTCATTTAGGAGCACCGAATTATACCAGTAGCTTAGAAAGAGAAAAAAAAATTGTTGCTTTTTTAAAAGAAGCTCAACAAGATGCACAATGTTTTTTTATATTAGGTGATATGTTTGATTTTTGGTTCGAATACAAACATGTTGTGCCAAAAGGCTACACCAGACTTTTAGGTACACTTGCTGAAATAACTGATAAAGGCATTCCTATTTATTTTTTTGTGGGTAATCATGATATGTGGATGAAAGACTACTTCACAAAGGAATTAAATATTACTGTTTTTTTTGAGCCACAAACATTTACTATTCAAAATAAATCCTTCTATATAGGCCATGGAGACGGGCTTGGCCCGGGAGATAAAAAATATAAATTGATGAAAAAGATTTTTAGAAACCCATGTTGTAAATGGCTGTTTGGATCTTTACATCCCGGATGGGGAATTGGTTTAGCTAATTACTGCAGTCAAAAAAGCAGGGCTGCTACTGGTTCTGCAAATGCACAATTTTTAGGCGAACAAAATGAATGGCTCATTCAACACTGCAAAAAAGTGTTACAGCAAATGCATTACGATTTTTTTATTTTTGGACATCGTCACTTACCTATTGATTTCACATTGAATGACAAAAGCAGATACATTAATTTAGGTGATTGGATACAATATTTTTCGTATGCTACCTTTGATGGAGAAAATATAACGCTTAAATATTATCAATCATCTTTATAAATATTATTTTCAATGAAAAATAAAACAATTGCTATATGTGCTTCTTTTTTAATAATAACAGCAGCTTGGCTTCCTTGGGGAACTTTTCTTTACTTAGGCAATAAGGTTGTCTTTACAGGCTTTAAACATAATTATGGAATAGTACCCGGTCTAATAGTAGCCCTATCGGGAGGTATTACCTTATTGTTATCTCTAATACATGCAAAGTGGGCCAATCTTATATGTGTTTTTATAGGTGCAGGTATAGCCGGAGGCTCTGTTTCTTTAATCATTACACTACTTAAGCGCAATGATAGTGTGGTAGGCATAGGCCTTATGCTGATGCTTATTGCAGGGTTGAGCGTTATGATTACTGCAGCTATAAGAAGTAAATATAAAACAACATAATTTGCGAAATACATATGAAGGAGTTTTTATACACCATATACTTCGAAAACCCTGTTTATCGCTATCTGTATGTGTTGGGAATAGTGCTACTATCCATAGTATTAAAACGGGTGCTCTCTAAATATATAGCCAGCTTATTATTTTTATTAGTAAAACGCATATGGAATGTACCTAAAAAAGCATTCACCACATTAATAATAAAGCCTCTCGGAAATTTTTTAATTATACTCATTACACTTATAACATTCGAGAAATTGCATTTCCCTACAGATTTAAATTTCTCTGTATATAAAGTATCTTTAAAAGAAATTATTGACGCTGGTGCTATTATAACCCTTATTAGTGTTTTTATTTGGTTATTGATACGCATGATTGATTTTATTGCTATTATTTTAGAAGAAAAAGCAAATAAAACCACTGCTACTACAGACAACCAACTCATTGTTTTTTTTAAAGATTTTTTTAAAGTTATACTCGTTATTGTTGGCGTTCTATTAATACTTCGTTTTGCTTTTCACGAAAATATTGGAAGTTTATTAACGGGCTTAAGTATTGTGGGTGCAGCCATTGCTTTATCTACCAGAGAGAGTTTGGAAAACCTTATTGCTTCTTTTATTATTTTTTTTGATAAACCTTTTGCTACAGGCGATACAGTGAAGGTGCTCAATATAACAGGCGTAATTGAAAAAATTGGACTACGCAGTACCCGTATTCGTACAGATCAAAAAACATTAATAACAGTACCCAATAAACAAATGGTAGATAGTGTACTAGATAATATAAGCTTACGAAGTTTAAAGCGAGCAGATGTACACTTAGAAGTAAGTCTTAACACCTCTACCACAGAGCTACAAAAATTGATAGAAGGCATAAAAGCTATTTTAAAAAACGAATACATACAAAGCAGTAATGTATATTTTAGCGACATACAAAAAAATGCTTTTTTGATAGTTGCCGATTACTATATTCCCACTGATGATGAACCAAATTTTGAACACTTTCGTCAAGAAATAAATATTCAAATATCTCAGCTTATAGAAAAAATAGGTGTTCAATATGCAGGAGCCAGCACTGAAATACGAATAGCAAAACGTGAAGCATAAGCCCATTTCTACACTCTCAATAATTCAGATCATATACATCTTAATGCTCACAAGCTAATAATCCTTTTATTTATCTCTCTCATTACCAAAACCAATTTTTAAAGATCTTTTTAATAACGCCCTCACCTACTTAAAGGCATATTAAAATTAAAAACCTGCTGCATGATATCATTGAAACTATTATATATTTAAAGTGTTAATATATTTTTTCAACCCTAAAAATCAAAACAAAATGAAGAAGAATTTATTTCGTCTTTTTTGCTGTGCATCAACAGCAGTAATGTTTGTAGCCTGTTCCAAGGAAAACGTAAATCAGGAAAAATTAGTACTAAAAACTACATCTAGTTCAGATGCAGCTCGTATTCCCATTCCTCCTGGTCTTAAAGTTGATTTTTCATATAATACTAGCCTTATTCCCACAGGCGGAGCTATTGTAAATTTTCAAGACGAAAGTTCAATTGGCATGAGTTGTACAGATGTATATTCTATTAGTGCCTATAGTTGGAATTTTGGTGATGGTAGCCCTCTATCTAATGCGGCAAACCCCAGTCACCTCTATACACGATCAGGCAGTTATACTATAACTTTAGAAGTAACCTTTACAAATGAAGTTGGCCGAAGTATAATTATTAAATCTTCAAAAAATATGGTACTATAAAATAACAAGATAACATCTTTATCTATTAAAAAAGACTGGAATTGTTCCAGTCTTTTTTAATCAGCTTATTTGAAAAATATTTTTTAATTTATAAATTCCCTCATTCAAAAAAGCATTACGTTCATAGTAAGGAGTTAAATTCAGTTTATATTATATGAGGATTGTTATGTCCTAGAAAAAACGCCATGAAATTTAACTTCCTGCACATAAAAAAAGTAGGAACTCCTGTAAAAAGTTCCTACTAATATTCTTGATATGTATTCTCCTTATTTTTTCTTCCATTTAATCAAAGAACCAACAGGCCCTCCGATGCAAATAGTGTGTTGTATGCAAGAAGCTGCGTTTTTACCTACCCCGTATATATACTGTGTTCCAATATTAAAATATATCGCCCGATTAATATGCGCTTGGATATAAACTCCTGCCGGAATAATGGGCACAACTTTATCAAAACGAGCTAACCCTAGGCCAAGTGTTATAACTGGAGTTACAGGATATTTATCAGACAATAATTTAAAGTTTCCTGTAACATGAAACTCTACATATGGATCTGTTTTTGCAAAAATTCCCTCCTCTTTTATAAAATAACGAACGAAAGACGTTTGCAAAACAGCAGCAATATCTATGTATTTATGTACACCTTGAGTATACCTCAAGCCAAAGCCAGGACCCATATCCGATATTTTAGGCAAGTTTCCTTTAAGCAATAGATTTTTTAAAGAACTACCAGGTACTCCATACTCTGTTTGAAAATCGTTTGCGAAGAGTTTCACAAACAACGTACAAGAATTAATATAATCATCTTTTACATTAGTTGTTGTAATAGCCGTGCTATCTTGGCTGTACGCAACACTTAGTGTACAAACACTCGTTATAAGTAATAAAATTTTCTTCATACGCAGTTTTTTAGAATTGATAAGGAGCAAATATAAGGCTATCCTTTTAATTTCAAAATATTTTACATACAGAAAAATGACTTTTTAAGTGTGCAATTTTATAAATAAACACGTATTAGAAATAAGATATGAACAATTACATTTGTAAAATCAATTTACATCATGAAACATTTACCCATTCAACCCCAGTTATTTCAACAAAATAGAAAACGCTTTGTTAAACAAATGCTCCCCAATAGCATTGCCATTTTTAATAGTAATGATGAAATGCCCACGAACGGAGACCAATTATATAAATTTTGGCAAAACTCAGATTTATATTGGCTTTGCGGGATAGAACAAGAAGATACCATGGTTGTTTTATTTCCCAGTAATCCTGATCCAAAATATAGAGAGGTGTTGGTGTTGGTACGCCCAAATGAATTAAAAGAAAAATGGGATGGCAAACGATTAAGAAACAATGAGGCCAAAGCCATTTCAGGTATGGAAACCATTGTGTGGTTAGATAGCTTAGATGCACTATTGCAAACATGGATTCATCAAGTAGATCATATTTACATCAATACCAACGAAAATGACAGAAAATCCAACCATATTCAAACTAGGGATTATCGATATGCTAAAAAATTGCAAAAACAGTACCCTGCGCATCAATATCATCGTTCTGCTAAAATATTGAAACAGCTACGTGCTATTAAAACACCTTTAGAAATAGAAATTATACAACAAGCCATAAACATTACTGAAAAAACATTTCGTCGAGTTTTATCTTTTATAAAGCCTGACGTATGGGAATATGAAATTGAAGCAGAAATTATACATGGATTTTTAAGTCAACGAGCCAGTAGAGAAGCCTATGGCAGTATCATTGCAAGCGGTGATAGGGCTCGAACACTCCATTATGTCAGCAACAACCAACAATGTTTAAAAGGTGAATTAGTGTTAATGGATTTTGGTGCATATTATGGCGGCTATTGTGCCGATCTTACCAGAACGGTTCCCGTTAGTGGAAAATTTACGAAACGGCAAAAAGAGGTATACAATGCTTGTTTACATTTACACCATTACGCTAAAAGCCTATTAAAGCCGGGTATTACGCTTGTGCATTATACTGAAAAAGTAGGCATCGAAGCAACTAAACAATTTATTAAAATAGGCTTACTTCACCCATCAGATGTAAAAAATGAAGACATAGAAAATCCAGCCTATCGAAAATACTTATACCATGGCATATCGCACCATTTAGGTATAGATATACACGATGTTGGCCCCAAAGCAGAACCCCTACAACCCGGTATGGTATTGACTGTTGAGCCAGGCATTTATATTGAAGAAGAAAAAATGGGTATTCG
>CAYVXB010000010.1:2627-20709 GCA_964454275.1 uncultured Chitinophagaceae bacterium | reverse complement strand
TGTGGTTATAACGAAGAATGGCCATACCGATTTAATGAAAAATATTCCTATAGCCATTGAAGATATTGAAAAGTTGATGCAGAAATAATATGTAGAAAAGTTTGATCAGTCAAAAAAATGACATATACTTGACAAAGCATTGGTTTTATCTTTAAATTTTAAATCTGTATAAAACTATTCGTTTATGAAAAAAATGACTTCTTTAAGCTTAATAGCGCTAATAGCAGTTGTAGTAACTATAGTTTTTGCTTGTAAAAAAAGCACAACAACACCAACAACTACGCCTGGCCCATTATTTACAGCAGCAAAAGCAATTATATCTGCCAATAACAAATGTGCATCTGCTGGTTGTCATGTAGCTGGAACCGGAAGAGTTAATTTCACCGTAGAAGCTAATATAGTGGCACAAGCTGCGACTATTTATTCAAAAGTAAATGCTGGAACTATGCCGACAGGAGGAGTAACCATAACCACAATGGAGAAACAAGCAATACTTGATTGGTCAGTTGCAGGTAAAGGTAAAATCACTGATTAATTCATTTAAAGAATATACATATAAAAAAGCGGAAAGAAATTCTTTCCGCTTTTTTATATACATCCCCGATGAAATGAAAAATAAGAAAGTAATACATTAAGTGATTTTCATTTCCACATTTGCTAATTTGCGCATTATGAAGCAAATTCCGAATATCGTTACCCTTTGTAATTTATTAGCTGGTTGCCTAGCCATCATATTTATTTTACAAACCAATGAGTCTATTGTAATCATTAATGATAATGAAACTATATTAAATCTTCCAGAAAAAATTACTTGGGGTGCTATTTGCATTTTTATAGCTGCCGGTATAGATTTTATGGATGGCTTTATCGCTCGTTTATGTAAAGCACAATCTGAGTTAGGCAAACAATTGGATTCTTTGTGTGATGTAGTAAGTTTTGGTGTAGCACCCGGATTAATTATGTATCAATTACTTCGCTTAAGTTATGCTCAGCAAGAAAATGGCTTAGATATTTCCATTCTTTATTTGCTTCCCTCTCTAGTGCTTCCTATAGCCGGTGCTTACCGTTTAGCTACATTTAATATTGATACTCGTCAAACTTATCATTTTATTGGGCTTCCCATACCCACCCCAGCTCTAGTAATAGCATCGCTTCCATTTATTTTGCATTTTAATTATTTTAACCTTAATCATCTTATTTTAAATAAATGGATTTTATATACAATCACTTTTGTACTTAGTTTTTTAATGCTCTCTCGCTTACCTTTAATGAGTTTAAAAATAGAACCCGGTGGCTTAAAACCCAATGCTGTTAAACTATTGCTTGTGTTAATATCTATATGTGCTGTTCTTTTTTTGAAATGGCTCGCAGCTCCAGTTATACTGGTTATATATATATTATTATCGTTATTTTTACAGCGAACTAAAGAATAATTTATTTAAAAATTTGGCATTGTTAATTAAGTATAGATTTTAAATTAAATAGTATGATTTGTCCTTTCGACCGTAGGGAGAAATCCCTTACTACATAAGGAATTTATTATTTTGAGAGATGCCTCACTACGTTCGGCATGACAAAATATCTATAGTAATTTAACAATGCCAAATTTTTAAATGAAGATCTTTGGCTTTTTCATTTAGCATTTATAATTTAAAATAAACATATTGCTATACATTATTCCAACGCCCATAGGCAATTTAGGCGATATTACACTACGAGCATTAGATGTGCTTAAACAAGTAGATGTCGTTTTAGCGGAAGATACTCGTACCTCAAGCAAGTTACTGAATCATTATAATATCAACATTCCACTTACCCCCTATCATCAACATAATGAACATAAAATATTGCAACACTTAATTCAACAATTAACCGGTGGAAAAAAAATGGCCTTGCTCACCGATGCAGGCACACCAGGCATTTCAGACCCCGCCTTTTTAATTGTAAGAGAATGTGTGCGTAATAATATACAAGTGCAATGTTTACCCGGTGCTACAGCTTTTATTCCAGCATTGGTTAATAGTGGTTTACCTATAAATCGGTTTTGTTTTGAAGGTTTTTTACCTTTGAAAAAGGGTAGACATAGTTTGCTTACAAAATTGGCTATGGAAGATCGCACTATGGTTTTTTATGAATCGCCATTACGCTTAGTTCGTACATTGAATGATTTTATTCAGTATTTTGGAGGCCAAAGAAATTGTTGTGTAAGTCGAGAGTTGACGAAAATGTTTGAAGAAAATATACGAGGTAGTTTAACTGAGGTGCATGAACATTTTGAAAAGAAAGCTGCTAAAGGGGAAATTGTTATTGTGGTGGAGGGAGTTGAGAGTTGAGAGTTGTGAATTATGAATTATGAATTAAAAATTTATTTATAAAAATTAAAATTAGAGTATGAAAAAAAACATGTTATTATTTTGTTTGTCTTTAACATTATATAGCCTTACTACGCAAGCGCAAATTCGAAAAATTCCTGCAACGGTTACAGAATCTTTTGCAAAAAATTATCCAGATGCAACTAATGTTGAATGGCGTGATAAGCTTTCTCATTTTACAGCCACGTTTACAAATGATGGCAAGCAAATGCTAGCTCAATTTGAAAGTGATGGTGCATGGATGTTAAGTGAAACTACTTTTGCTATTGCAAACATTCCCTCCGAAGTAAAAGATGGATTTGATAAAAGTAAATATGCTAATTGGAGTATTCAAAAAGTAGTTTTAGTACAAAGCAATGATGAAAAAGAAAAAGAAGTATATTATCGTATATTGGTTCGAAAAAATTCCATTAATAAAAAATATTTACGCTTTAATACCAATGGCAGGTTGATAAAGGAAACACTAACGTTGTGAGAGAAAAATTTATACAACAGAAACATAAAACATACTTCTTCTAACTAAACTTGCATATTTATAAAAATAGAATCGGCAAAGAGAGGTAAAGTGGCGTTATGAAATTGGGGTATATTTTCTTCCAACAAAAATCCCATAAATTTGAATCCTTTGCTGACAAAATGTTTATAAATATCATCAAAAAGCCACTGACCTTTATATAGTGTTTGAAAGCAAGACTCAATCAAAATAACTTTACTTGCTGTTATTATATTTGTTCCGCCAGCTATTACTTTATTTTCATAACCTTGTACATCTATTTTTAGTAAAATATTTTTTTGTATTTGATCAATAACATCGTCTAACCGTTTAAGTTGTATAGATTGCTTAGTTATATAATGCGATTCAGGATAATTTTGAATGTGTAGGTTATCCATTTCAAGCATAGAGGAACTTACCAAATTATTACTAATATTGATTTCTGCGGTACCGTTTTGATCGCTTAAGCCACAATTAAATATTTTTATATTTAATGATTGAGTATTTTTCACTAATTGATCGTAACAAGCTTTTATAGGTTCAAAAGCATAAATCTTCTTATTAAGCAATATTGTATTTATATATTTTATAAATTGCCCTTCATTTGCACCAACATCAATAATGGTTTGTATGTTAAGCTTTTGCAACCAATGCTGTTTATTAGAACTGGTTTTTATAATTTGATATCCTTTTTTATTAAGATAGCTTTGAATTTTGCTCTTAAAGTATTTTTTCATTTCAACTATTCCTGTTATTTATTATTTTGGGGTGTTCTAATTAAAGAAATTACATGCGCAAATTTATAAAACCATATACATTCTTTTTTAAATCAGTACTGCGGTATAAGAATGTATTTTTTGCTTACGCTTTATTACCCTATTTTAGAAGGATGCCAGTTGCTAAATATAAATATATAAAATCATTAAAAAAAAATCTTCATCTATTTGCAAACGATGGAGAGCTTTTACAAAAATTAATGTTATGCAACTATATCAATACCAAAGAGCTTGGTAGCAAAAATCCTCATATAGAAGTACAATACAATAATCAAAATATAAAAATTAATATAAAAACTTATGATAGCATAAAAGTTGCAGAAGAAATCTTTATAAAATTCTTATATAATTTTAATAGTATTGAAGAAATGGTAGTTTGTGATGTGGGCATGAATATAGGCGTTGCTTCTTTTCCGAATATTAAAAAAGTGTATGGCTTTGAGCCGTTTCCAGCAACTTTTAACTTGGCAGAAGAAAATTTTAAATTAAATCAAGATATAAGTTCCAAAATTATTTACCATAATTATGGATTAGGAAAAACAAATTCTTTATTAAATGTGCAACTCCCTGCTAATGGCCATCTGGGAGGAACTACTTCCACATTTTTTTATGACCATTTACCAAAACATGGAGCAAATAAAACTATAACTGTAACAATAAAAGAAGCAGCTAACGTTATTCAAAAAATAAGATCAGAAAATCCTAATCATAAAATAGTATTAAAATTAGATTGCGAAGGTGCTGAATATGATATAATTGATAATTTATGTGATATAGGAATCATAGATACAATAAGCTCTATTTTTATGGAATATCATTTCAAAGGAAAGCAATCATTAGTAACAAAATTATCAGAAAGGGGATTTATCATTTTTTCTCCCGATAATGATTGTATTTCACCGTTTGGAATGTTATATGCATTCAAAAAATAATTATGTCTTCTCCAAAAATTAGTATTATTACTCCCACATTTAATAGTGAAAAACATATTCAACGTTGTATTAAGAACATAACAAATCAAACGTACGTAAATAAAGAACATTGGTGTATAGATGGATTATCCAACGACAATACTATTAGTATTATACAACAGGAATCTAAACAATTTTCCCACATTTATTATGTACATGAAAAAGATAAAGGTGTTTATGATGCAATGAATAAAGGCATTCAAGCAGCAACAGGCGAATGGATATTTTTTTTAGGCAACGATGATTATTTATATGATACACATGTACTAGAAACAATTGCTACACACATAATCACCCATCCAAATTCGCAAATTATTTATGGTAATGTTTGGTATGAAAAATATAAATGTATATATGATGGGGAATTTAATATTGAAAAAATACTAAAACGCAATATTTGCCATCAGGCAATTTTCTACCATCGATCTGTTTTCCAACAAATAGGTTTATTTAATTTACAATACCCGCAAGAAGCAGATTATGAATTTAATCTTCGATGTTGGTTTAATAACAAGATTACGCATACCTACGTTCCAGCAACTATTGCCTTTTACGCAGATGGGGGTGTAAGTTCAGTCGAAAGAGATAGTAATCTAGTTAAAGATTACCCGGCAAAAATTATAGAATTAGCTTTAAACAATAACTGGAGTATATTTAAACGAATAGATATTTTATCAAAAAGTTTTAGAAAAATTTTATTACGATATTATTGGAATATTTTTTTTAAACTATTAATTCGTAAGAAATTTTTCATATCTCGCATAGCTGCTTTTATATGGATGTTTATTACTTTACCTTTTTATTTTTTACGAAATTTATTTAAGAAATGATTAAAATAGCTTTTACACTTTGTTCTAATAATTATCTTGCACAAGCATCATTAGTTGTAAAATCATTTTTAGAATGCAATACCGATTATCGATTTTATATTGGATTGATAGATAAAAAACTTCCCAATATTGAATATCCTAATCAAAAAAATATAACTGTATTACCGTGTGAGGAAATAATAGAGGAACAGCAATTAGCTAAAATGGCTTTGGCTTATAAAATTGTTGAGCTAAACACTAGCGTTAAACCCTTTTATATAGATTACTTTTTCAAACAGTATAATGATTGTAAAATAATATATCTTGATCCTGATATATATGTATATCATTCTTTTAAACCAGTTGAACAACTATTAGATAATCATGATGTTATAATCACCCCACACTGTTTAACTCCTATTCCACTTGATGGTAAGCTCCCGCAAGAAAGAACATTTATTAAATATGGCATTTACAATTTGGGATTTTGTGCGTTACGAAAAACAGAGAACAGTATCAATTTTATAACCTGGCTTAAAGAACGATTGGCTAATTACTGTTATTCAGAATTGAAGCTAGGAATGTTCGTTGATCAAGCATGGATAAATTTACTACCTATTTTTTTTGAGAAAATAGTTATTTCTAAAGATTTTGGCATGAACTGCGCTTATTGGAATTTACACGAACGATCTTTCATAATAAAAAATAATACGTACCTAGTAAACAAGCTATATCCATTAATATTTTTTCATTTTAGTGCCCTTGATTTAAATAACATAGAGAGCCTTTCTAAATATCAAACAAGATTCAACTTTCATGATCGGCCAGATATAAAGAACCTCTTTGAAGCATACAGTAAAGCTCTTAAAGAAGCCAAAACATTATATCCTCCAACGATAGCATGTACATACACAAAAAGAACATGGTTGGGAAAAGTTAATTACTATTGGAATCGCTACAAAATAAGAAAAAAAATGTTAGTGTAATGATACACTCTAAGAATATCACATATTCTCTAGCCTCAGCTTGGTCTTTATTTTATATAAAAAATTTCCAATAGGAGATCGAAGTGTATGATATAATATTTTTAACCGCAATTGCCATACAATTAATTTAAAACTTTTGCCGTAATACTTTTGATATACTCTTTTATTATCTTTTAACGATTGTAAATAATTAGTACTACTTATTCCCGCTGGTGCAAAGGCAGCTAAAGGTTGATTGATAAACGTATTTTTCTCTGATGCAATACGGCACAAGAAGTCATAATCCATAGCAATTTTTTCCTGTTCATTATATAGTCCATGTTTATTATATACTTCTTTTTTTATATACATAGTCTGGTGACAAACACTGCGCATGCCCCGATATAATTTATTTTTCTCAAAAGGTTTTCCAATAATTACCCATTGGTTACCTCTAAAAATTTTAAACTTTCCATGCAGCCACTGTAAACTGTTATCTGCCTCAAAAATACTACTAACCTTAGTTATAACCTCTTCGTCATAAAAAGCATCTCCTGCATTCATCATAACAATAATATCACCACTAACATTTAAGATGCCTTTATTAAAAGCGTCAGCTATACCTTTGTCTGCTTCACAAATCCATCGTCGATAATGCGGTTGGTTATTTTTTTCTAGAAAAGTCTTTATTTCAGTATTGGTGGAGCCGTCTATAATTAAATGTTCAAATGGATATTTTTTTTGAATATCAACACTATTACATGTGGTAATAACATCTTTCAAATTATTAAACGAAATAGTAATAATGCTAATATTGTTCATTATTCAAATTCTATTTTATTATAACCCGCATAGAAATATTAATTTTACCAATGATGGCATATTTATTCCTATTTCTAAACAGTAGATAATACATGAGTTCAACGTTGCAAATATCCATTATTATTTGTACATATAATAGAGAAGCCTATATAATAAATGCTTTGAATAGTCTGTACCATCAAACATTAAACAAAAATGCTTTTGAAGTAATCGTTGTAAATAATAATTCAACAGATAATACAGAAAAGATTTGTCAAGCATACATTCAAGCCCATACGGATGCTAATTTTCATTACTATAACGAGCGAAAGCAAGGATCCTCATTTACCAGAAATAATGGAGCTCAAAAAGCTACAGCCCCATTATTATGTTTTATGGATGATGATGCTGTCGCAAATAGTGACTATCTAGAACAAATCATACATTTCTTTACAACATATACGGACGCTGGCGGATTAGGGGGAAGGATTATTCCTAAATATATTCCTGCAGAACCTAAATGGATGAGCCATTATGTATCATCGCTAGTAGGAAATTTTGATTATAGCCAGCAAATAGAAATATTTAAACGCAATAAATATCCTTTAGAAAGCAATATGATTGTTCGAAAAAAAGATTTTGATGCAGTAGGAGGTTTTAATACAAAATTACCTGGCGTAGTGGGTAGTTTGCGTATTGGCGGAGAAGGAAAGGAGTTCTTTTTTAAATTGCAAGCTTTAGGAAGAAAAATATATTATCATCCACAAGTGTGCGTACAGCACATAGTAGAAGTCAAAAAACTAACGCCAGCATATATGTATCGCGTAGCTAGTGGTATTGGGCGTGGAGAAAGAGTACGAACATTACAAATAAACAAATCCGCTTATGTAAAAAAATGGATAGAATATTTTTTTAAATTAGGCGCTTCTATTATTCTAGCTTGTAAATATATACTACAAGGACATCCATCAAAAGCATTACCCGTAATACAATTTAGAATTAATGTCATTAAGGGATTAATGAATAAATAATACTCAATTAGCTTTCTTATAGTATTTGATTCCAAACATCAATAAGGCTAAAGCCATCGTTATCCATAACAAAATACTTGATATATAGCTGATTTGAAAGCCTATCTTATAAGATCGCGGTTCAAATCTAAAATCAATAGTATGTTTACCGGCAGGAATATACATCCCTCGTAATGTATAATTGGTTTTACAATATTGCGTTTGTTTACCATCTATATAAACATTCCAACCTTTGGGATAATACACTTCACTAAATACAGCAAATTGTGGAGTGTTGGCATTAAACGTATATTGAATAGTATCATTATTGTAATGAGCAAGTTTAATAGAAGCTGTAGAATCCCAAATAGGCTGTTGAAGAACTTGTGCAGTAAATTGTTTATCTACAATTGCAAATTCTTTTGGCTGAATACTATCGAGCATATTCATTTCTTGTACGGGACCATCTACAAAGACTATTTTTTTTACTAACCAACACGCTCCCATCGCATTTAGATTTTGTTGTACTTGCAATTGGTTGGTTTGTGGATCAGGTATTAAAAAATATTTTGCATCCAGCATATTTAATACATCTGTATTAGGAGGGTTTTTTGAAAACTGATTTTCAATAACATCTTGATACACACGCAACTTGGCCGCATGATATCCTCCTATGGATCTATGAAAATATGAGGTACGTGATTCAGCAAATCGATCGGGAGATATATTATACACCCGATAATGTGGGTCTTTATCTTTTAAAATAAATTTATCTGCAGCTGTTGGAACAAAATTATCAGAAACATATTCTTCCTTTGTTTGATAATTTTCCTCATTTAAATATTTACTGTCTACCCATAATATATCGGCTGTATTAATAACAAGTAGAATAACGATTAATGCTATTGGTTTTAGCCATTGACGCATAAAAATGTATAACAATCCTAATAACAATATTGCAAAACCTATACTACGCAATAAATCATTGCCAAACATTTTCTTTCGATCTGTTATTAATGCATTAACAACATCATGACCAAATGTATTATCGTTATTGGCTAGTTTTGTAAAATAATTGCTAATTTCTTTATCAATAGGCGAACTATAATCCATAAATAAGTACATCAAAGTTAATATCCCAAAAAGTCCGCCTATAGCATACAAAACAGGCTTTACATATTGTTTGAATTGTCCGTTCTTTTGAACGCGCATTAATTCTTGCAATCCTAATACCGCCATCATAGAAAACAACAATTGCGGAAGAATAATAATCATGTTGGGCGATCTAAACTTATTGTAATAAGGTAGGTGATTGAGCAAAAAGCTGTTAAATCCTTCAGAATACCTTCCCCACGACATCGCCCAGCAAATAATTGTTCCAGCTAAAATCCACCAGCGATGATGGGACTTTGTTAGCACAAATCCAACAACCGCAAGCAACACCGTTATAACCCCAAAATAAAATGGACCCGATGTGCTATCCTGTCCGCCCCAATAAGTAGGTAAGCTAGTAGCCAACTGTATTGCATTATTTTCCGGCATGCCTTTTTCAACAAGTTTATTTATCACACTTGCATTTTCATCAAAATGCTCCATACTGCTTTTACCAAAAGCATTAGGCATCATAGAAGTAACAATTTCAGCCTTACCATAACTCCAACTAAAAGCATAATCTTTGTCTAACCCTTTTGTACTAACTTTTTGTAAAGTATTATTATCCGTACGCTCTATTGATTTGCCACCACGCATGGTATACTGCGTATATTCTGATGTGGTTAAAAATGTTAGCGCATAATTTCCTACACCAATACCAACAGATAATATGGTTAAGAGCAACACAAAAAACATATGCTTAAAGGATTTTTCTTTGATCCATTTTATTATGTAGCTTATCGTCATTATGCCACATACTATACCAAAATAATACGTTATCTGAGGATGATTTACACCAATTTCTAAGGTTGCAAACAAAGCTGTAGCTAACAATCCCAGCCAATACCTTTTAGTATATAACAATATGAGCCCTGCCAGCATTGCCGGCATATAAGCCACAGCCAACATTTTAGTGATGTGTCCAGCCGCGATAATATTGGGGATATAAGTACCGTAAGCAAATGCCAATGACCCTGCAATAGAAATATAAACGTTTAATCCCAGTGCCTGGCTTAGTATGTAAAAACAAATACAAGCAAGAAAGAAATAATTAATCGGCTCAGGCATTCCTAAACTTAAATATTTTGTAAAATCAATTAAGGTTGACTTACCAGGTATAGATATCTGATAATTAGGCATTCCACTAAATAATCCCGTATTCCACAAAGGATAATGACCGTATTTTTGCTGATGCTCAACACTATTTTGAACGGCACCCTTCCAACCTATAATATCATGTTGAGACAGCACTTTCCCTTCTAAAGCGGGCCTACAATATATTAATGATATAACTAAAAAAATAGCGATTGCTATTGCATGAGGTATTATTTTTTTCCAATTAAAATATTTCATCTGCATACATTTTTATTTTTGAAACAAACCCTACCATATATTAACCACTATGGCAATATGAAGTTATTTGTTTTTGCTTGGGTTTATTTACCAACCTTAAATTTCATTTAGCCTGAACTCTTTAAAAGAGCGGACAAGTTAATTCATTGTATTGAAATTAAAAATGTTGGTACATATTTATTTAAGGCTGTATATTACAAAGCTTATTTATGGCAAAAATTTTATTTTTTTTAAGAGTAGGATTTATTTGCAATTTATTTTTTGCATTAACCATGGCCTTGCATTTTATACCCGTGCATAACAATAAAGATATTCTTTCTTTAAGTATTATTACAGGGCTTATACTTGCTCCTATTTTAAATACAATAATATGTACGTATATGTTATGGATACGTATTTTTAAGCATCAAAAATTAAATCTAATTCCTAGGTGGTTATATATAAGTAATATCGTATTTTGGTTGCTACAAATAGCATATATTACTCTTCCAATATGATACACAATATCCTAAAAGATAGATCCACAAAGCTTTTTATATTTTTTACAGCTTTTTTTGTAGCGAATGCACTCATCGCTGAATGTATTGGTGGTAAATTATTTTCTTTAGAACAATTACTTGGTTTTCACCCATCAAATTTTACTTTATTTGGCCAAAGTGGGCTTTCTTTTAACCTTACCTGCGGTGCATTGTTATGGCCATTAGAGTTTGTTATTACAGATATTGTAAATGAATATTATGGACCAAAAGCTGTGCGCTTTATTTCCTTTACAGCCGTAGCTCTTATCATATATGCGTTTGTTGCATTTTATGGATCTATACAAATGCCCCCCGCTGCATTTTGGATTACCTCAAATGTAGAAAGCGGTATACCTAATATGCAAAATGCCTTTAATGGAATTTTTGGTCAAGGAATGTGGATTATATTAGGAAGTGTAAGTGCTTTTTTGATAAGTCAATTAGTGGATGTAACAATATTTCATAAAATCAAAAAAATAACTGGCGAAAAACGAGTATGGATAAGGGCTACAGGCTCTACATTGGTTTCTCAACTAGTTGATAGTTTTATTGTATTATTTATAGCTTTTAAAATTGGTAAAGGTTGGAGTTGGCAATTGGTTTTAGCCATTTGTACAATGAACTATATATATAAATTCATCATGGCCATTTTACTAACCCCACTTATTTATTTTGTAGAAAAAAGAATAGAAAAATATGTTGGTAAAACAAGAGCCATAGAAATGAAAGCCTCTGCTATGAAAAAAAATAATGAGTTATAATATTTTCTATACTTAAAACCACTTCTTCTTCATAAAATACCAACTTATAACGATCGATATAACCAAGGACAATACAATTGGGATATAAAAAGCATGTGGTGAATTGGCATAAGGTATAGGAACGTTCATGCCATAAATGCTAGTAACTAGTGCTGGTAAGGACAATATAATTGTGATAGATGTCAATCTTTTTAAAACATTATTTAAATTATTAGAAATAATACTGGCGAAAGCATCTAGCGTACTGCTAAGAATGTTGGTATAAATATTGGCCATTTCAACCGCTTGAGAGGTATCTACCACCAAATCATTTAAAAACTCTTTTTCTTCTTCTGTTAGGCCTAAAAAATTAGTACGCTCCAATTTTAAAAATAGTAATTCATTACTACGCAACGCTGTGACAAAGTATACTAAACTCTTTTGAATTCTCATTAATTCCAATAACTCCTCATTTCTATTAGAAGCATATAGTTGCTGCTCTAGCAAATTTCTTTTTTGATTAATTTCTTTCAAAAATTCTAAGAAATTGGTAACTACTTTTTCAAAAATTTTTAACACCATCATGTTACGCCTATCTGGTGGCCGACTTCGAAAGGTGTCTAAAAAATTACTCATCGCATCATTCTTAAAAGAATTTACTGTAACAATATGATTATGTGTAAGAATAATGCTAACAGGTATGGTAATGTAGAATGCGTCACTTTCATTTAAAGATTTATTTTCTGTTGGCGTCTTAATAACAATAAGCTTAACATTATCTTGTATATCAAAACGGCTTCGCTCATCAATGTCCAATGAGTCAGACAAAAAATCAAGTGGAATATCTAATCCTTGTGATAAATCTGCAAACTCCTCCTGTTTTAAGGGAGGTAATACATTAGCCCAAGAACCGTTTTCAGGCTTATCTATTTCAATGGTTTCATTACCAACAATTTTTAAATACTGAATCATAACGAGCGCAAAAGTAAGATTGTTTCCTCAACAATATAGACGTTTCTCTGTAGTACATGGTCCCTTTAAAGCAAATTTTTATATACATTCATTACAGCCGTTGCACAATTGTGATACGTAAATTGTTGTGCATACGTCCAGCCCTTTTCTACCATATTGGCTCTAAGTAAGACATCACTTGAAATAACCAACATGGCATTGGCCATCTCCTCTGTGCTATATGGATCAACATAATATGCTGCGTTACCACCTGTTTCAGGTAAGCAGGATGTTTTACTGGTGATGACAGGTACCTTACTCCACAAAGCCTCTAACACAGGAATACCAAAACCTTCAAATATAGAAGGGTAAATAACAGCCGTAGCACCTTGATATAAGGCTGGAAAATTTTGGGCTGTTTTAAAAGCAAAATCCTTTTTAGCGATGGGGTTATCTGATAAAAAAATAATTTTATTTTCCAAGTGATGTTCCTGTATAAATGTTTGAATCTTTTTTTTATAACCAGTTCCATTGCCTATAACGACTAGTGGCATGGGCAACTTGCTTCCTAATTGCTGCATGGCCTTACATATTACCAACAAATTTTTACGCTCTATGATAGATCCTACATATAAAAAATAATTTTGAGGCAATCCATATCGCTGTTTTAATAGGTCAATTTCTTTTACATCCACCCTACTGGAAAATGACACATTACAGCTTTGATAACATATTTCTATTTTGTCAGGATGTATCCCATAATAATGAATAATATCTTCTTTTGTTTGTTTACTAATAGCAATTATTTTATCAGCATGCTTACACGCATTTTTAAATTTAAACCGATATATCTGCACATCAATTGGATTGTACTGATGTGGATACCGTTCAAATATTAAATCATGTATAGTAACAACAGAACAAATATTTGTACGTTGTATTCCCATAGGTATTTCATGACTTAATCCATGATATAGCTGAATATTATATTTAATTAATTCTTTTTTTACACTGTTGCTACGCCAAAAAGATCTTAATAGCTTATCAATCAATCTTTTGGGTTGGATTTCGAAAACATTAGTAAAAGAGGGTGTAAATAATCGATTAGCAGGTTTCGGGTTCAATAAATAATATTGATGTTCTGGATAACAGGTTGCTAACGATTGTATAAGTGTTCGGCTATAATGGCCCAATCCTGTAGTATTATGGTAAGCTCTTTTAGCATCAAATCCGATACGATAGGCGTGCATTATGTCGAATTTTAAATAATAAATTTTGAATAATAAAGCATCACAATTAATCTAAAGCTCAACACATACAATTTTTCTTAGCCATTGAATAACATTCTATAAGCCACCTCTATTTTACCTTTAGAGATATCTTCTAACTTGTTTTTTAACAATCTTCTTTTAAAAGAACTAATATGATCAATAAATAATTTTCCTTCTATATGATCATATTCGTGGAGTATAATTCTTGCTGAAATACCGCGAAATATTTGAACAATAGGCTCAAAATGTTCATTCATGTAGGATAATTCAACTGTTTCATTTCTATCTACATCTTCCCGAATCTTTGGGATACTCAAACAGCCTTCATTGTATGTCCAAGGTTTTCCTTTTAAAGACAAAATTTTTGCATTAATAAAAACACTTTTAACGCCTACATCATTAGTATAAGCTGCTCTTTCTTCATCATCCATACCATCCACTACTTGCTTACTATCTACTATAAATAAGCGGATACCTTTATCAATTTGTGGAGCAGCTAGTCCAACACCATTACTTGCATACATGGTTTCCCACATATCTGCTATAAGTTGTTGTAAACCAGCATAATCAGGTGTTATATCAGAAGCTACTTTCCTTAAAATAGGATTTCCAAATGCAACAATGGGTAGTATCATAATAGATCAAAAATAAAAAGACAAAAGATGAAAATTATTGTGGTATTCAACCTCAATTCGTGCAAAATTACAATGTATGGAAGAAAGACAGTTATTTTACACATTAATAATATTTATATTGATGAAAAAATATGTTATAATAGTTGCAGGCGGAATAGGCAAGCGCATGAATAACGACTTACCTAAACAACTAATACTCATTAAAGGCAGACCTATTTTATACTATACCATTAATTCCTTTTTAAAAAGCTTTGATGATATAAAAATAATTTTGGTTTTACCGGAACAATACTTAGCCAATGGGAAACAGTTAATAGATACTTATTTCAATCAGCTCCACAATATTACTATAACAAAAGGCGGACATACTCGATTTCATTCTGTACAAAATGGCTTAAGCTTAATTACAGAAGAATGTATTGTTTTTGTACACGATGGAGTTAGAGCAATGGTATCAACCAATTTAATTCAACGTTGCTATAACCAGACTATGGAAAAGGGCTCTGCTATCCCAGTTATTCATTGTAGAGATAGTGCACGTATAATGGAGCACGAAAAATCTATTTCCATTGATAGAGATCGTATACGTTTAATACAAACACCTCAAACATTTAAAAGTGATATATTAATTCCTGCTTTTAATACAACATATAAAGAAAGCTTTACAGATGAGGCTACCGTGGTAGAAGCGTATGGAAAAAGCATTTGCCTTATTGAAGGGGAAGAAAATAATATAAAAATTACTTACCCCATTGATTTAGCAGTGGCTGAAAAATTACTCTCATAATCAATCAACTTCATTTGCTACATATTTATAGACACAGAAGCATGTGTTATTTTATCTAAAATTTGATGGGCTACCTCCATGGCCAACAAGCCATCTATTTCATTAACAACGGCATGTTTACCAGATTCAATACTATGCACAAAAGATTGTAGTTCTTTTTGTATAGCGCTTTCCTCTTTTACAACAGGTTGAATAACGGCAATTGTTTTCATTCCCTTAGCAGTAGGAATATCAAAACTAAAGGCATCCATATCGCCAGACTCTTTTAGTTTAAGCGCTTCTGCTTTCTTATTTAAAAAATCGATACTTACATACATGTCTTTTTGAAACAATCTCATTTTGCGCATTTTTTTCATAGACATACGGCTGCTGGTAAGATTGGCAACACACCCGTTATTGAACTCAATACGCACATTAGCAATATCTGGAGTATCTGTAACCACAGCTACTCCGCTGGCAGAAATATGTTTAACATCACTTTTTACAATACTTAAAATAACATCTATATCATGAATCATTAGATCCAGTATAACACTCACTTCTGTACCTCTCGGATTAAATTGTGCCAATCGATGAACTTCAATAAACATAGGCCTTAAGCTAAGGTTTTGCACAGCCAAGAAAGCCGGATTAAATCGTTCAACATGCCCTACCTGAAAAACAAGATTGGCTTCTCGTACTAGCTTTACTAACTCTTGAGCTTCTTTCATAGTATTCACCATAGGCTTTTCTACAAATACATGCTTACCCTTACGAAGAGCTAGTACACACAATTCATAATGAAAAGGAGTAGGTGCTACAATATCTACTGCATCACAGGCATTTATTAAAGCTTCAGGAGTATCAAAATACTTTAAATTATATTTTGATGAAACTAATTTTGCAGTGGCTTCATTAGGGTCATCAAACCCAATAAGTTGCACGTTGTTTCTCGTTAACCAATGGTCACTCTGAAGTTTACCTAAATAACCTACACCAAAAATTCCAATTCGTAAATGCGACATAAAAAAATAAAAAATTTTATCAAAGATAAGTTGTTGATTTGTTCAAGGAAATGATATAATGAAACTTATTTAATTATAATCCTATTAAAGTAATAACATTATGCGTAAAATAGACTTAGTAAACACCATATCTGACAAAACGGGTATTCCTAAAGTAGATGTATTGCTTACCATGGAATCTTTATTTACAGCCATCAAAGAAACCACACTAAATGGAGAAAGTATTTTCATTCGGGGATTTGGTACATTTACGCACAAAAAAAGAGCTGCTAAAGTTGGGCGCAATGTGAAAAAGAATATAGCTGTACATATCCCTGCGCATCATATACCAACATTTAAACCTGCTAAAGAATTTGTAGATGCTGTAAAAAATAAATTTGGTATTAAGCAAGAGTAATTTTTATTATTTTAAAAATCATTTTAATGAAAAAACAGCAATTTATACTCGTAGGAGGTGCACTTATTCTATTAATAATTGTATACTTTTTAGGTAATACTATTCCACAAAAAAAAAATATAAATTCAATTACAAAAGAAAATACTTCTGATCACAAACCATTCAATATCACACAACATATACAAAAACTTAAAATTCAATTATCCTCTTTACAGTTGAGCGTTGTAGAAAAATTAGAAAAGCCCATTGATCAACCAGATTCTCTAACCAAGTTAAATGGTTATCGAACATTAGCCGCCTTTTGGAAGGATTCTCTTCATTTTTTTGAACCATACGCCTACTACACCGTTTTAGCGGCAAAGTTGGAAAATTCTGAAAAAAGTATGACCTTTGCAGCCAATTTGTTATTGGGCAACCTACCTAGTGAACCAGATGGTCCATTAAAAACGTGGTTGGCTAATGAGTCAAAGCAGTTATTTGAAAAGGCATTATTTATTAACCCAAACAACGACTCACTGTCCATAGGTTTGGGAGCCAGTTTCATATATGGCAGCACGGTTAATCATCCTGAGGAAGCTATGCAAGGTATTCAACGCATATTAGCGGTAGCCCGCAAGGATAGTTTAAATATGTATGCTCAGTTTATGCTGGGTGTAGGTGGTTTAGCTTCAGGGCAATATGATAAAGCCATCAATCGTTTTATCACTGTTCTTAACCATGAACCAACTAATATAGAAGCAATGCTCAGCTTGGCGGAAGCATATGAATTATCAGGAGATAAAGCAAATGCCATAAAATGGTATTCTATGTGTGTAAAAATTATCAACATACCCGATGTAAAAAAAGAATTAGAAACGCGGATTAATCAGTTAAAAAGCAATTAATAATTGGTATTTAGTCTGCTCAATTATACATTATTCATTATCAATCATAAAAATTATGCCTTGCGGTAAAAAGAGAAAACGTCATAAAATTGCTACACATAAACGCAAAAAGAGGTTAAGAAAAAATCGCCATAAAAAGAAATAAGGCTTTTTTGGATTCTATTTTAATTTTATAGTATTTGGTCAGCTCCTG